>NZ_JASGBY010000008.1:0-219434 GCF_030053355.1 Pantoea sp. EA-12 | reverse complement strand
TCTTAACCACCTCGCCAAAACCTACCAAAATATGGTGTTGGTTTATTAGCGCTGATTTAGTGGGGATCCCTCAGCGCTTTCGCGGGTTTAGTCAGGATGCATGGCTTTTGCGCCACTCATCGACCATTTCTCTGGAAACTTCTTTCTTATAGCAAACAGGCGCATACCCGCCTTGCTTACTCCACGCACTTCTTCTCCCGCAGCTACTGCCATTACGGGCTGAGTTGAACGGGCAGGCACAGACGCCAGGGTAAGATGCGATAGAATCTTCGATAATGAGCTGACGTATCTGATCGTCGGTTTGTTTTGATGATTTCGCCTCTGTGGTGCTGATCCACAAGAGACTAAAGGCTGCAGCCAAAGTTACAGCGAGTTTGCGTTTATTCATGATTCCCTCCATTAAAAGAGAGATAAATTAGCCTGAATAATGGCAGCCCAATCGTCTGAAAAAGCAGCAAGTAATTGCTTATTCTTTTTGAAAACATCCAAACAAAAAAGCCACCTTCAGGTGGCTTCATATCAGACGTGGTTTTCGCAGCCTGCCATGGTTTTATCGATGATGAGGTTTCCTTCAACACGGAAACCAAATGTCCCAAAGATAAATGCATGGTTTAGTTGAGAAATCACCACATCGCTCAAGCCTACCGCGCATTTATCCTTTTCGATCGCCCTGTCCATTGCCGTTTTAACGTTAGGAATGCCCAGAGGGAAAATAACGATGGGTGCTTTGTCTTCACCTGTAACACGTGCACCCTTTTCAAACTTGCCAGCATTGAGGTTGTAGTTTTTAGTACTACCCACCGTCATGTCGGCCACGCGCACTGTACAACCTGAAAGTAAAAGCGCTCCCAGCGCTACTGCTAAAATCTTTTTCATTTTTATTTTCCATTGATTGCAAACGGACGCATCCTAGCATCATGCACGTGCAATTCAACTTGAAAACAATGATTTATATCTCCACCTACTAATATTGGCAGGCCGGTAACAGCGATTTACCATCAACAGTTGCACTGACATACTGTAGGGAGTTAAGACTATTCCTATAAATTTTATTGATAAGTCATTCACTCGGTCGTAATGTAATTTCGCCACTTGGCAACACAATCACACAGTGAGAAACATTATGAAAAAGGTAATGGCTATCTTTTGCCTCATTCTGTCTATGGGTGCTTCAGTGAGTGCATTTGCGGGCAACTGTCAGCATAACGGCGACACAGCAGCAGATGGTTCACGTTGCGGTAACCGCTCTGCGGACGCTCGTCCGGGCGGCAACTAAAGATATGGCCCACTAAGGTGGGCTGTTACTTTCAAACGGTACAATGTGGGATAGATGATCAAAGATTATTTTGGCTAAATGATCTCCGTTATTCGCCGATAACCATAGGCAATCAACTCATGGAGAACTCTTAATGGAAAAGCCAAATCCTCTCGCAGCCCTGTCACTAATCATCTGGTTTCTGATGTTCATCCCCTGCTTTCGTATGGCACAAAAGGCTGGTTTCGGATGGAAGATGGCGATATTGCTATCCTGTCCAGGCATTCATTTCATCATGCTATACGTCTTCGCATACAAGAAGTGGCCAACTGCACCATATCGGTAAGCACTGATCATATGTCAGCCATGCAAGTGAGTTTCACAAGACCAGCTCGTAATTTGTCTTGATATCTTCACGAACATAAAGACAGCCACGCAGCACATTCAGAGCACTGACTATCAATTCAGTGTCTCGTGCCGGGTCTGTTATATTATATTTACCCCCATGGAAAAGATTATTGCGGACACGTGTTGATGCAATGATTGCCTTACTGTCACGATCAGAGCAAATTTCTGGAAAAGGAGAGTCTTGCCATTCAAAATTTCTAAGCTGTTTCTTTGGGGGGAAATCAGTCAGAAAGACAATTGAAGTTTTCAGTTTGATCGACCTAACCGAACTAAGCTGGCCTACCATCTCAGAAGCAAACCTGTGCCAATCTACTGTCGCTGGTTCCCTTTCCTGCAAATAGCCGCTCATTTTAAGTGCGTGTTCAACCCTTGAAAAAACCGCAAAGAATTCTGCCACCAACTGGTAGTCCAACCCCGCCAATAGTTGTTGAGGAGACTTCATTTCAAAAGAGTCCAAGACCTCATCATGTCCAGTCATATCCATACCTAATTTAACCTGCACTAACGCCCACATAGTTAAGTTATAAACAGGTATAAATAAAAGCAATTGTGTTATTCAACTTTGGAATATAAAAAATTATTTTTATTCCATTTCGCTCGAAAAAAAACACGCAAATCAATCGTAGTCAATCGTAAACAAACGGTAATGAACGAACATGAACCAACCTGAACAACCCCAAGAGCCAATCTTGAGCGAGGTTCGGGTTCTGATCGTTTTTCAAGGAGTTGCGATCGCGCTCAAGTCAGGGTATATTTTGGTCAGATTAAGAGTTGGAGGCCATATGGAAACGAAAGATATTTCAGTTGAAGCTTTAGCCGCTTTTGTCGGTTCACTTCCATTAGTAGGTGGAGTTGGTGACAGTACGCTCAAAAACCTGAAGCCAGTGCCGAAGATGCTTAAGTATGTGGACCCTTTCATCATTAACTTCGAGGAAATAGATGCCGAAGCTACCGTCGAAAAATTCATCGAAGATACTAACGCGCAAGTAGGCCCATCCTCACGCAGCAGTTATAAAAGCCGCATCAATCAAGCAATAAAGTTATATAAGAACTTCTTGGCAGACCCAAACAGCATTTTTGAAAATCAAGAAAGTGAGGTGAAGGTGAAAAAGCAATTACCACAAACTCTAGTTTTACCACCACAGTTGCCCTCTGAATCAAAGCAGTCAACAATTGATATACCTGTACCAATTCGCGATGGCATCATTTTGACAATACCCGGAGTTCCAACTGATCTCACAAACGAAGAAGCCGAGCGTATCGCTTCAATTTTGAAGGTTTACGCCCGGCCTCGTCATGAATTTGAGTAATTGTTCCTGCAAGAACATTTACTCGAATCGAGGGTAAAGGCACCCACGACTGTACAGCTGGTGAATTTGTACAATAGTGGATCCTCGCCTCTCAAGCAAGACACTTATGGGGAGTGCTTCACCCATAGGTGGGGTGAAGTCGATGACTTTACGCACTATAGCTACAAAAGAAGCACCTCCTGGTTACAGCTGGAGACATTGCCGCTTTCGCCGCACCCGAGCTAAGGCAGGCACCCCAGAAAATGAGCGCAAAGTGTTGGATGCTCATTCCTATGGCTACAAATGCTGGTCATTTCTGGTAAGAAGTAAGTAGTGGAGCACCCGGCTTAGGCCGGGTTTTCTTTACCTCAACCCCTCCAATATTTACCGCTTCGCATGCAATCCCCTAAACACCAACTAAGATCAGATCGTCTCTTACTTCCCTGTGATGAGGCCATGCTCTTATTGGAAATCTTTGGCACAGGATTGTGCCCAGCCCGGTTGCCACCACTCCCGGGCTTTTTGTTTTCTAGCTTTTGCGTTTCTTATCGGCCACTTTCTTCAGAAACATCCACTGAATGCTGTAGGCGATTTGTCCGGGACCCAGCACCCAGGCAGACGAGGAGTGCCCGTCAGTACCCATGACCACGAATTTCATCCCGACGAGGTTAAGCAGATCGACGAGCTTCCTGTCCCAGGTTTCCGCAATACCGGTATCTCCTGGCACCACATCCACCCTGACGCGGGTGCCGGGTGGGCATGTTATTCGTGTGCACGTTCCATGGATTTCAGCCATGGTGTTGTCCCAGCTGTCACCGTAGTAGGTGTCACTGTCATTGTCGTCCATAGCTACGGCCACCAGCGTCAGTGCCAGCAAGGACAAAACTGTTAATGTCTTCATACCCACCTGCCCCGAGAAAATGCCGAGGTTACAGGCTGTCACTTTCCGGATTCAGTTTTCCGCAAAAATGAACCCCCTCAAATATTCAGGGCTGAAAACGCTAAGAATTCATATGCGGCGGTCATAACCCAATGCTTTATGAATGGCGGTGCCCTCAGTCATACCGGTGACTGCAGCACGGCCCAGAATCCGACGAATGGTATGTTCATTGTGGATGACGGCAGGGCCCAGCACCGGACGAGGAGGCATATTGACGGTCCCGAACTCAAACCACGGTGCCCTATTGTCTTTTGAGCCGACCACCGCCTCAAAACCACTGACCTCATGCTCCCACGTGTCCCGGAATTCACCGGTGCGCAGGAGCGGCGCTTCCAGGGGGAAACCTTTTCTCGCTTTGTCCGCTTCGGTACTCTCAGCCAGCGAAGCCCAGTCCTGAAAAGGGCCCACTGCAGGCTGATAGAAACCGATTTCATCTCTCGCGGTCTGTTCGATACATGCGGCGACCTCTTCGAGTCCGTCAGCCAGTCGCTTGTGCAGCGCGACTTCCAGCGCTGAGAACTGCAGAGCCGCCCCGAGAAAACCCTCTAACTCTTTCACGTCTGTTTCTCCCAGCCCCATGTCTGCCAGTTAAACTGCGCCCCTTCCAGCTCCGAAAACACGATCGCCATCGCGTGCCGTTCATGCGCCGCCATCACGCTTACATCAAATACCATTGAAAACGGAACCCCGTTCTTCACCAGCCAGCAGCGGCTGCGAAAATCAGGGTTCAGGGCAAGTTTTTTGTGGCGGTCCTGTGACCGTCACTGTCTGTGGCGTTTTCTCCGGTCGGGAAAAATCGTGTGGCCAGTGCGTCCATGCCTTCGCGGCCGAGAATGCTGATCATGGCATCCACCTGCGCCTGAGTCTGAGGGATAGCGTACTCATCGCCATCGATGTCGGAGACTCGTGCCGCCGGAATGGCATAGACATTCACATAAACCGGGTTCATTGCAGCCTGTGCACCGATGGCCAGAATCAGCCGCGACTCCTGTAACGGGTCCAGTTCACGGTAGCGGATGACCCGGCCCCGGGCGTCAGTCACCTGACTGGATACAGCGGGCGTTGCCGTTTCTGACATCGGTTCTTCATGGACAGTGACTTTCACTCAGTGACCTCAGTTAACTTTCTTACGACGACTGGCGGTAAAGGTCAGCGTCTGGTTGACGGTTTTCTCACCCTGCTTGTTGCCGGCATCGGTGAGATGAAACGACACGCCTTCATAGCGGTATACGCTGACCGTGCCGTTCGCTTCGGTGATGGTTTCGGTAATGGTGCCGCGGGGCTGATCGATACCGTTGAAATAGTTGTCTTCCCACTTCGCCCAGAAGTCATCGAGCGTGGCATCCATGCGTTCCGCGGTGATGGTGCCGTGCCAGCCGACAGGGATTTGCAGCTCGTCAGTGATGCCGTTCAGTGGCGTGATTTTCTGAGTTGAGACCTGCGGCTTTGAGTCAAAGCTCATGATTTTGGGAATGCGAAGCTTTCCAGTGTGCGTAATGATATCGACTGCGATGTCGCGGCCCACGGTATAGCCAAGAGTTGGCATGGTTTATCTCCGGGATGTTAGCGCAACGGACTTAATGAGGTGAGTCATTGGAGACGGAGATGGATACGCTGCCACCCCCTTCCAGGTTCACGAGGAAATAGCGAACCACGTTCAGGTATTTAACCTGCACATCTGCGGTCATATACCCCAGTGCAACGCGTGAGTCCGGGTTATTGGTTGCATCCAGGCGCACGGCAAATGCGGGCCCGCCATTAGGGTCACCTATCATGTTCTGCCTCTCCAGAGTCGACAGGAAGGATTCCAGCGTGCTCTTGGTTTCACGGCGTAAGTCCACCGTCTGGTTGTCACCGACAACACCACCAAAACTCGCTGCAATGGTCAGCGACAGATAGTTGGTCATTCGGGTGTAGGTGTCATCATTCTGGGTCGGGTTTGATGAGGTGTTACGCCCTGAGCGCATGCCAAAGTAATGACCGCCCGGACAGGGGTTAGTGATGACATCAAGTCGGGCAGAGTTAATCGCCCCGATTTCCGGTACCGAGTAAGGTCGCCCTTCCAGCTGGCGCTGAGTCGCAATGATGCCAGGGATGCGCTTGTTCAGTGTGGAGATATGCGGTGATCGGGCCGCAATATTCGCCGCCTCAAAGGTGGCTGGCGCAATTATGCGGTTAATACCGTTGGCAGTGTCTTTCCAGGTCGGCCAGTCGCCCACAATCAGTTTCAGGTGCCAGTCATCAACGCCTGAACTGTTGAGGGCTTCGGACAGCGCCATACAGCCCGTCGAAACAGCACCCTGCGCGATCGCATATGCCCCTTCTGACCCCGCAAACGCAGCCATCGATGGCCAGCAGTTTTTATCCGTCACATCAATCAGGTTGATGACCTGAGAGTTGGTACCGCGGAGGGCATACATGCCCGTGCGCGGGGTATCAATACCGTCCTGACCGAGGATGGTTGTGTCACTAATGCCCGTCGCACCGTCGGTACCACCACTCAGGGTTACTTCAGTGGCCGGGGACGGTGTCGTCGTCTCGGACTCGGTGACTTTTGCCCTGACAAGCTGGCTGGGGCCACGAATATTGAGCTGGCCCTGGTTCACCGCATCAGCCATGGCTTTCCAGAACGAATCACCCTCACCCCGGATGTTATCGAAGACTTCGGCACTCACACCCGGCAGGCTGATGGTGAGTTTTCTGGAGCCGACTGCAGTACCGTTGCTGATACCTGCGCTAATCTGATTACCGCGGGTACCGCTGTACAGTGCGGTCAGCAACAAAGTAGTCTTGAGCCCGTTCTCACTGAGCCTGCCGCTGGCTGAAGTATCGCGCCCGTTGGTTACACGGACACAGATAAGGTTAGTGGCGCCAACCTGCAGAGAAATCGCCGCAGCGGTCGCTAAATCGTACTGGCGATTTCTGGGGGAACCCAGAAAGAAAGCCATATCCGTATCAGAACCGATGCGGAAAGCGCTGTTGACCGGGCCCCAGCTGGCCACGCCCACCAGCCCAAGACCATCAGTGGATACACCGTTGATATATCGTGTGCGAGGAGGCACGACCTGCACGTATAAATCCGGTGCCGTCAGTGCAGACGTGTTGAGGCTGCCGGAGGGATAAATCGGCATGAAAATTACTCCGTAATGAATCAGTAATGCAGGTCGCAGGTGACAGATGATGAGTGAAGGTCAGGCATCAGGGCCTGAAGCTGTGGCCATTGAGATTAACGGCGATGTCTGTTACCTCTGGCGCACTGACGGTCTGAGTAGTAGCGAAGTTCACACTGAAAATCAGGTCACGGCGGTACACATGCCAGTTCTCAGCAGCATCAGAATCAAACTGGCGGGCATAGAACATCTGAGCTGGTACACCATCGCCGAGGTCAATGTGGCAATGCTCTGACAGAACAGCATCAATCGCTGTGCCGATTGTGTTTCTCAGCTGTGGTGAAGGTGCCCAGACCGTAACCTGAAACTCCTTTATCTGCCGGCGAAGTTCCCGGACAGCAGTGCCAGCGGTTGTGACTGAAATACTTAACTGATTAACAACAGAGATTATGACCCGACCCATCATGGCAAATGCATGGGGGAGATGCTGCTGAAGGCTGTTGACTACATGTTCTGCTGTTGTCCCTGTCCTGAAGTGAAAGATAAATTTTTTCCCATTCAGACGTACCTGCACATTCGTTAAAGCCGATGCAACTCCCGAAACTGCAATCGCACAGTCAGTTACCCACAACTTCAGCGTGGGCATACCTTTAGCCAACTGCTGATATGACCTGCCCAGCGCACAGTTAACCTTGCGTTCAGCAGGGAGTGGCCACACAGAGACGTGCGCACCGCCTGATTCGATGTCTGACTGTAACGGTAATGAGGCTGGCCAGCCCGGGTAAATTTTGACAGGGGCATTAACAATCCCGGGCAAAAGAGAACCGCCGGGGTAAAGCACATCCGCGACACGCTTTGCCAGGTATTGTGAGACATCATCAACACTGGCCATTTTACGCAGTCAACCGCATCGCTGTGAGCCGCCATCCCATGTCAGTCAGTTCGGTACCGATGACCACATAGCGTAGTCCACCATCATCGGTCACAAAATCCCCGGTATGGATATGCAGATTACCGAAGGCTGGCATGAGAATGCTGCACCAGGCGCTGCGGGTTTCTCCGGGTAATTTTAACGGGCTGTGCTCAACACTACGGTTGAGCAGAATGCTCGCAGGCCAGTCAGACGTGATTATTGTTTCACTGGCAGCAGTCGTCCCGCCGTAATCCTGTAGACCTCCATTTGCGCCACTCGCCCTGCCCGCAGCGGTGCGCTTCAACGTTATCTGCCGCTCTGCTTTTACGCACAATATGGGCTGTAACAGCGGCATGGCAGCCACATAAAGCGTGCCTTCTTCTTCTGAGACCAGGATGTCGCCGACCTCAAACCCCGTGGCATCAAAAATACCAATACGGGCGGCCTGACCAAAACGCGCAGCGCGCATGTAGCCGTAGTCAGTCGTGAAGGACGCTGAAAGTAACTGCAGCGGCTCCGTTTTAAGCGGACCAAAGGGACTCTGTGCACGGTAATGACAGGCGATGCTGCCAAGGCGTTTTGCAGCCTTACCATTGCCCATACTTACTCTGGCTGAAAGCTGCAACGCATCCATGTCAGCTCCTGACCAGTCGCGCTGTGCCATTACCCAGAGACGGGCCCGGGGTTATACCCAGCAAGCCACACAACTGACGACGCCACTGATTGTACAACCGCGTGCGGTCAGCAACCTCTGAGCGGTTTCGCTGCCAGACAGCAGCCTTATCCGTATCGAGATTTTCAGCGGCACGTGAGATACCGCTCTCCAGACCTGCCAGCGTGATGAGGTAGTTCGCCACAATCTGTTCCTCCTCATCCCGCAGTGTATTCAGCCGATGCGCCAGCGTCTGAAAGCGTCCGGATGTGACCTGTGCGTACGCGACATCTGAGCGATCGTCCGGAGAGGTATCACCCAGCATCGGATAGCCCATATACCGGCGTGCGTCAGCCTGCTGTTGTGGAGTCAGCATGAGATACCTCGTTATATGAATTGCCACCGGAAATGGCAGTGAAGAATTAGCCTAAGAGCAGTGCGGTATGTTCTGGTTTGATGTTCTGACAGCCCCATGCCGCGGCGATTTCATAGCGTACGCGACGGTACTGTTTATACATGGAGACTTCGAATGACATGTTGGTGCGCGGGTCGGTGATCATGATGCGGTCATCGGCCATATCACCCTCTTCTGGCAGTGCCGGTGCGCGGGTCGCCAGGATGATGGCAGAACGGCTGAACGCGAAGTTGGCCACAAATTCACTCACAACTTCAAACTTGATCCCTGCTTTCACATCGTCCATCAACCCCGGTGGATTAATCATGATAGATTCCCCTGGCTCAACGCCTGCGACGACATATTTGTGTTTACCCAGTAGCACCACGTTTCCAGGCATAACAGAACTAGTCAAATCAGGTTTTACCTCGGCACCGGGACCGATTAGAGGGATGATTAAGCCCCCGGCCTCAAGGTCATCACCGACAGACAGTTTTTCAATTTTTGCCCCAGATTTTTCCGCCACACCCGCCGACTCACGAAGTGTAAAACCATGCAGTTCGAGCAGTGTGCCCTGTGCACGCAGCGATGTGGTTCCCGCTTCGTTGGCTTTGGTCAGCTGCGCCATGGTGCGTAGTGCTGCACCTGCAGTCGTGTCGATGACACACTGCAGATCGCTCAGAGGGGCGCCGTTGTCGGTCAGAATTTTGCGGACCTGTGCCGTGTCAGTGAGCGTATCCTTGAAGGGCGTTTTTCCCGCTTCCCCGGTGGCACGCGAAGCACGGCGAAAGAGCTGCCCCAGGTCGACTTCGATTTCATTAACAAGCGTGCGCATCGCCTGCGTGACCTGATCACGACGGATGCCGTGATAACCAGGCCCTGACTTAATGCCCTTTTGCTGTTCGCCTTCCCAGCGGAACGGCACCATGCGCGATTTCGTGATGGTCAGCGGCACGTTATCGATAACCTGGTCACCATCATCCGGAGGAAGTTGCCCGGGCTTCACATCATCCGCTTTGGATGCAGGAGTCAGTGGAATGCGGATCGGCTGATTGAGTGCCGCGCGTTCGGCGGAACCATCCAGCGTAATAGACGGGATAAACCCGCAGAGTTCACGGGATACAATATCCAGCGACTGATACAGGTCGGGAATAAGTTGGGTCAGGGTATTAGACATTCAGTGTGTCCTGTTAATCGGTAATCTGCACACCCGCGCACGCCTTTTCACTCTGCTCCTGAGGGCTGAGTGATTCGAACTGTTCACGGGTAAGCGTATTCGTGTTGGTGTTGCCATTGCCTCCACCGGAGCCACCGCCTGATGCGCCGGTGCCTTTAAGGATCTGGTCTTTGTACGGGTAGTGCTCAACGAGAATGCCCAGCGCTTCGTCAAACCCTGCCGGTTCACCGGGTTTGACTGCACTGAATATTTTGTTCCCTTCGCGGTCAAACGCCGTGACGGTGTCACCGACCACCTGGAAGTTACTGCCAAAGCGGGCTTCCACGAGGTCAGCCGGGATACTCATCTTTTCGGCGATGAATTTTGAGCGGGCAAAACTGCCGCCAATTTTCTCAGCGGTAAGTTTCTGGCTCAGGTCGTCGCGTTCTTTAACGATCGGCGCATACTTCTCCTCAACAGCGCGGACAGCCTCAGTACGCACCTTTTCGACTTCGCCAGCATCCACCAGCGTTTTGTCTGCCAGATTTTTCACGGTATCCAGCGCGGCCAGGGCAGCAACCGGATCGGCAATACCTTCGAACGTTTTCAGTGTTGTCTCTGCAGTCTCCGCACGTTCGCGGTGTGATTTCGCCTCACCGTTCAGTCGGGTGATGGTCTGCAGCGTGCCGGGGGCATCAAAGACAATCTCTTTGCCGTCATCCTGCACGTACACAGGCTTGCCATCGTTCACGACAACATTGCCGTTCTCATCGAGTTTCAGTTTCATTCAGGTCATCCAACCAGGAGAGAGCCATCCGGCCCGTGACGCCGCGCTGCATCCGCAATTGCTGGCAATAAAAAGCCCATGCGTCTGCACAGGCCTGAAAGGATTACGCCGGGTCTGGAACCGGCTTGTTGGTAATGGGTGGCGGCATGGCGTGAATACGCCCCTGCTCGTCGGCCCAGCGGAGTTCGCTGTTGATCAGGCCGCGGCGCTGAATTTCGTTGAACAGCGTCTCGTCTGACAGCGCACGCTCTTTGTGCATGCCAATTAGGAAGTCTGCCGAGGCTTCAGCAAGAGTGGTGGCACCGAAGTCGCTGAAGATGGTGACATGGCCTCCGTCTTTTTCACCCATCCACTCAGCCAGGTACTGCAGCGCCAGCCGGGCCGCATCAGTCAGGTCACACACCATGCGCTGCAGGGCGCTGGTGCCCGCTTCGTTATCCGCCAGCGTCTGCACCACGGTGCGGTGGCCGGGTTTAATCACCAGCAGCTCCGCCCCTATCTGGCGCATCTTCTCCTCAAGGTCAAGAATGTCAGTCCGCCCCGCCTCGATAGCCTTACCTGTGTGTTCGACATAACGCAGGTCGGCATCGTCCTCTTCGGACATAATGGCCGAGGCCGCGCCTACGGATATGGGTGCATCACCGAGCTTTTTGCCAAACAGTACCGGCACGCGGGCGACGTGCAGAATGGTCTGCTGGTCGCTGCGTGACTGCCAGTGTTCGACGTTGAGCCAGGCCAGCTCCGCCAGCGGCGGCCTGCCATTCATGAAGCCACGCTTGTCACCGTAGACCGGGACAAAGGTGATTTTCTTCAGGCTGGTGGTGCCTTGCTCGTGCAGCTGCCACTCCAGCGCACCGTTAGTGGCGTTGGGTTTCTCACGATAAATACGCCAGCGTCCCGGATTCAGCACCCTGACCTGCTGAATGTCTTTCACGACGAATTCATTCTCCGGGTCACGCTCACTCACCGTCTCAACAAAGCGCAGCATGGTGAACGTCTCATGGCCGTTTACGCGTTCTGACTCGTAATCCAGCAGGCTGTTGGCGGTCACCTTCACGAAGTATGGCCTCAGGCCGCGCTGGCGCTCTTCGGCCAGGGAAAGTGGCTTATCCGCGGGCGGATGCTCCACCAGAATGCCGCAGAGACCATAAGCCATGGCCTCTTCACAGATGTCAGCCAGAAAGGAGTGCAGATTGGTGCCCTGCAGGTCAATGTTGGTGAACATCTCGCGTATGCGGGCGGGCACAACCGTCTCATCCCAGGTCACCGGGCGGGAGAAAGGTTTCCCGCTGAGCACTTCAACCGTGCGGGAGAACGCCGGAAACAACGTGGCTGTACTCAGGCGGTTCTGATAAAACGCATCCTCTTCGTTGGGCCACCGTGGCAGATACGTTTTCCCTGCCTTACGCATGGCCGCCGTACCGCCCAGCAGTGCAGAAATCATGGGCCAGCACCCGGCCATCGACTCAATTCTTGGCGATCGCTTCCGGACGTCGTTGCTCATGGTGATATTCAGTCAGGCAGAAAATGGACGGACTGTCGTGCCCTTCGGCTGGAACAGTTCGGTAATGGCCCAGACCAGCGCATCGAGGCGGTCCGGAGATTTTTTGGCTGTGGCGGGTACGTATTCCAGCAGCTGGTTCTCGAGCTGGTAGAGGTTGCCGCGATGCGCCACCCGGCCCTGTTCGTACAGCGCAGAGATAGGCTCAGCCCGGGCAAACTTGCCCTTACTGGCATGGACACGAATGACGCGCCCACGAAAGCCCGCGTTGCGCAGCGTATCTTCGGCCATATCACCGCCCTGATTGGTCTCAATGACAATGGCTTCAGCGTGGTGCTCTTCATAGGCACGGATGGCCCGCTTGGCCCAGCCGTTGGGCGAGTGCTTACCCGAATAATCCGCGTCAGCAGAGAACAGCCGGTCGTTACCGCGCCCGTAGCTGCTCGCCACCACAATCCCCGTTTCGTCACTCTCTTCACTGTTAGTTGCCTGCGGGTCAATGGCCACGACGGTACGCGATGGCTGCAGGGCGATATCCAGCGCACGTGCGCCGGAGACCATCGCTTCAGTCCAGAGTGCCCCTTCAGCGTTAAATCGCCGTGGGCGCTGCATGTACTGCGCTTCGGCAGTACGCCGGTGTGAAAACAGGGAAACCCGGTGCGACTCATTGTGCTTGTATAGCCAGAGCCAGCCGTCAGGCAGGCCATGCTCAACCGGTATCGCGTGGGTGTTTTCAGGGTACTGCGCTGAATAGCTCTGGCTGTTATCAATCAGCACGGGCAGGTTCAGGTGGTGCCAGTTCTCACCACTGCCACCCCGCAGCAGATAGCCACTCAGGTCGTGGTAATGGATGCGCTGCATGATGACCACAATAGGCGTGGTCTCGATGGCCAGACGGGAGCGAATGGTTTCGTTAAAGCGGGTGTTCACCCCGTCGCGGATAATTTCGCTGTAGGCGTCATCGGGTTTCACCGGGTCATCAATGATCAGACTTCCCTGCCAGCCTGGCTCCATATGGCCGGCACGAAAGCCGGTAACCTGTCCCGCAGCCGAGGAGGCATACACCCCGCCGCCGTATTCGGTCCACCACATGGCTTTACTGTCCGCATCGTCGCGCAGCGACATGGGCCACATGGCCTGATAGGCAGACGATTTAACGATGCTGCGCGTGGTCGACGAGTTCAGTAACGCCAGGTTGTGGGAATACGACAGGTGCATGAAGCGGGCACGGCGGTTCAGTGCCAGCCCCCGGCCCATCATGTTGATGGTAGCCAGTTCGGTCTTAGTGTAACCCGGTGGAACATTGATAATGAGGCGCTGTATCTCGCCATCAATCACCCGGTCAAGCGTCTGCTGTATGACCTGATGATGTGGCGCGACTATCATCCGGCTGCCAGTGCGCTGCTTGAAGAAGTAACGGGCAAAATACATCCCGTCCTCTTCACACTCTATACGGCGTGCAGCGGTCTTACAGTCAGCAGTCGTCATCCTCTAACATTTCCCGGCGGGCCTGCCGGTATTCCTCGCGGGAGAGCAGTTTAACCTTAACAGGGCCACCATCCTTGCCTGTCAGCGCATGGGTAGCCTGCTCGCGGAAAGCCTGTACGGCGATGTGCTTACCCAGCAATTCCAGGTTCTTCACTTTATCGGGCCACTTAATCTTCTTGAGGATGTTTTCAGTAGTGGTTTCGTCGAAATTGATGACGGTCGTCAGCACGTCCAGACCGCTCAGTGTCGTGCGCCAGACTTTAGGCCACTCGTGCACCATCTTAAGGCCACCATCATCTTTCAGGATGTCGAGCACGTCCATTTCATCGATTTCCACCAGACGACGCAGAACATAATCGGCGTCTATCTCAGTCCGTTCATTTCGGCCAGATTTGAGTCGAGCAATTTGCTCGGCAATGTTGGGTTTTGTAAGGTTTTCACAACCTGATGCGCGGGCAGTTTTTTTACTGTATCCCGCCCGTATAGCAGCTTGCGTAGCATTCAAATCGATGAGGTACTCGCGACAAAACATTTCTTGTTTGGGGGTTAGCCTTGTCAACTTAAGCCTCAGAACCAGTAATACCTTTCAACAATTAAACATGAGCATGGTCTTTCTGCCGCGGTAACCACTAATTTTAGTAGTAAACAATCTGCAATCTCATCCGATAAATATTCATTCAAGGCGTTAATGCATTCGGCTTTACCAACAAGCGGAAAACTCAGGGATTGCTATGAAAATTAAGGCGTATGATCAGAAGGCACTTAAAGAGATCCATCATTGGAAAAACCCTCAGATAGGGTGGTTTGATAAGGCTCTGAAGGTAATCAATGAACCTTTGAACGCTGCAGGTAATGCAGTGCTTTCCACACCGGTTGTGGGTGAAGCAATACAGAAAGCGGTTAAAGGACTAATTAGCGTATGCAATGATGCGGCTCAATGGTCTGTTAGGCCGGATGCTATCCTTGAGGAATATCGCTCGGATGGACACGTGCACGTGCAATCACTAAAAGACGTATCCAAACTTACACTGGAAGATGCTGATAAGACCGTCGGCTGGCTTGCTGCGAAGTACAAAAGCTTAGCTCTTGCAGAAGGTGCTGGCGCTGGAGCTGCGGGTATAGCTGGGATTGCAATTGATATCCCGACGCTGATTGCTCTAAACCTGCGAGCTATAGGTGAATATGCAACCTATTATGGATTTGACATAGAAAGGCAAGAGGAGCGACTTTTTGCTTTTAACATTCTTGCACTTTCTTCATCACCTGCAGATGCATCTAAAAATGTGGCGATGGCTCAACTTGTAAAAATCTCACAGCAAGTTGCCAAAAAACAAACCTGGAAGCAACTTGAGCAACATACATTCGTAAAAATCATCCAGCAAATAGCCAGCAGTTTAGGAGTTAAGATTACCAAAGCAAAACTCGCTCAGATCATACCTGTAGCCGGTGCTGTTGTGGGCGGTGGCTTTAACGCATACTTCACCTCAAATGTCTGTGAGGCTGCATATTATCTCTACAGAGAGCGTTTCTTAGCTGAACAATATGGCCCTACAGTCATCGACCAAAGTGTCGAACCCGCTGCCACCTTCGATCCGGACCTACCAGATGCATTGGAAGGCGAGTTAATGTGAGAGTTCCTTGGGAAATTCCCGAATCGGTCAGGCACTCTTGACAGGGCATCTCCTGTTTGTCGGTGAGCGCCTTTATTATTTAATCTTTAATTCAAAGGAATGTATATTATGGCAATAATATCGATCGACGAAACATGTCCTCATTGCATTAAAGAACATGCAATGTTCAAGTTTATAGCTGAAACACCTTTAAAGGAAAATTTTTTCTCATTGGTATTCCAGTGCCAATCATGTTTTAGGTTACTAATAGCTGAAGTTGCAAGGACTGGCACTGCAAGTCCGACTTTTCATGCTAACAACTCTGCCTTCCCTCTGATTGTTAATAAAAGCAATAAGTTCCATGTAACTGATATCTATCCAATAGCTCCGGCTATTGAATCTCCTCCAAGCACTCCAGAACGAGCATCAAAATTTTTCATTGAAGCAAAAGAAGACTTCGTACGTGGAAGGTACGAAACCAGCGCCATGAATTGTAGAAAAGTCATTGATATAGCAACAAAAGTTTTACATGTTGGTGATGAAGATAAATTAGTTCGAAGAATATCAGCTCTACGTCAGACAGGACTAATTACACAAGAAATGGCCGATTGGGCGCATATTGTTCGAATCGACACCAATGGCGCGGTTCACTCAGATGAAGAGTTTGAGTCTGACGAGGTCGATCAGTTATTGAAATTTACTGAAGTATTCCTGACCTACGCTTTCACTTTACCTGCGCTTGTAAGTGAAAAACGCGAGATCACTGAATAAACATTTATCATCGGGCGTATTGACAAGTACGCTCGATGATTGTCATTTTTTAAAGTCTGGTAAACTTTCCATCCTGCGCCAATCCCTCACCGTCGCAACAACTTTTTCAGGTGTAAGATTATCGTCATGGCTGTAATAAATCAGGTCAGAACCGTCAGGATGTTCTGTAACCGCGATGAAATTTTCAAGCAGTTCATCCTGAAAACTTACACCACCTTCAGCGCTAAAAATTAGTCTCACTAATTGAGTGAATTCTGCTTCCGAATACTCTTCGAACCTGTGCTTTAATTTCATTAATCTTCCTCTTAGATGTGGTCGATGGTATCTCATGAATTTACTTAATGCACCTGCTGTTAAAGTATTACTGTAATCCAGCTGTTGGCGTCATGGCGACGTCGAACCACTTTCTAAAGGTGAAATAGTCACGGTGAGAGGCGGTACGTCATTCAGGGGGTGAAAACCGTGATGAAGGCGGTTCATGACTTGCAGGCCTCTCCTTCACTAAATGGCAATATCCAGTGTTAGCTGCAATTGGTCACGCCAGTAATCGACACTGGCGTTCAATTCTGGCTTGTCCCATCTCCAACGCGCCATTTCTCGTGCTCCTTTACTCGCTTTCGATTTACGATCATCACGAATGCGACATGCTTGCTCAAACCTCTGCTGCTCGGACAATTCACCACGGAGTAGGCTGTCGATGTGCAGATCACACCAGACGGCGAAGCTTGCATCGCACCAACGAGCAAAGGCCACAGATAACTTAGGATGCAACCATGTGCCGCCGCCCCTGTCCTTTCGAGCCTTGCTCGTTCTTACATAACTGTATTGTGAGGGATGTAGAATTTTAGATTCTTTACCGGTGAGTGCTTGATCTTACGCACGGAAATATTCAAGCGTTTCAACCAATCGCATCCAATTATCGACTCGCTTACCGAATCGTTCAGCCACACCAGTGACGTTGATCCAGCCATCAGTATTGAAGCGAACAGCTTCGCCTTTGTATTCCAGTGGAATCACGTTCATGAATCATACCTTTTAGAAAGTGAGCCTGTTCGCACAGAAAAGCCGCCCGAGAGAGGTCGCCGCCTATAACGGCTTTTCTCAGGCTCACTTTATGAAAGGCTCTCGTTAAACACGCATGCGATTGCGCAGATTGGAACTATGTCGTAAAAAAGCCGCACCTGATAAAGTGCGGCCATAAATTTTAAATGTCTTCAGGATTGGGTAATTACCATCGAGCACGATCGAAACTGCTAGAACTTTTGCTACTCTCCATCAGTATCAATAACACTGGCATCCACTTCTACCCGCTCACCCAGAGACCAGCCTTTCTTGCCCAGTATGCGGTCCGGCGTCACGTCAGGTACGTTGAAGTAGTATGAGTGCCCATCATCACCGGATTGACTGTTGTCCTGGTGAATATCGTTAGGGCTAAGCCCCATTTCCAACAGTTCATCCTGAGTGAGGTCCAGATGCTTGGCTAATTTTGAAAGATTCATGGTTTGTCTCCTTCAACATGATTTTGGCTGTTCAGCTTTTACTACTTGTCCTTAAAGGGATCTCGCTTATGGTCTTTGCTGTCATCGCGCGTACGGGGGATCTCACCGTGTTCATTGGGATTGTCTTTTGCCGGGTGATCGTCTTCTTCGTAAGCGTTGCCCGCATTAGGTGCCGCCTCAGGTAATCCCTTGTGGACATCCCCTTCTTTCTTGCGTTGCTCATTAGAATTATGATCTTTCATAAATAACCTCACTGTTAATGTTATTTAAATGTAGGCCATATTTCAGGTTGGGGACTCAAAGTTAAGTAAATTCCAATCAAGGCCTTTAAAGAAAACCCTGAAATTAACACCCGGGAAAATAAATTGCTTTAGCATGAAAAGCAGTAACAAGAGGCATTAATTAACGGTTCGCTTACCCCTGGTAATACCTGTTATTGCTTGAGCGTCACTCTATTCAATGAGATAGTTTTCATGCAGTTATCTGTCTGTGATAAATACTGTCCAATTGAAAATATAGGGAGTGACAATGTCAGCTGAGAGCAGAATTAAGGAACTTGAGGAAACCGTGTTGCGCCTCAAGGTCGAGACCGATGTACTGCGTGAACTCATGATCAAACAGGTGGCCCTGAACAACATCACTTTTAAAGGGAAGTACGATGAAGTCCTGATTCAGATGGCTAAGGAGTACGAAGAGCGCGGGCTCGATACCGGCCGTAACCGCGCACTTCACGAAGCGATACGACAATATATCCGTTTTGATTCACCCTCGATTGATGGCAGTCAGCCAGCATAAGCGACCGGGTACCTACTACGGATAAACAACAGAGCCGCCACAGGCGGCTCGTCTGACAGAGAGTGGTACTCTACTCACCGCACCCATCATCATCGTTATCAACTTAACGTTAATCAGCCCCCGGACGCGGCTTAACTTTATCTGGTTCAGTATCTGGACGTTCAGACATATCTTCCTCCAGCACCCTCAATGGGTGATAAAAGTTTAGTCATCATGAATGACATCTTTTCATCCCTTTTGAAAAATGTGAGGAAGGCTTCGGGTAGAAATTATTCCCTTCGACGCGCTTGGCTTAAAACATCTGTGTGATGTATTAAGTAACGCCTTATATAAGCTACCTATTATCAGATGATTCATTTAAAACTAAAAACGCTTTAATGTTGCCTGATTACTGACGTCACTGGTTGCTTTGCTTACTGTCTTCTGAATGCCTGGTATTTTCAATTTCCCGTATAGCCGCTTTATCTCTGTTGCAGTTTTGAAGTTCGGTAAGCAGTTTTTCATTCAGCTCAAGACTGGCTCCCCAGGTGAAGTGCTCTGGAAGTTCAGGTACCGCGCAATCGCTCAGTAAGCTTTCAGGCAATGGTACTGCGGGTGCGCTAACGTATTTCGTTTCGGTGCGCACGCAACTGCTCATTTGCGTCATGAGGAACAGGCTCAACAGCACAGTTGTCCCCCTTGACCAGTTTCCGGATGACAACCACCCTTCGCTCGCTGTTCTCCCGAAGACTATCTTTGTCCCTCGCAGTTGCTCTTGCCAGGTCGTGCATGAGAAGTGTGGTCTGGATGACATTTCGGGTAATGGCTTCTGCAGATAGTTTTTCAGACGCTAACTGCTGGTTCTTGAGGTTGAGCAGAGTTGCTTTGACATGCTGATTGTATGCCGTGAGGCCCACTATCAGATTTACTGAAAGCAACACGACAGCCACCAGCAGAGATATATTTCTTTTACCGCAGGTCATCTTTGTTTTTCACTTCAAACAGCCAGCGTTCGATCTGTCTTCTGTTGATGAGCCCCTTTCGCCTGACACCCTTTGCATAAATCCAGCGGCGCAGTTCTTCACGCGCTCCGTTGATATCGCCGGCATTCAGTTTCAACAGAAGTTTAGAAGAAGCGAATGCGCGTGTACCTGTGTTATATGCAAAGCTGTAAAGCGCAGCGCGTTGGTAATCATTGAGAGGAACATTGACGAGAGCATCTACGCTGTTTTTCACCTGCTGCAGATCGATTCGGAGCAGGCTGTCACATTCCGAATCGGTATAGCTTTTATCCCTGATGACATCAGCACCGGTGTGCCCGTCACACACAGTTAAAACGCCCGCCACATCCAGATAAGGGGTATACCGCCGCCCTTCCAGTCCATCTGAACCGCCAAGCAATGTTGCGGCTATAGTGAACGCACCTGCCCCGGCAACCGCCAGGAGGCGCTTTCTTAGGGCAGATGAAAGAGCCACGGTTCAGTCTCTGGCAGTACTGCAGTGACACCTGTTCGCCTCGATACTGGCGAGTGTTGCTTTACGCCGGTAATACCAGTTCACGATGCAGGTAACGATGGCGATGCTGATACCCACCAGCACACCCAGTGCACTCCATTCTTCCGGGCTGAACCATGTCAGTATGCTGTGCACGATGGCACCCGCAGATGCGCTGTAAGCTGCACCTGTCGTCAGTTTGCTCATGGGGTTATGCCGTAGTGAAGTAAGGATAAAACAGGCTGCCTGAAAAGAGATGCAGTGCAGCGGAGGAAAATCTTGAAATAAAAAAGCCCCGGCGGTTTTGATATGCCAGGGCTCTTAAGCTTTTTCAGAGTCAGTGACCCATTGTTAGAGCAAGTTTACCCCAAAAAATGGAAATGTAAATAGCGGGCTATTTCATAGCTACAGTGTATATCGCTCGCTACTTAGTGATGCGAGAAATTTGCCTGTCAGCCCAGGCTTCTTCTCTGTGCAGCTCCGCAATGAGAAAGTCCAGAAGTTGTTTAACGCTTTTGTTCCAGGTATCCAGAGAGATACCGCTGGAAACCTGACACAACGCCCTGAACACTACTGCTGACGGGATACGTTCAAATCCCCGCCCGCCACAGCGCTTACAGTCCTGATAGACCGGTACGCCCTTCAGTTCGGTCTTCATCCGGTTAACTGACTGGCCCCGCCCCTTGCAGTCCTTACAGGCTGCGCGCGTCATCCCTTTACCCGCACACTTACTGCACCGCTTACCTTTTCTGAAACCGGTGCTGGAACATGCATGGCAGGGGATCTCAGTCTCCGGACTTCGCGCGTAATCGAGATAAGCGTAGATTGCGATAACCTTGATGACCGCCCTTTGCTCTCTCACACTTAATTTTGTCAGCGCCGGATAACGGCCGGATACCCTGAGGCCCACTAAAGTAAGTAACTCAACAGTACGTTTTCTGTCACGTTGGCTGAGGTTCATCTTGCTGCAAAACGCCGAATAACCCAGTGGTGCCCTCTTTAACGCCATGCCTAGCGCAGCAATCACATCAGTACCAGAAAGGTTGTCCGGTGAGGTGGCTACGCTGAGGGCATGAGGTGAGAGCGATCGAGGAGAGTGATACTTAACAACACTTTCAAGTTTCATCAGGAATACTCCGTGCCGGTAAAGTCATCCGGCACTATGAGAGCGACCTGATTCATTTTTCTGAATGACGGCAGGCACGACTGGCTGAGTGAAAAATGAATTTCTGTACAAACTTCTCCTTCGGCAATTCGTGTCTGCCCTTACTGTTTACACGGCACCACAATTCAATGAGCGCTTCACCGGTATGGTGACGGGGACTGGCCCCCTTTTTCCAGCCGATCAGCGTAGAGGCAACAACATCGAGTTCTTCGGCAATATCCTGTAGCGAGTAGCCTGAACGGCTCATGTCGGAAAGGATCCTGAACCAGTCGATTTTATGGATGTTTATGACGGGCACGCAGCTCCCTCCTGAAAATCAAAGCCTGAGTAAATCTTTCAGATTTCTGACACCGAGTTTGTTGGCACAGTTCTTTCTGTGCTGATACAGCGTCTTTGGTGTAATGCCCATCCATGTTGAATGACAGACAACATCAATGCCACTAAGGAACCCATCGATAACAGCCAGTTCCCGCTGCGACATTTTACTTCTGTCGTCGAGGGAACACTCTCGGTTCAGGTAATATTCAACAAGAAAGGAGATATAAGTCTCAGGCATTGACACATCCAGTACATGCTCCAGTTCATGAACCCGATTCAGGAGGCCTTTTTTACGTTTACAGAGAAGATCATGTTGGTCTGTAAAAATCAGCACATTTCCATTGGCTTTTCTTAGTAGTGTTAAAAATGCACTTAACCAGTGTGGAAAAAAAACATCTACTCCCATACAAATAATGGCAAGGCGATAGACATCAGATGAGCCAGCAGGCGATCTCTTCCATAACTCTCGTTCATTTTTCAAGAAAAGTGGGAGGAAATTATTTTTTTGACATTCCTCCTTTATCATATGAAAAAAACCACAATGAAGAATATTGGTCTCTCCGATTACGACTACATAGCTTTGATTACCCATCTTTTAAGGCCTTTATCGCTCAGTAATGACAATAAATACTCACATCCCGTGATGTTTATTATTACTACGCAAATCCCTTATGGGTTTCAATGCAATCGTTTACGTAAAACAAACTGCAACACCCAGCACTTACAGAATGCCTATGAATTCACAAAGAAAACCCCGTCACCCGCTAAAAAATAGGACTAATTTTCAGAATAAGTAATAGTGTCTCGTCTCATTCAATGTTGATTGCATAAGACTACGTCAATACAATGCTCACCAGCCCTGACTATCACTCAACAACCCTGCAAAATCCCGCAAACTTTACGGTGCCGAATCAAGATTTTTAACATCAGATATTCTCTTCAGAATCTTGAGATAATCATCATTGTTTTCGAGTAACCAAAGGACCACCTTTGGATTGTTAAGGAGGCTGGTAATATGGTTTTTAATAATGACAAACTTGAGTACTTCTTCCGAATATGAACTGTCAATGTTACTGACTTCCTGCTGTACCGCATTCATCTCCCGCTCCAGTTTGACAATGCTTTCATTAAGCTCCATCGTTTCTTTCTTCTTGCCGGGAGTCAGCAGTAACCGTTCCTCTGTCGCATAAAGAAGGGATTCGGCAAATTTTAATGAAAAATTTTGTAGATTAACCATAATATGTGCAACCTCAATCTGTCGAAGAGGTTTCATCTTTCTTAAGACTGAGAAAACAGACAGAGGTACGACATTGTTAGCCAGGAGATTCATTACCTCTGGTTCAACTCCTTTTGTAAGGTTGAATCGCTGTCTTATCGCTTCTGCGCTCAAGCCCAGCGCAGCACCAAGCTTGCTGACAGTCACGCCTGAATCTATTGCTTTTTTTATCATCTTGTGTTCTTGCAAAACAGTTAAACGGTTGACTTGTTTGTTGGGGGTGTATGAATCAGGAATGGTTGATACCAGGCAGGTTACTTTATCAATTGAGAGTTCGATAAGTGCTTCAACTCTCAAATGACCATCAATTATTTTCAGTATTCTCCCACCATCTTCAGGGAAAATTATGACAGGCTCAACAAGACCGATTTCTTTTATTGACGCAACGATCTGCCTGTATTTAACACTAAGTTTGATATTTTCAGGCAGTTTGCGAGAGCTAATGAGCCTGCTTACTGGAAGCTCTAAAAACTCATCATTGAAGCAGCGCTGAATCATTTTCAGTCTCCTCCCTGTCATGTTTATCCAGTATCGCATCGGGAACACTATTTAATCCTTCTTCGCTCAATACCCGAATAAAGTCTGGATTCTTTAATAGGTTAGACATTATCCGTTTGCACAACGTGATACTTTCAACGACGGTTTCATATTTCCTTAAAATATTCTTATGCTCCTCGACACTCTTCTGGTAAATATCCAGTAATTGTTCAGGAGTGATTTTCTTTGAAGTCTGTCTTTTTGTATAAGCAAGATTCGCATTACCTTTCAGCCCGGCAGAACGCATTTCCAGAATTTCTCTTATTTTGGTTACATTATGATGCTTAACTATCCCTTTATCATAAGCTTCAATAAGTATGTCCTGGTTCTCTTCGCCACTACAGCGAGCAAATTCTACGGCCATGTAAATCGGTATATCACCTGACTCAACTATTGACAGAAGTTTCTGCTCACCTCTGTTAAGCAGAAGAAGTACACTTTGCACCCAATGAACAGAGCATCCGACATACTCAGATATTGCTTCTTCACTGACACCACTCAAATACATCTCTCTGATTCGTTCATAAAGTTCATTGGCTCTGGGTTTACGCCGGGCAATGTTTTCAACAAGGCTCATGACGTAAGCATCCTCAGACGAGACATCTTTCACAATAGCAGGAACAAATTTTTCACCGAGTAAAGACAGGGATTCAAGTCTGCCCTGCCCACAGATAAGGGCATACTGATAATTTTCATCTTTTATCTTGCGTACAGTAACAGGACGACGCAGTCCAGATGAATGAATCGTTTCCGTAATCTCATCATGAACAACTTTATTCCTTGACCTCTCATTCACTACCTTGATGACGTCGATGGCAATCATTTCAACTTTTTGTCTGCTCATATCTGCGCCTCAGTAACAGTGGTACGCTTAAACAGCTCAATGAGCCTGTCAAGACTACTGAATCTGTAGAGTTGAATATGACGTGGATTATTCAACTTAAGTTTTATATCAAGGGAAAATTTATCTATTGTAGGAATAACAAAATAATCTTCAGGACATTTGTTTTCTTTTTCCATTCTCACGATCACAGTAAGGTCAAACTCTGTAGCCTTCCCGGCTTTAACTTGCCAACGCATACTTCCTGCTTTAGTCTCCTTATATTTCGACATTAGAAAACAGATGCTGGTCTCATTACAAACCTTGATCTCAGATGGGGTGTTAATCACTGTGCAATGCATTGAAGCAAGGTCATTAGCCAACGCCTCATTGCTGGTTCGACATACATCCTTAAGATGTTTATTTATTTCAATATAACTGTAGTCTGTCTTTAGCGGGATTTCAGCAAGTCGATAAGCCTTTATCAGGCTACCAAAGCGTCGAGTGAAGACGTTAGCGTTTGGCCCACTGTTTTCTTTTAATATCTTAGATGTTACACCACCTTCATCTAAATATAACTTTTTTAAATAATCGATCAGCTCTTCATCTTCATAATACTTCATGCGACGCTTGATAATTTCATTGGCGAGAGTAAATTTTTCAGTTGAAACAACAGGGTCAAACGCATTATCACAACGAACCCATTCTTCTGGAGGGTTACGCACATGTCTGACTTTTAGTTTAAATGAAACACGATTATAGACATTGTTTCCAACATATTTTTCGTTGGTTAAAATCTGCCTTACTTTACCTCTACTCCATTCACTGTTATTTTCCGCAATAATACCTTTCAAATTAAGCAGGCTTGCTATCTCGCCCTCACTGTAACCATCATAAATGAAATAGTCATAGATTTGATTAACGACTTTAACTTCGTCCTCTGGGCCGGGTATCAAGATGACACGATCAGTTTGAAGGCTTTTTCTCTGGCCTCTTTTAAGAACACCTTTGCTTTCAGAGCGCTCGTCAATGAGTAATCGCTGCAATCCGTAACCACATGTTCCTCCCTGATGAAATCCTCGCCTGACTAAATTGACTTGTCCGATGAAGACTTTTTGAGAAAGATTTTTACTGTAGCTGGCAGCCCCGTATCTCAGGACAGGCAGAGCGAGCATAGACATCTCTGGATACTCATCGGGCAAAGGATCTGCACAATAAATGATACGTACACCATGCTCTTTCAACAAATAAGAGTAATGAGCGGCTTCTTCAGGGTCTGGAAAACGACCAAACCGGCTGACATCGTATACCAGCACCGCATTTATATTAACAATATGATTCATAACATCTTTAAGCAACTGCTTCAAACCATTCCTTCCAGACAACGTAACTCCACTCTTTCCTGCATCATCATAAGTATGAGTGATAATCATGCCATGGCGTTCTGCATATTCATGGATAAATCGTTCTTGATTTTCAATTGAATATTGCTGATGTTCAGTAGACATTCGCAGGTACTGTGCCACGCGAATTGCTTCGGGCTTTCCATCTATTGATGACATGTTACTTACCCCGTTGAATTATCTCTGCTCAATCTTAAATTATTAGTCGTTCATTTAAAAAATTAAAGAAAAACCTTGAGTAAATTTCACTATGTGATCTGGCACCAATAATAAAACACACAAAAACCCAGACAATCTCCATCAGCCTTAAAAAATACTGAATCATTAACTTATTAATAATGCTCTCTCTGTGAACAGTACATAGCACTTATAAGTGCGCTTCCATACAGATTATTATACAGTGATGTCAATTACTTTGAGCACCTTGTCACTGAAAGGGAAATGAAATCATTCAAAACCACCTTCCATCACACAAATAAATTGATGTAAAGATTTTTGATTAGTTATCAATCTAAATATCAAAAAAATCTAACCCCTTACTCCGGCTTGAAAAGATAGCGACTCATACTGCAACCTTTGAATAGACTAAGAACAGCATTACATCAGTGCTAATGAATAAATCCTTACAGATCAACGAGCCACTCTCCTTATCAAGGAAAACATTTTTATTAACATAGGTTTGATGTGAAGACTCAATCTAATAACTTCACTTTACATTATCGCCACGAAAAATCATTAACAGCTTCATAAAGGATTATAATTACTGTGAAAAATTTTGATAACAACTTAGAAGGTATACCCTATGGTAGGCTTCGATTTGCATAAATTTCTGATCAACGACCAACCCTACACCTTTCTTTTCGAAGTCATCGTTCGTGTCTTTATTGCTTATGCCGTAGTGTTCATTTTCCTCAAAATTTCTGGCCGACGAGGTGTCCAGCAGCTTTCGCTCTTTGAGGTCGTGGTCATACTGACACTGGGGTCTGCTTCAGGGGATGTTACTTTTTATGATGATGTTCCTGTTCTTCCAGTTATTCTCGTGTTCGTGGTTCTTCTCCTTCTCTACAGGTTAACTACGTGGGCCATGACGAAGTCTTCCTACATCTCTACGCTGGTAGAAGGTGACGTAGTAACGCTGATCGCGGACGGAAAATACGTCTCGGCTAATCTTGACGGACTCAATATTTCAGAAGATGAATTCCTTATGGAATTGCGTCTGAAAGGAGCAGAACATCTCGGACAGATTCGCCTTGGTTTTGTAGAAGTTGATGGCCAGCTGAGTCTGTACTTCTATGGAGATGATGACGTTGTACCCGGTCTGTCCGTATTGCCGAATGAACATCGCCCCTGTTTTACCCGCATCCCCCATGACGGGCAGTTTGCATGTAACCGATGTGGTGCAGTTCAGCATATGAATGAAGGTGAACAAGGTCCTTGTCCTGAATGTGGCCGGTCAGTATGGAGCCTGGCACTTGATACATTACGCACCTGAAGCAAAGCTCTTCAATAACATTTGTATGCTGGCCTGATGTTGCTGCAGTTCTGTTGGCTTCAGCGTTCATTACAGATTTATCCGCAATTTAGCAATTACATCCCTTTTGTTTCTTAGACCTGGAACGAATTTAATTTCATCTGCCAGACTTGAACCTAAACGTTTAAATTGGAATTCAAAAATGGTTAGGTTCTTTATATCTCTCTTCAGTAGTCCGGAATCCCTTTTACAGGTGATGAGCCAGCAGGATATGAGAGAATCTATTGAGGAAGGTGACAGAATAATCATTGATGAGGATGGAAACGCTTCGGTTAATCCCTTAAGTCCCAAGGTACAGCGCGACTTTTCTCACCACGTTAAAACATTAAAGGACATCTAGATGGGTACAGCCATTTTTATGGTTCTGATGGTGTGTGGTTACTGGTACACCAGCCGGGATATGTCCAGCAGGTTGAAGATCAAACGTTCGATCGGCTGGGATGTATATTTTTTGATCGCGTTGTATGGCTGTATTTTTGTTCTTCAGGGCGTGCTCGCAACGGGGCTTGTCTGGCTGCTGTTACTTGGCGCATCTGCTATGAATAACACGTTTGCGCTGAGTGACGTGGTACACGCCCGATGGCATGTGGAATTCATGACATGGAGTTTCCTCGGTATTCAGGCCCCTGTGGTGATCATGCTGGCGTTCGCGGTACTGTTTTGTGTTTACCGATCAAACTGGGCAGGCAGTGCCCGCCTCACCGCTTCCAGTCGGAAAGACCTGTATCAGCGCCTGTCACGGTCCAATGGTATTGAACAGATGCTGTTACAGTGTATGGAGGAAGGTGAACTGGCGTGGGTAACACTCAAGTCCCGTCGGATTTATATCGGTATGATCCACGCAGCCACATTCGAATACGCCAGTACTGCAAATATTGTTCTTATCCCTATGCTCAGCGGTTACCGCGATGCGCGCACACTCAGTCTTGCTGTTGAGCATAACTACAGTAGCTGGTATCACGAACACGGGATCGATTTCACATCTAAACCTAAATGTGCGCTGGAATTTCGCAAAGTTATTATGGTTGATCAAATCGAAAGTCTTTCCTTGTTTGACCCCGCCAGCGCAAGCGCACTGGCGATGGGTACAACGAATGATATTCATCAATGACCGTTTGGCTTAACAACCAACAGGGAACTAAACTTAATATCCATCCAGCGAATACGAGGAGAACGTGATGACCGATCGTCCCGTGAAAGGCGACCAACCGGATTATAATCCACGTAAAAAATCGCCTGACAAAAATCCCAAAGATGACGAAAGAAATGCCCCGGAGTCAGGTGACAAACAGCCTGACTGACTGAAAAACCGCCGAGAGGCGGTTTTTATTTACCTGCCAGACCAGATCCAGTCTTTGACTTCAGGTACATCTTCACCATGCTCACGCACGTAGCGATGATGTTCTGCGATGCGCTCCTGTAAATCATCCAGCAACTCTGGATGGCGCTCTGCCATCCCTGGTATATGGATAATTGCAGCCTGCGCAAGATGGTACCTGTCCAGTTCATTGAGTACCGTCATGTCGAAAGGCGTGGTCGTCGTCCCTTCTTCATTAAAACCATGAACATGGAAGTTGCGGTGGTTGTTTCTCTGATAGGTCAGACGATGAATCAGGCTTGGGTAGCCATGAAAAGCAAATACGACGGGCTTATTAGTGGTAAACAGCGCATCAAACTCATCTTCTGACTTGCCATGAGGGTGCTGTTCTTTTGTCTGTAGGGCCATCAGGTCCACAACGTTGACAACACGGATCTTCAGGTCAGGTAAATAGCCCCGCAACAGGTCAACAGCCGCCAGGGTTTCCATCGTAGGTACATCCCCTGCACAGGCCATAACAACATCAGGTTCCCCTCTATCGCTCGCCCATTTCCACTCCCCCATACCGGCTTCACAATGGGCCACAGCACTCGGCAAATCGAGCCATTGCGGCGAGGGTTGCTTCCCGGCCACGATGACGTTTATGCGATCCCACGTGCGTAGACAGTGATCACCCACCCATAACAGCGTGTTCGCATCAGGTGGCAGATAGATACGAACAATATCGGCTTTTTTATTAGCAACGTGATCGATAAAACCCGGATCCTGATGACTGTAACCATTATGGTCCTGACGCCACACGTGGGATGAGAGCAGGTAGTTCAGGGATGACACAGGCTTACGCCAGCCCAGCTTACGCGTCACCTTGAGCCATTTTGCGTGCTGGTTGAACATGGAATCAACGATATGAATAAAGGCTTCATAACAGTTAAACAGTCCATGGCGGCCCGTCAGCAGATACCCTTCCAGCCACCCCTGACACTGATGTTCACTGAGAATTTCCATCACCCTGCCGTTTCGGGAAAGTTGCTCGTCATACTCTTTAAGCGGAGCCATCCAGGTACGACTGGTTACATCGAAAACCGGTGAAAGACGGTTCGATGCGGTTTCGTCTGGGCCGAAAAGACGGAAATTATCGCTGTTATCCTGAAATATCTTACTCAGGTAACGGCCAAACTGTTCTGTAGCCTGTCCAGAAGTACTTCCCGGTTTGCCAGTGACCAGTGCATATTCAGCAATATCGGGTGTAACCAACTCGCGCCTCAGACGCCCACCGTTAGCAAAAGGCGTTGCTCCCATGCGTTTATTTCCCACCGGTGCGAGAGCCTTCAGTTCCGGCATCAAAGTGCCGTTTTCATCAAACAGCATGTCAGGCTGATAGCTACGCATCCACTTTTCCAGTATTTCACGATGCGCGGTATTCTCACGGCAAGCTGACACAGGCACCTGATGTGCGCGCCAGAAATCCTCGACCTTTTTACCGTCCACTTCTGTCGGCCCGGTCCAGCCTTTCGGGCTGCGCATTATAATCATCGGCCATTTCGGAACTGTACTGACTTCTTTGCCTGTTCGCGCCTGTTGCTGAAACATTGAAATGATGTCAAAAGCACGGTCGAGAGCCTGTGCCATCTGATGATGCATGTCCATGGGTTCGTGCCCACTGACAATGATGGTTTCATAGCCGTGACCATCAAATAACTGTGTCAGTTCGTCATCTGTGATGCGCCCAAGTACTGTTGGATTCGCGATTTTGTAGCCATTGAGATGCAGAATGGGCAGAACAGCACCATCGCGTTCCGGATTCAGGAATTTGATGCCCTGCCAGCTTGCGGCAAGAGGGCCGGTTTCAGCTTCGCCATCACCAATAACGCACGGCACCACAAGGTCAGGATGATCAAAAGCTGCCCCAAACGCATGAGCCAGTGAGTAGCCCAGCTCGCCACCTTCATTAATGGAACCCGGTGTCTCCGGAGCTGCGTGGCTGGGAATACCCCCCGGAAAAGAGAATTGCTTAAACAGGCGCTTCATGCCCTCTGCATCTTCGCTGATGTGAGGGTAAATTTCACTGTAACTTCCCTCCAGCCAGGTATTAGCTACCATGCCCGGTCCGCCATGTCCGGGACCGCAGACGTAAAGCAGATTTAGATCGCGATGCCGGATAATACGGTTTAAGTGCACATAGATGAAATTCAGACCCGGCGTTGTCCCCCAGTGACCCAGCAACCTCGGCTTGATGTGTTGGGATAAGAGCGGTGACCGCAGCAGAGCATTGTCCATCAGATAGATTTGCCCAACAGACAGATAATTCGCAGCGTGCCAGTAGCGATTCAGCAGTGTGAGTTCATCAGTGGTTATATCCGTCATTGCCTCTCCTCAGCAGTTCAGACCTGCATTAAACCTAATAGAGAATGGGGAATGATGCGAATGCACTGACGCTGTTTAAAGTTCAGGAGTTCCTGACTGGACTACTCAATAAAATTCACAAAAATCGCTGGGGAAAATCAGCTTTGATGATCTGGATGTCATCGAAACGGCCAAATAATCTATACCGATTGAAGGCCACAATTTTATAAACAGAATCAGTAACGAATCGTGGCAGGAAGCGCATCACTGACAGTATCTTCCAGGGCCAGGGTAAATAAGCCATAACGCGAAAAATGGCACCGGCACGCAACCAGTACATGTCCTGTTTAACCAGAACAATGGTGCGAATGTTCTCTTCGGGAAGTCCTACAGATTTTAATATCGCTTTGCTGATGTCGCTCTGAATGGCTGAGAAACGAATGTCCTTTGATACACCCTTTCGAAGCAAAAACACGACCCAGGCATTACATAATTTACAAACTCCATCGTAAAGTATGACCTGTTTTGTGGACCTGATATAAGTGAATTCAGACATAACATGACCTCTGCAACTGGAGTCCATTTGTCAGGGTGAAGAAAGGTTTTATTTAAAGCGAAGCGTCAAAAATCATGATAGCAATAATTTTTTTCAGGGCTCAGTCTGTCAGCGTCGCCACCCCACCTGCAAACTCAGGTGGGAATGGGGATGATAACTACAGAAAATAATTGCAGCCAGAAAGCTAATTTACGCTGCGTTTATTCCACCACCAGGAACACTTTTCCTGCGGCTTATTTTCCCCCCCTTTCTTCCGGCTTCAGCCGCACGTTCAGGGTCATTTTTGAAATTACCACCACTCATACTTCCGCCTTTACGTCCTGCTTCACTTGCCCGGTCCCTGTTTACAGCAAAATTACCTGTTCCACCGCGACGAGTAGTCATAGCTTGATTCCTTCAATGTTGGTGAAAGGTAAGGATTACCTTCACTGTAACCAGCCTGGTTGATAATTCTCCTTTAATCCATATTTTCAATGCAACTTTGACTAACGCTATCGTAAATCCACATTTTGTCGCAGATGGAAAGTAAGCCGAAATCAGGCGGGATTTTCTGCTTCCCGCTGAAATTGCGGTCATTGTTCGCAAGTGAACGTTTCGACTAAGGGCGATTGAGTTTAACACTACTCCCTCATGGGGCTGCCGGCGAAGTTATATTATCAAACGGGATAGCCTTTTAGACCCCTACTGCCTGATTTGTAGCGGCTTTTTTCGCTGAATAAAGAACGCTGTCAGCCAGACTGAACAGGCTAAAAACCGTTTTTCCTTATCATCCGGAATGATGCATACGTATCCTGCACTCAGACTGACAGTTTAAGAGGCGTGCAGCGAAGATGTATGTCGGATATGCTGATAACGAACCGCTTCAACCACCTTAGACGCAATTTTTATTGGCCTGAATGACAGTTATCGGCGGATTTTCCAGCTCAACCACTCATCCAGTTCAGGTTCAGGTAGAGGGCGAGAATGATAAAATCCCTGAGCCTGATCACACCCAAACTCCCTGAGCACCTCCAGTGTCTCAACATTCTCTACCCCTTCAGCCAGGACGACATAATCCAGCTCCTTTAACATTGAAATAATGCTTTTAGTAATAATGCGCGAAGCTGTATCAGTCGTGAGTCCATTGATAATGGAGCGGTCAAGCTTAATAACATCAAGAGGCATACGGCGCAGGTAGCTTATATTGCTGTAGCCTGTGCCAAAATCGTCCAGAGATATGTTAAATCCACGCAGTTTTAACATTTCCAGTCCAGCCATGGCGGCGGCACTCTCGATGATTCGTTCAGTCTCCAGGCATTCAATTCCGAGCAATTCCGGGGATAGTCGCGCGTTTATCATTTTGGTTTCCAGCCGGTCGGCAAATCCCTCCTGACTGAAGTCCCGTACACTGACATTCACAGTAACAGGTAGCTGTAACGAGCTGCTGCCCAGTCGCTTGAGACGCTCAATGGTTTTATCGATAACCCACTCCGTCAAATCCTGTAAAAGAGTCGTTTGTTCGGCCAGAGGTATGAATACGGAGGGAGAAAGCTCCCCTCTCACAGGATGTCGCCAGCGGATAAGCGCCTCCAGACCAATTGGCAGTCCCGTATTCAGGCAGATTTTAGGTTGATAAACCAAGTACAGTCCCTGATTAAAGCGTATAGCTGTTGCCAGATCATTGACCAGAGTGAAGTCATCGGTGCGACGTTCATCGTTTTTCTCACTGAAACTCATGTGCGAAACACCCTGACAAATAGCTTCATGCAGGGCACTGACCGCTTTCCTCAAGACTTCATGGGGTGGAAATTTACCGGGATTGAATAGTGCATCCCCCGTATGTGTCGTCAGACCAACAGATAATCCTTCACCCATGTCAGCAGAAACGCCTGTTAATTTAGTCGCAACCCATTCTGCTGTGAAGTGAGTGGAGGCTTTGGTGAGGAGTGCAAAACGCCCTGTCGCAACAGTGTAGATAAAGTCATCCGGGCCAGGCCGCAACCGCAGTGGTATAAGCGTTGCCATATCCCTCAGAAGACCTTCAACCGGGCCCATTCCCAGTGTTCTGGCAAGCTCATAAGCGCGGGGGATATCAATCAGGTCGATGAGAATCAGACGGTAAGATGAACTCTTCTCCATTTTCCCGAGGGTATGGAGGTTACGAATTAATTGCTGACGATTAGGTAAACCTGTTACCGGGTCGGTGAAACCTGCGGAATGCCAGGCCTCAAGAAATGAAATGACAAGTTGTGAAAGTTTTTCCAGCGTTGCGAGTTGGTCCGCACTAAAGCTACGGGGGACGCTGTCCGTCACACAGAGCGTCCCAAGAAAAGCCCCCTCCCTGTTTTTAAGCGGTACGCCGGCATAAAACCTGATGAAGGGGGATCCAGTAACAAAAGGATTAGTTGCAAAGCAGCTGTCAGCATGAGTATCAGGAATGATCAATGGACTAACATCATCCGCAACGTACTGACATAAGGAGTCGCTTCTCACAGATCCATCAAGGTCAAAGTTATGGGACGCTTTGATGTACTGATAGTGATCATCCAGTATAGCAATGAAACTGCTTGGAAAATTTAGCGTTTCACTTACCAGGTCAGTGAATTTTGTGAGTACTTCATCTCTGCATATGTCAGGCGATCTTAATGCCTGAATGGTTAGCCCGTTTTGTGCGTACATAGCTGAATTGTTCATGCAAGCCCCCACCAGAAGTCGGCCCTGATTTAGAAATTTAATTTAGAAGTGATGCTTGATGGTTTACCACCAGTACGATGAACATCCTGCTTCGGTTATTATTGTTTTGCATTGAAACAATCACGCTATAGTAAGCAAGCGCATGCGCTTTGTCATGTAACTTTCATAACAGGGCTGCTGCCATTTTTAGTCCTGAACGTTTGAAGTTTAAGCGAGGCGTAAACCGGGATAGCTTTTCTCAACCGCGGATTCAGGGACCGTATGGTTAATTTATCTTACACTTAATCGTACAGTTCCTATCCCCATACTTTGCAAAAAACACCATTCATAATTATATATTTACTCTTCAGGTCGTATAAAAAATCCACCTGACTTTAACCACAGCGACTTCGGACTGAATGCCTAAGCTACCCCATATGCAAGATTTAACGGTAAAGAAGTCTCCTTTCTCTTACCTACATCTTTTATTATCCCTCACTGCTACCTTCTTAGGAGTCGTAATAAGTAAAAAACCTGAGGAACTACATCAACCGCTTCGCATGCAAAAAACGAATCAGGCATCTACTATTTATTCATCTCAGGACTACCTGCCTGTGATATCTCCAACTCCATTGCTTCATTGGCCGCTCGTTAGCCCAGCCCGGAAATCGCAAGCTCCGGGCTTTTTTCATTGTCATCTTGATTGCACCTCGATGTTTTAGATTCTTTCCATCATCATCATTTCTTCGATACGTAATTTAATTTATTTCCGATAAAAATTTGTAACATGCCCCTTATTAATACAAATAAAATCTTCGTCATGGGGAAATCCAGCACACACACCCTATTCATCTACAATTTATCATCAAAAATCTTGAGCATCTCCTGCACGGCCTCATAAATAAATAGAGACACCAGGCATATTTTATGAAGCAATCCCCACACTTATTATCCAGCCAACATCAGAAAAAACCTTCCTATCAAACACGATTCTCACGTCTTTCCCGAGGGCTACTTTATTCAGGATAATGAATTGCACCAATGCTTTCATATTAAATATGCACACAACATAGACATACTACCACAATGAAACAACCCCTTGAAATCCGACTTTGGTTGATGAAATATTGAATGAAAAAAAATAATTAATTTCATTCTGAGAACATCACTATTAAATCCCCTATCGCGTATTCATCGCGTGTTTTCTTAAAAAATAAATATTGACGGGAGTACTGTGTGTATTCGATTAACGAAAATTATTCCAAAGTAAGCTGGATGGCGATAACAGCTGTATCTCTGAGTATTGTGATTGCCATGCTTGACAGCACGATTGCTAATGTCGCCCTGCCGGTGATTGCCAGGGATTTTCAGGTTAGCGCTTCGGCATCAATTGTCATCGTCAACGCGTACCAGTTTGCAGTTGTGGCAGCGCTAGTACCTCTGGCTGCGCTAGGAAAGAAACTAGGCAATAAGAGTGTTTTTGAGACAGGTGTGTTGCTGTTCGCAATATCTTCGTTAGGCTGTGCCATATCGGATACGCTGAACATGCTGACGATATTTCGTGTGATACAGGGATTTGGAGCAGCGGCCATTCTGAGTGTTAATGCCGCACTCATAAAAGAGATCTACCCTGAAAAATTACTTGGCAGAGGCCTGGCCATTAACGTGATGATAGTGTCTGTCTCAGCTGCTGCGGGTCCATCGATCGCAGCCGCCATCATGTCCATGGCCAGCTGGAATTGCCTCTTCACCATTAACGTGCCAATAGCAATTGTGTCCCTGTTACTGAGCATGTTGTACCTGAACAAACAACCGATCCAGAGAACGAGATTCGACATCTCAGGTGCAATGCTGGTTTTCACTCTGACAATATTCTTAGCGTGTTTTGTGCTGGGTATGACCAGAGAAAATATCCTAATGGCCCTGTGCGGTACCGTCGGGTCGGTCACCATGCTTTTGTGGCTGTTCGATAACCAGAGACGAAAGATGAACCAGGCTCTCATTCCCTTGTCCGTCTTTGCAGACAGAACGTTTTCACTTTCTTTGATGATGTCCACTCTATCCTACTGCACACAGCTACTGGCCTATGTCTCGCTGCCCTTTTACTTTCACAACATCCTGCATCGGGACGTGGTTCAGGTTGGTTTGTTACTGACAGCATGGCCACTTGCGACAACCATTACCTCTCTGGTCGCGGGGGAGTTGCTTAAACGTCACAACCCTAATGTGATTGCTTCACTGGGGCTGGGCATGCTGGTCTGTGGAATGGTCACGATGACGGTGCTTCCAGCTTCACCCGGGAACTTCGATATCATCTGGCGGGTCGCACTCTGTGGCGCTGGATTTGGGCTTTTCCAGTCACCCAACAATTATCTGATCATGACCTCAGTGGCAAATGAAAATGTCAGTGTCGCCAGTGGCCTTCTGGGAAGTTCCCGCCTCATCGGTCAGATTATTGGGTCTGCCATGGTCGCCATATATCTGAACATCAGCGAAGCCCATGGCATCACACTCAGCCTGATAACCGGGGCTTGCTTTTCCCTGTTTTCATTACTGGTCAGTTATGTCCGTTATATGACTGGTAAGAGGAATGGCTCAGGTTAAATTGCACCTGAGGTCAAAACTCTGGCGCTTCTCCAGGCAGAGATTCAGAAAGCTCAAGGCCATCAACCCCGGCATAAAAAATTACCAGCTCGGTGTGTAGTTCTGATGTGTATCCGCGGTGTGCGCTGTTGATGGTTTCATTGACGGCCTGACCCGATTTAAAGCATCGAGTCAGACCTGTCATTTTATCTTCAATTGTTAACTCACCGGACAGGATGTAGGCGGTATTAGGCATGGGGTGAGTGTGCCAGGGCAATTCGCTGTGAGGTGGAAGTGACATACGCATCACTGAAATCTGTGGTTTACCTGCAGGATATTCTTCATAGACCTGTCCGTTCCATGCACAACCACTCTGAAGTATCAAAACATGTTCAACTGAATGTTGATTTTCCTTAGATTCATTCTTTGTATTTGCCATCTGGCCTCCTGTCTCAATATCGATTAGATATTATAGATGAAGCCCGGAATCATGCTTATGGAGATCGATTTTCATCCAACCAAGTGGTGTCTCCATATTGAATACTTAGAACACGCACCAATTTAAAAATATCAATATCGCCAGATTACATGAATATACCGCATGCTTCGTTTAATTCCCTCCATCGCTTATTTTTCAGGCAGCGTTCATTCATTCCTTTATCACTTTTTAACGTGCTTTGGGGGAGCACCTATAACATCTCTATCTGGTTGAGGGCGTCACGCCAACACTGACTGCGTGGCTGGTTGAAGAAACCGGCAACCTTTACATGCCTGCATGGTATCTGATGGTTGTAGGGGCAATTGGGGTTGTAACCGGCTTCACTGTAAGAGAAACGGCGAACAAACCTCTCTATGGCGATACCCCTGCGGCCTCATCACTTGAAGAGGCTGAAGAGTTACTTCACGAACATCACAATGGTATTGAGCAACGCATCGAAGACATAGATTAAAGAATTGAGGAACTGAAGAAAAAACGCCGCAATTTAGTTGATCAGCATCCAGAAATCACCCAGTGACATGTGCCCGCCATCTGATGATGGCGGGTTTTGCGAAGAAAAGTGGCTACTTAACTAGAAACACTCAAAATACGTAGTGCTTCACGGTTGAACGCCGGTAAATCATCCGGTGTGCGGCTGGTGACCAGTTTATCATCATCCACCACGACCTCTTTGTCATAGAAGTCTGCGCCTGCATTCCGTAGGTCTATTGCTATGGCTTTGACACAAGTCATCTTCCGGCCTCGCACGCCGTTCGCGCTTATCAGTAGCTGAGGTCCGTGGCAAATGGCGAATATCGGTTTGCCGCTGGCGACAAACTCTTTGGTAAAATTCACAAAACGATCGTCACCGCGCAGGGCGTCAGGTGAATGGCCGCCTGGCAGTAAAAGGGCATCAAATTCTACGGCATTAACCTGGTCGATGTCCTTGTCGATTTTAACATCCGCTATTCCCCGCTTTCCTTTTACGCTCTTACCCACCTGCATCTCAATCGTTACCACTTCATGACCTACACTGATGTATGCCTCTGCAGGTGAGGTAAATTCTGAGTCTTCGAACTCATCAGTAATCAGAACGGCTATTTTCTTACCCATGATTTTCTCCTTGCCGGGAATGAATGTGAAACATGATTACAGGCTCAGAGGGTGCCCGTACCACCGTCAGAGCACCAGACCTGGCCAGAAGTAAATGGCGTTTCATCGGATGCCAGTAAGACATACAGAGGCGCAATCTCAACAGGCTGGCCGGGACGGCCTAACGGGGCTTTTTGTCCAAACTGAGTGAGTTTTTCCTGGGGCTGACCACCTGAAGGTTGTAGCGGTGTCCAGTAAGGACCGGGGGCCACGGCGTTGACACGGATACCTTCCGGGCCCAGCTGTTTAGCGAGGGATTTAGTAAACGCTGCAATACTTGCTTTCGTCTGGGCATAATCCAGAAGAATGTCGCTTGGATCATAGGCCTGAACAGATGAAGTGTTGATAATACTCGATCCTTTTGACAGGTGCTTTAAGGCTGCCTTGGTTATCCAGAACAGGGCGTAAACATTAGTTTTGAAAGTTGCGTCAAAAGCCTCTGTCGTCAGGTCACGAATGGATGAGCAGTATTGCTGTCGGCCAGCGTTATTCACCAGAACACCCAGTCCGCCAAGTTCGGCGACCGCCCTTTCAACAAGGTCAGTACAAAATTCTTCACTCCTGATATCACCGGGTAAGGCAATGGCTTTTCTGCCTTCTCTTTGGATCAGTTCGATGACTTCCTGTGCATCACTTTCCTCTTCAGGAAGATATCCAATAGCGACATCCGCTCCTTCTCTGGCAAAGGCTATCGCGGCTGCGCGGCCGATTCCTGAATCACCCCCCGTTATCAGTGCTTTTTTACCTGAAAGCCTGCCATTACCGATGTAACTGGTTTCACCATGATCCGGTACAGGGTTCATCTGGGATGCCAGACCAGGAGAAGATTGTGGCTGCTTTTTAAATGGAGGGACCGGGTAGTTTGTAATGTTATTAACCGCTTCGTTTGTCATCAGAACCTCTTTAACATGCGCATAAATCGATTGGCTGATAATAAGGTTAGTTAATTTTGACGATAATGAAAGGCTCACTATTAACACTTTTACGGCGCTGGGCTTAAAAGGGCCATTTACTACAGTGAATAATAATCTTTATAAACGCCTCGCTTACTTTTCGCAAAGCCATTCAGGTTGACCACGAGACATTTTTATACCTGAATAACTTAAATAAAAGAGCCACCTTGTTCACTCCCGCAGCGGACTTGTTTTTTAATATCTCTTACAACTGGAATTATGCTGTTAACATCCAAAAATCCATCTGAAAAAACAGGCTTACTACATACCACTCTAACCAACTGAATGACCGAAGCTTTCAACCATCCTAACCCATTGAATACAAGAGTCATAAATTTAGGTGTTGAAAATAGATTAATATGAGCCAAGATTTTACTTGAATTCAAAAAGGAGGATGAGTGATGCCTTATGATTCCCGTAGTTCATTACCAGATAGTGTAAAAAACGTTCTTCCCGCACATGCTCAGGATATTTATATCGCTGCCTTCAACAGTGCATGGGATGAGTATAAAGAAAAAAAAGACCGGAAGGATGACAGCACACGTGAGGAAGTTGCACACAAAGTTGCCTGGTCAGCAGTTAAACAGAAATATGAAAAAGGCCATGACGACAGATGGCATAAGAAAAGTCCTTAATTAATAGTTTGTTGCTATGACAACTTGGCACAATTCCTCTATGTCTAAGCCATCAAGGGTTGGGTCGTTGATGGCTTATTTCTCTTGAAAATATGTAAAGCCTAAAATTTATCGGTCGCTGAATTTAACTGGAATAACCGTGATTGGCCATTTTCATAACAATGAAAATGGTTTTCAGAGCATATCAGGGTTAACCTTTTTTAAGCCAGAACAACGCATCATTAATAACTTTTATTAAAGCTGGAATCTGGCAATTCTTTTTCTTTTTTTCAAGCATGATGACGATAGTCTCGGTGTTAACTGCCATGCTTCGCTGGACCAGTTCAAGCACAGCTTCACCAATGATACCTGTCATGAGAGGGGCTGTGGGCTGATGAGATAACTTATTTTCCATGTCTTTTAACCTGCAGGTTTAGGAGAGGTGAACAATGATTTATACTCATTAGACCTCATACCTGCAAGATGTTGCGCATTTTTAGTAAAAATCTTATTGAACAGCGATCAGCTTTACAATTAACCAGTTTAAAGAGCAGCATCCTCTTCCGATTAAACACCACAGAGTTACCCCTCCAGCCCAATCAATTCAAAAGCCTGATTTAAAAGGATTTTAAACCCAGCCTGCGCCTTCAAAATTCCATAAATCCTCGATGCAGATCTGATTCATGATGGTGTATTGTCGATTTACAAGCTGTTCAAGTAAAAGAACTTGATAGACTTCACACAGGATGCCAGGAAAAAAATTAATTATTTCACCCTTTCACTGCACAATAATTTCTTTAATTGGCATCTCATTGTTGTTTAATGTCTAAACTTCACCTCCTCATCAAGCACACACAGGTAATGTAATTTGCGAAAAATTCACGACCCGGGTATGCGGCGTACAGCTTTTGTTGCAGATACAACTGCGCTGATTTTGTTTTTCACTACAACCGGCATTATCAATGAAAAATGTATAGCCGGGATGTCGTGGGATCAGGTGCTGCATGCCCGTTTAATTGGTGCTGCTCTGATGGTGCCGGTAGCTCGTCCTTACGGTCTGTGGCGCGACTGGCTGATGAAAGGCGCAGGAACAAACCGGCTCTCGAAGCTGTTGTGGGACAGTGCGGCATTGGTCAGTTTTCAGGTCCCAATTTATGCCGCCATCATAGCTTTTAGTGGGGCATCTGGCAGTGGATTAGCGCGCGGCACACTCGGTGCCGCATTGATGATGCTGCTTCTCGGCCGGCCTTATGGGGCATTTCTTAACTGGGTCCGAAGGTGGTTTGGTTTACCTCCGGGAGGGCAGCGGCCGATGTCGTTGGGCGATTAAGGGCTATGACTGCTGTGTGCCAGAGCCGGACATCACTAATCAGGGACAGAAATACAGCTCGATGCAAATACTCAACAACATCCTGCCCACCAGGGAAAGTCGTTAGCGATTTTAAGATGACTTTCGAGTGAACTGCTGCTCAGTAATAATACTGCCCCATTGATCGCCTTCCCATTCTTTCGATAACTCAAATCCAAATGACTCGTACAATCGTCTTGCCGCTGTAAGCTTATTGAATGTCCATAACTGTACTGAAGAGAAGCTCAGTTCATCACAAAATCTCATCGCTTCTTCAATAAGTTTTCTGCCCAGTCCGCTGCCACGACAACCATCGTCAAGGATAAACCACCTCAGATGCGCCTCATTATTTCCCAGGTCCTCACCGTCAATAGCCACTGAACCGACTATGCGATCATTCATCATTGCCAGCCAAATCTGATTACAGGGCTTATCCAGACGGGCTGAAAAATCTGCAAGGCCAGCAGCAACCTTAGCTTCAAAAAAATGGCCGAAATTATGCTCTCTGGCGTAATAGCCTCCATGCATTTCAGTAATACGGCCAATCATACCCGCATGATAACCCGTGACTATTTTGAAGCTGCTTTGCATTTTCACTTCGGGTTGTTCGCGACTGGCTTTCAATGCGCCTGAATATGAAGAAAGGCTTTGTGATACAGTCCTTTGCGTTGACGGATCGAGCTTATCCAGTGCTGCGGCTACCCGCTGGTCAGCGTAGGCATTAATATTCTGTACCGTCTGTTTTCCCTTCCCGGTGAGGCTTAAAAGCTTCGCCCTAGCATCATCAACAGAAGTGTTTTCTTCAAGTTCTCCAGCTTCAACGAGCTTAGCTAACATGCGGCTGACGCTGGACTTCTCAAGCCCCAAAATCTGCACCAACTGGGCGGCTGTCACTGAACCCTGAGTTTCAACTTCAAGCAAAGAGTGAACGGCTGAGGGAGGATAATCAGTTGCAGCCAGATTTTGGTTCATGAAACCCAATTCCCGCACCATTAAACGTGATGCCGCACGTATGTTTTTTATGTTCTGAAAATCTGAAATCATTAGGATTGCCATGTGATAATAGTTGTACAATACAACCATTATCACAAGGTATTTGTCAATCTCATACGTAATGTCCGATCTTCACTCTTTGCGGACTTGTGCAAGTTATCTTCTGGGGTATTTTTTACTGCGCTCGAACAGAGGCCTTGTTAATAGTAACGATGGGAAATTAAATCTATGACTAAGATCCAATACAACCTAACTCGTGGAAGCGATGTCATCCGTGATGGGATGTACCTTGAGCTTTCTGTGGCTGGAACATCCCCGCTCCGGCAAATTGCTGAAGTTTTCTATTCCGATGTCACTCATGAGTTCTCTTTTTCCTGCTACGAAGGATGCATCCCTCTGGAAGAGATTGAAAAGCTCATTCACGAAGCTAAAAAATTGCTTCCGCCAGCAAAGCAGGAATCTTGATGGGCCTGAACTTCTGCTGAGTGCCAGAAGCGGACGTTGCTAACTTCATGTTGAGCTGAAGCAGCTCAAGTGAATTATATCTTCTGAGATTATTGACGCGTCGAACTCAATACTGCCCGGTAAACGTGAAGAATATCAGAGAGCGAGACTACAAAAAATAATTGATACGGGCAGAGGTTTGCCCTAGAAGTGAATGGCCTCCCTGCCATAGTGGTCCTGAGTGCAGCACCACACTCTACTCAATCATCGGACTATGGATCATTAAGAACTCCCAGGTATTATTTGGCCTCAACGAGAACCCCTGGCTGAATGCATTCCCTGAAATCTGATGCGCATAATGGATTTCTGGGGCAGGCTTATCCTTAACTGACGCGGGACCAAACGAGGTCAGTTCAGAAATGAGCACGTTACCGCTTTTCAGCATGCTTGCATCGCTATTGCTCATTAGATCCTGAGGCGAACCGCTAATTTTAACAGCTTTCATCACCGCACGACCAATTTCAGGCGCGTACCATATTGTCTCAGCGGTATATCCCGACACCTCGCATGCTTTTGTATAACAGGTCATTTCCGAAGCCTGCGTGCCTGCATGATGTGGACTGGATTTAGTCCAGTGGATACTACGGGTAATCAGCAGCGTATCAAAGGTCCCACCAGCAACCGTGATTTTCTCAACGCCTACAATATTTGATAAAGACGTCGCTTTATAGGTATATCCCCACTCCTGCCCCTTACCCCATGGCACGGTTACCCGGGTCTGGTAGCTGCTCTTCCACTCCTTACCCGGCGTCAACGGAAATGATAGAATTTGTCGATCCTGCTGTGGCTGATTCGGCATGATCCAGGTGTAGGTATCGAGATTTTCTTTTATTTCACCATGGTCTGTCCGCCAGGTTGCCGTCTTATCATCCGATGTAATTAATTTCAGCGCGCTGATGTGTTTGCCATCTGAACTATATTCCCATACAGTGCCAGGTTTCGGCAGAACCCGTGAATCCAAATTAAAAGGGAGCTTAACGTGCGGCATTCCCTTGTCATCATACGTAATGTAATCAAGTCCTACGTAGTAACTAACGGCTTTTTGCTTGTCCGAAGCGTGCTTTTCGAAAATAATAACATTCGAAACGTCGTCAAATGCGAAACTGTCTCCAGTTTCCTTACCCGCCTTAAATTGAGAGTAACGAACGACCTTGCCATCTTTTACCGTTTTTTCTTCCCCTTCTTGTACCCCATTTTTATAAGTAGAATAGGTGGTTTTTCCCTCATAACTACTGATTTGCTCCCCATCATTCAGTAAGCTTCCATTGGTAATGTATTGATCTAAATCAGTTAGTTGCCCATCACTGTTAAAAGTTTCAGTTTTGCTACGGTGCATGCCAGTCATCAAAGTTCTTCGTTCTACAATTTTGCCATCTGCACCATAAGTGATCTGTATCGAGGGGTCATTGCCATATTCCTCAATGCGTTTTATTAATTTCCCATTTTCATCGAAGTAATCGTCCATTTCTTTTTCGATGTTCTTTATGGTTTTAGTATAATTTTTTTGTTTAAGCTTGCCATCGTTATAGTAATACTTTGATTCTTTATATTTCTCACCATCATAATTAAGGCCCTCGTAACTAAGCTGGCCGTTTTTATAATACGCTCTCTCATTGATGGACCATCCGCCATCGAGATATCGATTTACTTCTTTGGGAGAGCCATTCTCATAATAGGTCGTTTCTAAACCAACAGAGGTTCCCTCTTTATCCCACTCACCCTCTTTTTTTATTTTTCCATCAGGATAATAGAAGCGGTATTTTCCAGTCATATTTTCGCTTGCGAGCAAATCTTCATGGTTATTATCTTGTAAGGTGGCTTGAAGATAGGGCTTACCATCAGGGTAGCGCAGTGTGAATTTATCTCCGGGTTTTGCTGGCCAGTCTAGTAACCAGGCAGTCTTTTGCCCTTCTTTAGCAATTTGCCATTCACTGGTTAAATTACGCGTTTCCGCCAAGGCTGAATGGGCCAGAGTAATGACAGACAGTAAATATATTGCTCGTTTCATTCCTTCTCCTGAAATCCATATTTAACACCTGAAGCGAGTGTCATACTTCGTTGCATTTTTTTGTATTATCACCGTTAGGTTGAGGTATGAACAACTACCTGAATTTTCATTGACGGCTTTGATTTTTTTGGACTGACCCGTGTGTGGTAGAAGATCCTGTCCATGGATTACTCATAGGATTATGTACGTGCGAATCATGATTTACAAATTGCAGGGAGGCGGGAAAATCCGTTACCGTCAGCTCTGGAACCATACGGTTCCAAAAAGGTTCTTTTTTTCGGTCATTTTCTCATCCTTTATTGGCTGACTGATCTGCTCCCGGTTAATTGACACAAAGCGCTGTTAGCAATTTCCGTAGATCGCTCATTGCTGCCCTACCAACCTTCTTGGCAGGCAACTCAATCATCACGGAGGTCGTACTGGATGTACTCGTTTCATCTCAATACCTGAAACCAGCATCCAAAAGATAATTAAACAGTGCCCTTGTACTTAAGCACATCAATTAACAGAGAAAAGGCCGAACCTGCGTGGCGGCGGTGTGGGTAGTACAGATGATACCCAGGTAAATCTGGGGTAAATTTCTCCAGCACGCGGACCAGTTTTTTTTCTTCAACAGCTTGCTGTACCTGATCAAAAGGCAGATATGCCAGTCCGTGCCCGTCAATAGCTGCGTCGAGGATCATATCTATTGTATTTAATAGAAGCTGTCCCTCCATGCGAACCCTGACTTCGCGCCCTCCGCGCATTAATCTCCAGCGATTAGCGGTGCCCGACGATGGAAGGTACAGATTAATCGCCTGATGATCGACCAGGCGCGTCACAGACAATGGAGTACCTCTTCGGGAGAGATAGTCCGGCGCACCAACAATCGCCATCGGAATATCAGGCCCGATTCGAACAGCAATCATATCCTTATCCATCTCTCCCCCGAGGCGAACCCCGGCATCAAAGCGCTCTGAGACGACATCAGTAAGGCCGTAATCGATGAGGATCTGCAAATCAATTTCAGGGTGGGATTTCAACAACGTGCGCATGGCGGGAAGCAATATTGTCTTTGCGGCATGTTCCACTGTGGTAATGCGAATAGTGCCGGACGGGCGATCGCGCAGATCGCCCAGGGAAGTCAAAGCGGAATCCAGGTCATGCAACATTGGGCCAAGAACAGACAAGAGATGTTCACCAGCCTCGGTGGGAACAACGCTGCGTGTAGTGCGCGTCAGAAGCCGCAGACTCAGACGCTCTTCTGTACGGCGCACTATCTGACTTAGCGCTGACTGCGCCATGCCAAGACGGGCGGCTGCTCGGGTGAAACTACGCTCTTCTGCGACGGCTACGAACACCATCAAATCTGCTACCTCATCACGCTTCATCTCTGTATTTCCATATGAGAAATTAATCATTTAAATGATAAGTCCAATCATGATTTTGGGTCTAATTATATTAATGATCAATAGCTATAGTTATCCCATCAAGCATGACAGATACCCGTCACCCCACATGAGGAACCGGATGATGAACCAGAAAATAAGCTTCATAAACAGCAATATCCCGACAATCTCTTTGTCAGCTGTGCTCTACTTTCCGCCCAGGTTTGATGAGAACCAAAAGTACCCGGCGGTCGTGGTTTCCCATCCTGGCGGAGGCGTAAAAGAACAAACCGCCGGAACCTATGCGGAGAAACTGGCTGAAAAGGGATTTGTTACCGTGGCTTATGATGCTTCCTACCAGGGGGAAAGCGGAGGAGAACCCCGTCAGTTGGAAAATCCCTATATCCGTACCGAAGACGTCAGCGCAGTGATTGATTATCTGACCACACTACCTTATGTCGACATCGCACGAATTGGCGCGATGGGAATTTGCGCCGGGGCTGGCTACACGGCCAATGCCGCGATTCAGGATCGTCGTATCAAAGCCATCGGAACGGTCAGTGCCGTTAATATCGGCTCGATGTTCCGAAATGGCTGGGAGAACAACGTGAAGTCCATTGATGCACTGCCGTATGTGGAAGCAGGTTCCAACGCCCGTACCGGGGATATCAGCAGCGGTGAAAATGCCTCCATGCCGCTGGCACCTCTGAAGGAGTCTGATGCGCCGAACGAGGAGTTGCGTCAGGCGTGGGAGTATTACCACACCCCACGTGCGCAATATCCGACAGCGCCCGGATACGCCACGCTGCGCAGCCTCAACCAGATAATTACCTACGATGCTTATCACATGGCGGAGGTGTACCTGACTCAGCCTCTGCAAATTGTTGCTGGTAGCGTAGCGGGAAGTAAATGGATGAGCGACGACCTGTACGATCGCGCCTCAAGCCAGGATAAGCGCTACCACATTGTCGAAGGCGCGAACCACATGGCGTTGTATGACGGTGAAGCATACGTCGCTGAAGCAGTTTCTGTATTAGCCCCCTTCTTCGAGGAGACGCTCTAATGAAACATGTTCAAATCCAGAACGCCGACATGGCCTGGCATATTGCCGCCAGCATTCAGTTTCCACCTGCGTTCGATGAGTCAAAGCAGTACCCCGCGATTATCAGCGTTCATCCTTTTGGCAGCTGTAAGGAGCAGACCTCTGGCAATGTCTATGGAAAAGCGCTGGCAGAAGCAGGTTATGTTGTGATCGCTTATGACGCCAGTTTCCAGGGGGAATCCGGCGGCTCCCCACGCTGGGTGGAAGATCCGACTCAGCGTGTAGAAGATATCAGTCGCGTAATTGATTACGCCGTAACCCTACCGTATGTCGATGCCCAACGGATTGGCGTGCTGGGGATTTGCGGCGGAGGTGGTTATGCCATCAACGCCACGCTGACGGAGAAGCGTATTAAAGCCGTAGCGAGTATTACTGGTGTTAATATCGGACGACTCTTTCGGGAAGGCTTCAGCAATTACGATCCGATCGGCACGCTGAATGCGATGGCGACGCAGCGTACAAATGAAGCCCGGGGCGGTGAGGTTCAGGTTAACGAACTGCTTCCTCCCAGCCTGGAAATGGCAGAGGCTAACGGGCTGACCGAGCGAGACGTCTTCGAAGCAACAGACTACTACAAAACGCCGCGCGGCCAGCAGCCAGGCGGCGCAACTCGAATGGTGTTCTCTCATGCGCAGAAAACACTGGCCTGGGATGCTTTCGCCTTTGCTGAAACGTTATTGACTCAGCCCGTGATGGTGGTGGTTGGTGAAAACGTGGGTGCTTTCGGTGCTTACAGGGATGGCATGGAAGTTTATGGCCGGGCCGTGGCTTCCCGTGACCGTCAGCTGGTCTCATTAGCTGATTTTTCGCATTACGAACTGTATGACAAACCGGAAGCGATAGGAGAAGCAATGGCTAAAGTCCTGCCGTTTTTTGCCACACATCTTGCTTAAAACATGATGCAGAACGTCCTGATCTTGTGCGCCAGCGGGCAGATTGCCCGCCATGTTATCAACCAGCGGGCAGCTAAATCTGGCGTCACACAAACGTTAATTATGAGCTGTTCAAATTGTATCCCGTAAACGCCTGACCGCATTCATTGCCGATATGATCAAAAAACCTGTATATATCGGTGTTAACCAGCCCAGGAGCGAGGCTGGATAAGAAGGTCCGTTGTTCGCTCATAGCTGCCTTACGAGCTTCAATTCTTCAACAAGTAAAACCGGTTTACTCGCGTTTGTCTTATCAGCCCCCATGAAACCCATCAGGTATTGCATAATCCATACTGGTGGGGATTGTGAAGTCCTGACGGCTCTGAGCACGTTTAGCCGCCCTCTTCCGCCCCTTACCGATAAAACGTGCCAGCTTCGTCTCCCACTGCTTCTGGGTGTGCTGTGCGCCCTCTTCCGACCAGTAATTTATAAATTCCGCCACTTCTAAATCTGTCGCTTCGTGCGACAGCGTGAGGCCGATGTACTGGGCGTTTGCCAGGAAGTCTGCTGACGGTGACCAGTCGGAAAACAGTCTGAATTTACCCGGCTCGCTCACCGCTTTTTCAGGCAATGGAGTCAGTTCGGCATGCCTGATTTTTCGGGTCACACAGGTTGCACTCTGGCCGTTTCGCCAGAGCGTAAAACTCTGAGTCACGTTGAGCTGCGCGTCGAATGGGTGCAGGTAGTTTCGTGGCTCTGACAGGACCACCGGATTTTGTTTGGGATGACCAGAGCGTTCCGGCCATGTGGGGTTTTGACCCTGGGCAGTTTTGATTTTGAATCTCATCGCCGCCTTGAAAAATTTCTCGTGCGCGCTGTGTGTTGTTTTATGTTTTGATCTTAGTGTTTTAGATCTTAAAAAACTAAAACGGGTGTGCGCACGCGAAGGTATAACACGCGAGAGGCGTCGCGGAGCGTAATCCGTGACGTTCTGCGTGATGCCAGAATCACCGACCGTAACGCATTCCGTGGCGCTCGAAGTGACGCCAGAATCCCAATGCGTAACGCTTTCCGCAATGCCCGAAGTGACGTCAGAATCACCGTGCGTAACGCTTTTCATGGCGCTCTGGGGGACGCGAGAATCATCCTCTGTAACGCTTTCCGCAACGCTCGGAGTGACGTGTGAACCACCGACTGTAACGATTTTCGCATCATCCGGAGTGACACAAGAATCACCGACCTTAACGCATTCCGCAATGCCTGGAGTGACGCCTGAATTACTGAGCGTAACGCTTTTCGCAACGCTCGAAGTGGCGCCCGAAGCACCGTGCGTAACGCTTGTCGCAACGTCCTGAGTGATGCCTTTAGCACGGTGCGTAACGCTTTCCGTGACGTTTGAAGCAACGACCGTAACGCATTCCGCAATGTTCGGAATGACGGCTGAACCACCGACTGTTTCATTAGATGCCCCGGCTGGGCTGCTATGCCGGTCTGTTACACGGTGTCGGGGAGAACTGAAAAAGACCTGCATCTCTTTTCCATTGATGATGACCGAGCCAAGTCGGGTCATTCTTCCCTGTTCATCGTAGGCCACATCATTGTTGATGACGGCCTTCTCATTTTTAAAACGCGAGCAATTAGCAAGTTCAGCAGCAGCCTTTCTTCCTTCAATAATCCAGTGCCTGACCTTAAGCTTCCTCCGGTGACGCTTTTGCCTCAATGCAGCCTGTGCCTTTTTGGCTTCCGCCTTCAGTTGTTCCCTTTTCATTGCTGGTATCAGCAAGCAATTCTTCTTTTTGTCATATTTAATCCATCCCACCTTCTGCATGGCCTGACCGAAACCGGGATAGTCCACGATGTAATCGACATATGAGAGATCAGCATCAGGTATCACGCCCTTTCGGACATGATGTTTGGCAGCAGACCAAAACTTCACCAGCCCGGTTACAGTGTTATCTTGATGGTCACGAACTGCTTCTTGTTTTAAACGCTTTTGCATGGCCGGGTCATATTCTTCACCTTCTTCGCAAATCAGAGTCGGAAGATGCTGCGCCAACAAATGCGCCTTTGAACGGGAAGATGGGGGTGCTGGTGTGTTCTTTTTTTCAGCGTTCATTTCCTGGTCCTAAACTCAAATTGCAGCCGTTTACTTACACGGCTGCTGCTGACATAATCGAGATGGTTTCTAACGAAACTGTTCTGCACTAAACCCCGGCACTGTTACCGCAGTCCGGGGTTTTCTCTTTTGTGCGATCCAGTTCATACTCGGCAAACTGAATGGACACGGTGAGAAGCCATCGATACTGATCCAGCGGCACTTTCATCTCCCCCCTTAACACAAAATCCTCTACCCCACTTGCTGCCAGCGTTTCCATGATTTCTGGATATTTTTCTGTTCGACGGAGAATGGTGGAGTCAGCCACGTTCAGTCGGCGGGCTACTTCAGTTTGGCGGGTTTTGAGTAATGCCTTATGGGCAGAAGCAAGCAAATGCCTTCCCTGGCAGGCGTAACTTTGGCTTTTGCTTGGATTTGCATTGTGCATGAATTTAACTCCTGTAACGGGTGGGATTAGGAGCATTCAAACAACGTTCCGTGAGAATGCTCAGGTAACGAAAACTGCTTTTACATCTTAAAGTTATTTACTGAACTACCTCTGAAGTGGGTGGATAGATGTCATCAATTGAGCAAGGGCACCCCAGACTTTCTAAACCCATCACTATCTTCCTGCAGTCCTCCAGACCTGGCGTGCGGAGGTTATTCTCGTAATTTGATAAACGTGAAGGGATCCAGCCAATTGCTTTGGCGAGACAAGCCTGGGAAACCCCGATTTGCTTTCTTAATGTGGCTATCTGGTTCATAGAGCGCTCCCGCGTACTTAAGTCAAATATTATTAGACACAATTTGTGGGATGAGGTCAATTACCGTGTATAATGCATTCACGTTGTGTGAAAATGAGCGATAATTATGCCAAGCAAAATTGGAGAAAGGATTAAAAAACAGAGGGATAGCCTAGGATTAAGCCAGGCTGAACTCGCTAAAGTTTGCGGCTGGCCTACTGCTTCAAGGCTGGGAAACTATGAACTTGAGGTCAGGAAATTAAGCGCAGATGATGCCGAAATACTGGCAAGAGCATTGAATGTAACCCCTGCATTTCTGCTGTTTGGTGATGAAGCTATCAACGTTCTTAACGAGTTTAATTATCCAGTCTTGCAAGCAGAAAAGCTTCTAAAACAGAGCCTTGATGAACTTTTAGCTGACGAAGAAATCATCACTGCCCCATCTGGTACCAAGGCAGGAAACCGGGCATTCTGGTATGAAGTCATGGGCCATTCAATGACAGCTCCTTTAGGAATGAGACCAAGCTTTCCTGAAGGAATTTTGGTTCTTTGCGATCCTGATCACACCCCTGACCCAGGTGATTTCTGCCTGGTAAAACTGATTTCAGAGAATGAAATCGCATTCAAAAAATTTGTTAAAGAAGATGGGAGAGGCTGGCTTGAACCTCTTAACACTGCAACCCGTTACCAAACCATTCCTCAAAATGACTCTGCCTTAATTATTGGCAAGATTGTTGCCGCTGCCTGGCCAAATACTCTTTTCGCATGAAATCTCCAGCTAACTTTGGCTCGATACTGGGCCAAAGTTTTTTCTGATCAAATTCAACAACCTAGATCTATTTCAATGAATGATCACAAAATGAGGTTGATCACACGATGATATAGGTTTAAGTTTGAATTAAGGGCATACATGACACACTACGTGAACTCATGAATGCATATTTGGTAGTCTGGTTTTCAAAAGAGTTGACCGCCAAAGAGGTCTGTACGGCTCAGTAAAGTCGGGCGGGAGGAGCACAGGAGTGCGATATCCCGAAGAGGCAAAACCCACCCTTTCTCGCAACAAAAGACATGGCACTGGCCAGTGTCATGTCCTTTGTTGGAGAAGGAAGCATGAAACGCACTACCGTTGTATGCCCGCTTTGCAAAAGGCGCTTCGACCCACGAACGCCTCTGACTCACATCAAGACTTATCACCGCAATGCCAGTGATTTTGATCTGACGAGGATTCGTGATGCCCGACGTGGCTGTTTTGGGCAAAGCAAACCTCAAAAACAAAAATCGCCCTGCTTATCCATATTTTTAATGAAAACAAGCAAGGCCTGACGTTTAATCCTCGACCTAAAAAAACATTCAGAGGTGAAATGAGAGAAAAGATGAATTTATTCAGCAAAATGAATAACGATTAGATTATAAATTCTTCGTCAGGAAGTAATTCTGACTCCTCGTCTAGTCATATCGCGTAGCGATTTAGCCCAACTTGCCGGGCGTACGGTATCAGGCCGTCCACCTGCATACCTGTAATACTTTCCCGCCTCGTGCGGGATTTTTTTCGCCCCAGTTAAATGTGCAACTGGCTGTGAAATCCACCAGCAGTTTTTACCACTCGTTGTTCAACCCGTTAGCTCCCCCCCACTTTCTCAGCCTTAACAGGCTCAATTAACCCAGGAGTTCCTGTGAAAAATCGCGAAGCAGCAGTCAGCATTAAACAGTCGGTATTAATGGTTGTGCGTGAACTAAGCATCTCAGTCGGTAATATTTATGAGTACGAGGGTGAGGGACATGTAACTAAAGAGGAGTCAGAGGAGTACATGGAAAAAGTGCAGGTCTCACTCGATAATATTATCAGTGAAATTCTGGAACCCCTGTATACGGTACATCCAGACTTACGTCCCAAATGCTGCGGGTGTGAACAGCAGCATGAATCTGAGCAACAGCAGTAATAGTTATTTATTCAGGTTAATGAATGTCGTTATCCGTTATAAATAACCCGTGATGTATCTCGCCTGACACCACACAATCAGAAAGTATAACAAACACCATTCAGCCTCATCGTCTGGTGAAAATTAATCCTGAACAATATTATCCCGGCATAGCCGGGATTTTTTCGGCTAAACATCTTCATCCGCATCAGTCGTATTTAATGCGGAAAGGGTCTGACATTCTGGTACATTTCGCGAAAGGGGACTTTCTGCATTCTATACTCATTTTTACACTGAGGGCAGTAATGAATAAAAAATCCGGCATGCTGGCTGCGTTCAGTCTTAGGCTGAAGGATCGCTATCCTGCTCTCACTGTAGCAATGGGCACAAAGATAGTGATACTGGAAGTTCTCAGCATCCGTTTTCTTTAACCGGTATACCGTAGAGCCGCCATCGGTTGTATGAAGTTCGTAATTGCCGCCCTGCACTGCAAATATCTCGATTTTTCTCTTTTGCTCGCGAAGTTCCATCGTGACCTGTCTCTCTGCCTGATATAGGCCAGACAACTCTGCATTCAGCATCTGCAACTCCGTAATCTTCTCGGATAACTCACCAGCTGCCTCGCGTATAAGCGACTCATCCCGGCCATCCTTGATGACTTTAAGTAACTCGAATGCTTGTCTGGCAACGTTGAAGCCTGTGATCACATCCATTGTACGTCTCGGTGCTGTAGGGGTTCGGGGATGCTACCACCAATTCTCGCTGTAGGGGTACACGGGAACCACCTCGCCTGATGTGGTTAAAAGCAGGCATTAATAACCTTCCAGTGGTTCTCTCACTCATCAGGAGTAAACAATGGTCTATCGATACCGATATGGCTGGCACATTTTTACCGCCAGTTCTCTCAGACGCATGAAAGTCTTTGCCAGTTTCAGAGAAGGCATTCGCTGGGTGTTCATTCAGAAAATTGCAGCGGCATGCGCAGAGGCCTTGGTGGTCAACCATGAATAAACACAAGGCACCTCAGCGGGTGTACATCCGGGCGCGCTGTCTCCTCAGGCAATGGCGTCTGGGACAAATAAAACCGCGGCGATCTATCCGGCATGGCTATCTTTCCATCTGTGTAACTCCCTCCTGGCGTCTTCTTTCCAAAAACGGAGGGAGAAAGTGGGTATTACTGAGTCACGCCGATTATGACAAAGAACTCTGAACAGGAATTAAACGATATGCATGACATTTCAGCCTTAGTTAATTCAGATACATCTCCCGGGAATGTAATGTGCGAGGATGAATTATCGGCGTTACTACAGGAACATCATGTCTGGCTGGCATCAGCCGGTGAAGAGGGAAAAAGATTAGTTCTGAATTACAGGAATTTATCCAATCAATGTTTCTATAACGCCAACCTGGAGAAATCAATTTTTACCAAATGCGATATGAGTAGCTGCAATTTTAGTCGCGCGAAATTACGCCATGCTGCATTAAATGGATGCGATATGAAGAGAACGAACTTCTCACATGTAAAATTCGAATATGCATCGCTGAGTTACTCAAGATTTTTCTGCACTGATTTTTATGATGCCAATCTGCGCCTCGCCGATTTAACGGGTACCAACCTCAAAGGCGCTCATTTATTTGGTACGCGGTTACCTGCTGACACCTGGCTTATTCTCGGTGAGAAGTACAGCATTCAAATTATGCATGGCGTAACGTTAAGTGCAGGTTGTCAGGTTCATAAAATTGAAGACTGGCGACGCTTCCGACAAAGCGAGATTGAATCCATGGATGGCGAACGGGCCGTTAAATTTTATCCCAGACTGCTCGATATTCTTGACGCTTATTTAGGGAAAGGAGAAAGACCCGACTGGCTTTAACACGCGCAACCCTTTTGCCCCCTGTATCTTCAACGCGGAGTAGATTCTGTGAAAATTACCTATATCACTGATGGCGAACATTCCATGCTAATCATTCAATCCTGTCTTTTGCGTTTGCTGTCTCATGCCCGGGTGGCTAATGCAGCGATTAGCGCTGCACCTGGTGCGACGGTAACCACCTCTGGACTCTTTTGCCTGAAAACAGTCATTTCAGGTGATACACCAGCCATTTTTGAAGCCCGGGCAGCAGCCAGACGTGAGGAGTTTAAATGAATGCTGCATTTCGTTGTATTACTCACCCTTTTTCAACCATTAAGCCTTCCGCACTGTCGTCCCGGTCAGTCATCTGATTCAGGCATGTTTAATCGTTACGGACTGCGTCAGCAGGACCGTTGTTCCACACATCCTTTTCCCATCCGACCTGACGCAATGAATCTGGCAAGTCGTTCTCTTACTGCTGCAACTGTCCCTTAAGCAAAGGAGCAACATCATGAACCCATCACAACTGGAAACCGTCCTGCGTGCCCATAAAGCGTGGTTACACTCACATGGTCAGAATGGAAAACGCGCCGATCTGAGTTTTATGGACCTGAGAGATGCACCCCTGAATGACGCCGACCTTGCGGGTGCCATTCTGATTGGTGCAAATTTACAGGGAGCCTGTCTGAACAACACTCTCCTGTGCGGCGCATTTATGCCTTTTACCAACCTGTCCGGCGCCAGTATGAACAACGCCGACTTCAGCCGCGCACGCCTAATGGCTGCGAATCTGCGTAATGCAGATATGCGCACAGCCAGACTTACAGGTGCCGATTTACAGGGTGCTCTGACCGAAGGTGCCCGGTTACCGGATAACAGGGCAAAAACTCGTCTGAATATGGTTGCAATTGAAATCATCGTTATCAGGCGCTGAGTTAAATCCAGAACTGCCCCCCTTTAATCTCACTTGGCCCCTTTTCTTCACAGCAATAGCCCTGACCCAACCCACTAACAGGAACCTTACCCATGATGAATCAACGCATCAGGGGCGATGCCGCCTGCGCTCGTCCTTTTCATCCCATTCGCTCTGTCGAGTTCAGCCGTAAAAACATTCTGAACAGCGAAAGTTTCCGTCGTAAACCGCCTAAACCGTTGCTGCAGGTTCTGACCGATCGACTGACCGAAATGATTCTTCAGGAGGGGCAGCCTTGATGCCCTATATCCAGCTCGAACGCCGTAAGGAACAACTCGACGCCGAAGAGCAGGCCGCTATTGAGAAAGAACAATGGATCGACGATGAAGCCGCCCGCCTGCTCACCTGCTTTCCAGACAAACTCAGTGAATTTCGGCCCTCTCAACTGCACCCACAGGCCAGTCAGTGCTGCACCGGTGCCAGTGCAAACGCTGAGTATCAGGATTTCATTCTCAACCTCGTTTACCTCCAGGCAAATCAAAATTATGACCTGCAGGTATTACTGAAATGGGAGGAACCATGCCAGTAAAACCCGGTGTGTATCACGACATCAGCAACGCGGATTATCACGCGGGGCCAGGCGTCAGTAAGTCACAGCTTGATGATGTAGCGCTTAACCCTGCCATCTATAAATGGCGTAAAGATGCCCCTGTCGATACGGAAAAAACAGCAGCACTGGAGATGGGCAGTGCCCTACATTGCATGCTGCTGGAACCTGATGAGTTCGACAGGCGGTATGTCGTCGCGCCCTCATTTAACCGTCGAACCAGTAAGGGAAAAGAGGAGGAACAGGAGTTTCTGGATGACAGTAGCCGGATGGGTATGACCGTGCTCGATGCAGAACAGGGACGCAAGCTCCTGCTCATGCGTGACAGTGCGATGGCTCACCATGCAGCAAGATTTCTTCTGAAAGAAAACGGGTATTGCGAATCGTCGGTTTACTGGCGTGACAGTGAAACAGAGGAGCTTTGTAGAATTCGACCGGATAAATACCTGTCCGACCGCCCTGTCATTATTGATGTGAAGAAAATTGCAGACATGTCTCGCTTCTCTCGTCACATCGAGGAGTTCCGTTACCACGTGCAGGCCGCGATGTACTGTGAAGGTTTTTACAGGTGCTTCGGCGAATACCCTCAGTTTGTTTTTATTGCCGTCAGTGAATCGATCGACTGCGGCCGTTACCCCGTCAGGGTTTTTGAGCTTGATGACGAAGACATGCATTCAGGTAAAAAACTCTTCCGCCAGAATCTCAACACCTACCACCACTGCCGCCTTCACGATCACTGGGGTGGCATTGAGACAATCCAACGCCCGGCCTGGGCACGCAGACAGGAGTATTAATTATGGAGACCCAACTGATGGAGTCTACGTCAGAAAATACCAGCACGGCGGCTACCATTTTCAGCCCTGATGCACTGGATAAGCTGGTGCGCTTCGCCGAGATTATGGCCTGCAGCCGGGTGACAGTTCCTGCGCATCTCACCGGTAAAGCCTCAGACTGCCTGGCCGTCACGATGCAGGCTTTGCAGTGGCGTATGAACCCGTTTGCTGTTGCCCAGAAGACCTTCATGGTTAACGGCGTGCTGGGTTATGAGGCTCAGCTTGTTAATGCCGTCATCACCACCATGGCCCCCACCCGCGATCGCATTCAGTACGCATGGTTTGGTCCCTGGGAAAAGGTCATTGGCAAATTCGTTGAAAGAACCTCACCCAAGGGAAACAAGTACGCGGCCCCCGGTTGGACACTTGCAGATGAAACCGGCTGTGGTGTTCGTGTCTGGGCAACAATGAAGAATGAGGAAGAGCCACGCGAGCTGGAAATCTTGTTAACACAGGCGCAGGTGCGCAACTCAACACTGTGGGCAAGTGACCCGAAACAACAGCTTGCCTATCTTGCCGTCAAACGCTGGGCGAGGCTCCATTGTCCGGATGTTATCCTTGGCGTTTACACACCAGACGAGATCGACACAGCCCCACCTGTTGAACGTGATATCACCCCGGGGAAATCTGCCGATTTAAACGCACTGATCAATCAGTCCAGGCAGGAAGCCGAGGGTGGCGGGAAACACATCGAAGCCGTCGAAGTCGAAGCATCTGGTGTTGAGCAAAGTGCGTCCGAAACTCCGCCGCCGGCGCTACCGCCCAACCCACCAGCACCTCAACCTGTCGTACCTGCGTCAAAACCAACTCCACGTCCCACAAGGACATCAAAAGCCAAACAGACAGAAGAGGATAATCAGGAGCGAACCCCTGATAAATTGCTGGCCGATTTTTGTGAGGCTGCGTTGAACGCGGAAACCGTCAGCGCGGTGGCCCGATGCTATGCCTACGCATCAAAGGTTCTGGCTGCTACGCCAGAATTGCTTGAAAAGGCAACCGATGTCTTCCTGGTGAGAAAAGCCGAAATCGAAGAAGCAGTCAGTCTGAAATAATTTAGTGAATACAGGTATTAAAATGAGCCAGGGAATGAGTGTCAGAAGAACTGTTCGTAACAACCGGTATTATTATGTCGCTGAAGCAGCTGCCATTGCAGAAGGTTTTGGTGAATACGAAAGAGCCGGGAAACTCTGGTTAAAAGCGATGATGCTGGCCAGGAGGCAGGTTAATGCTGAATGGTCAGAACATCGCAGCCAGTATTGTCAGAGTGTTTTACGTAATGGATGGTCTGAAAAATAGTCTTATATATCATTTTGCCAACACCACTCTTTTTAAATACAGAGATGAAACATTCACTTTTCTGACTTCATCTAAAAAAGCCCAGGTGATAGATTTCTATCACTCAAGAGCATGGTGAAGTCGGCAAATAAAAATCACATCAAGAATTTCACTAAATCAGAATAACGCAGGGATACTCCTGTTTTTTAACTGAGAGGCATTCATGAACAAAAAGCTATTGCACTATATAGATTGTCATTTAAACAATTCCACCGCAGAGCATATGGAACAACTGGTTTATATCATCGCTAAGCTTTCACTGATATCGACACCAGTTGCATGGATCGTGAAACTCCCCGGAGAGGCTCAGGACAAGCTTTTCCTGAGCCATGCGGATGCATCCAGTTACATTGACTTAAAAGGGCGACCTGTCGATTATATTGCCCCCCTTTATACAACGGTAAACGTGGACGTAGCTACTTCAGGCATCAAACGAAATTAATCAATTACTCGAATTAAGGTAGGAACACACGCTTACCTTCTGGCGATGCCAACTGATATCCCTTCAAATCATATAAATCCAAATAACCCTCTACTTGAATTATGAACAAAACACAAGGAAACTTACAAGTGAAAAACAAACTTGCGCTGATTGCAGTCATCATTTCACTCTTAGCATCATATCCTGCATACTCCATAAACGGCTCTTTGAAAAAGAGAATAAGCAACGTTGATAAAATAGCCAAAGAAAACACCGGAAAGATAGATACTAATCAAAAAAACATAGGTGACAACAGCACCAAAATTGGCACTAATACTGAGAATATCGGCACCAATGCAAAAAACATAAAAAGCAATTCAAAAAAGATCGACACCAACGGTGGGAATATCGGCACCAATGCAAAAAACATAAAAAGCAATTCAAAAAAGATCGACACCAACGGTGAGAATATCGGTACTAATGCAGAAAACATAAAAAGCAATACAAAGAAAATCGACATAAACGGTCAGAACATCGGCACTAATGCAGAAAAAATCAAGAATAACGAAATTAAAATAGACTCTCATAATGAAATGATAGTCAGGCTTGAAAACAAAAGTTCTGAAAACACCAGATCAATAAAGCTCCTGACTGATGAATTTCACGGATTTGAAAGCGAGACGAAAGAACGATTTTCACAAATGGGTAAAACGATTTCTAAAAACCATAAGAAAGCTATGGCGGGGATAAGTGCCGCGATGGCAATGAATGCGATTCCTTACATAGAGGGGAAATCCATTAGTATGGGACTAGGCGGCGGTTCTTACGGCGGACAGGGCTCGATGGCTTTCGGATCACAATTCAGAGTGAGTGATAATATTAAGAGTGGCACCTACTTAAGCTATGACAGCAATAGGAATATTGGTGTTGCAGCAGGAATGTCATTTGGTTGGTAACCCAAAAAAATTAAACGACAGCATAAATTTCTGTAATTTTCATGCCAAAAGCCTCATCCATAGATGAGGCTTTTGGCATGAGGAGTTAAAAATGATGGCGCATCCACCTTATTAACCACCTTGTCCTTTGAGGACGCGATTTTTAGCGTTAACAGTAAAACTGTCTTAACATTTTTCACATTGAAACTTTCAACGCCCCCTGGAATTCAGTAAAAAAAACAGCCTTCAACCTTCAGTTTTAACACTGATGCAAAATATCATAGCAACTTACCAAACATTTTTTATTCACATCAGTAGTGAATGAGAAATCAGGCACCTTTTATATTCACACCCAACATACCTAAATCCAATAAAAAGGAAGTAGTAATCATGAAGTCGAACCAGAAATTAATTTCACTGGTAATAACAGTGTCTTTATTTTCTCAAGCGCACGCTAATGTTGCTCTTTTCCACCCTGGAAAACATAAAACAGATGTCAGCAGCATGAAAGAGGATATCGAACACAACCGTGAGCAAATTTTCACTGATGGTGTTGAGCTCAACTCGTTAAAAATGAAAGTTAATGACCAAGAGTCGAAGATAAACTTTAACAAGCAACAATCTGATGAGCACAAAAAAGACATTGATAATAATAAAAACAACATCAACACCAATAAGGGAAAAATTGAAGAGCAACAAAAGGAAATAAACAATAACGGATTAAACTTATTCTTTGATGAAATAAACATCAAAGAAAACCAAAATGAAATACTCGCCAACACCAAAGACATCGCAAATAACAACAAGAAAATATCTGATGCAAGCGGTCTGATATCAGAAAACACAAAAAAAATAACTCAACTAAACATCAATCAACAGCGGTTTGAGACGAAAACCGAACGTAAGTTCTCTGCTATGGATAAACGCATCGGTGACAATCATCACAAAGCTATGGCTGGTGTGAGTTCCGCTATGTCAATGTCGGCCATACCCTTCGTTGAGGGAAAACGTTTTAGTTTCGGTTTTGGAGCGGGCTCTTATGGTGGACAGGGTGCGACAGCGCTAGGTACTAAAATAAAACTTACCCCTAACTTAAATGTCAGCGCATATGGAAGCTATGATTCATCTAGCAGTATTGGTGTGGCCGCAGGCATATCATTCGGTTGGTAGTCACAGTTGAGGTCTGAATGGTCGTATAGTGATGCATGAGCACTGTGGTGAGTTGATGAACATCACGCTCATGCATTTATAAGTCATTCCACTCTCAGCAGTTTCCCTCAGGATATTGAATCAGTAAGCCTCTTTCATTTGTCCTGGTCACCAGTTGCTTCTAATAAATACCTTCCCTGATTATGAACATTCCCCACCTTCCTGCTGACTGAGTGCCAGGTAAAATACTTCTCTTGTAAGGCGGCATCATGAGCAATCTCCCGTGCGCGTTCCGGGCTGGTTTCTGCACTGAGCCATTCGCGCACGGCATCAGAACTCAAAACCAGTGGGCGACGATCATGGATATCCACCATGCCTTTGCTGCTCGCTGCCGTCACAATGACGAAGCCTTCATGGCCATGGTCTTTATCGTAAGGCGCTTTGCCGATGGCAGCGAAGAACAATGGTTCTTTCTTCTTGTGATAAATCAGGTAAGGCTGCTTTTTGTCGCCGTCCCGCTTCCATTCATACCAGGCATCGGCCGGCACAATCGCACGGCCATGATTCCAGAGGGGTTTAAACATTCGGCCGCTCGCAGCTGTTTCGCCACGGGCATTTATAAGCGGCTGTTTGTCCCACCATTCAGGGCCATAACCCCAGTAAACATGATCAAGGTGCAACTCCTCGTCCCGCTCGTTGAGCAATAGCACTTTGGTACCAGGAGCAACGTTAAAGCGCCCTATCGGTTCATGGTCATAAAGGATTTCATCAGGCTTCAGACCCAGAAATTCGAAATAGTCGTCTCGGCTGCTGTACTGCGCGAATCTTCCACACATATGCACCTCCAGTTATAAGGATAGCGTGCAATCTTCACACGGGATTCACTTCAACTTAATTAGTCTTCAGTCAGCATGCCTCAAGGCGTAGACGAAAGTGTCGATCCGGATGTGTCCATAGCAGAAATAACATCCAACGTTAGCAGCGATATAAACTACATATCCAGAATGATTTTCCTCGCGGCTGAGTTCAGTTGGCTTAAGATAAAGCTGTCCATTACAGTCCCATACACCAACACATTATTCGACTCATTCCCTTTTCAGGTTTAATGAATTATTCAGTATTCGAAAATCCGATCGAGATAGCATATGGCTCAAATCATTTTTAATGAAGAATGGATGGTTCAGTCTAAGCTCATGCAACGTACTGGCCTGAATGAGAACCAGATAGAGAATTACAGAATTAACTGCTGGATTGAAGGGGTGCATTTTAAACGTGTATCACCTAAAGGGAACCAAAACAGTAAAAGAGGGACGACCTGGTACAACTATCCAAGGATTAACAAGTTTATTCAGGATTCATGATTATGGCTGCATTACCAACGGGTGTGGAAATCAGAAACAAGAGCATTTGCATCTGGTTTATGTACCGCGGTAAGAGATGCCGTGAAACGCTAAAAGGCTGGATTAACACGCCAGCTAATATAAAAAAAGCGGGCAGCTTACGCACAATTATTGTCAGCGAAATTAACCTGGGTGAATTCAATTATCATGAACGCTTCCCTGGCTCGTCCCGCTTATCACAATTCGATACAACCCAAAAAATAGAAACCTTTGGCGATCTAATAGATATGTGGATGGAAGGTAAGAAGCCTGAGGTTTCAGCGAACACGCTAAAGGGGTACATCTCCACAGCGAGAGTTGTCAGGCGCATTGTTGGTGACGAGACCCCAATCAAAAACATCCGGCATAACGATATTCTTTTTTATCGCAGCGAGTTTCTGAATGGCATGACATTGTATGCGCACGGTTCGAAGCAGAACCGGAAAGGCCGTAAAGTGCGCACTGTGCAGTCATACATGCAGATGTTAGGACGGGTTATGGATTTCGCCTGTCGTTGCGGTTTTATCGAAGATAAACCGCATGAGGGTATCAAGCCGTTAAAACGCATAAAGGGTAAGCCTGATCCCCTACTCAAGCATGAGCTAAAGCAACTGATTATTGCCTCACGCGGTCAGGCTAAAAACCTCTGGCCATTTGCCGTGTACTCAGGTCTACGCCACGGAGAGCTTGCAGCGCTTGCATGGGAAGATGTCGATCTTGATAGAGGCGTCATCCACATCAGGCGCAATCTGACCAGCGTAAAGCAGTTCGGACCGCCAAAGACGAACGCCGGCATCCGCACTGTTCACCTTCTAAAACCGGCCATAGCAGCTTTACGCGCTCAGCTGGAGCTGACCGGACATAAACCTCCCATAAGGATCACGTTTCATCCTCGTGAGTATGGGAAAACTGAGGAGCAGAATGTTCGATTTGTGTTCGTGCCTAATCGTCTGGACCAAGAGGAAAAGCCCTGGTTTTCGACCAGCGGGATTAGCAGTCGGTGGGATGCAGCGATCAAACGGGCAGGAATACGACGCAGAACGCCTTACCAGACAAGACACACCTACGCATGCTGGATGTTGTCGGCTGGGGCCAATCCAACATTCATAGCCACTCAGATGGGCCATGAGAACGCGCAGATGGTTTATGATGTGTATGGTTCCTGGATTGGGGAGTTAAGCGGCAGTCAGGTTGACATGCTCAACACTGTGCTGGCAATTTAGTGTCATGCCCCCTGTATGCCCCTTTTTACTTTCGTGATTGGTTTTCATACTTAAAATCAATTGGTTAACATTGACGTACAATTGTTTAAGGAACAGTGAGATGATTATTTTTGTTACCGGCGCTACTGCTGGTTTTGGTCAAAGTATCACCCGCCGCTTCATTGCTACAGGTCACAAGGTGATCGCCAGCGGACGCCGCGCTGAGCGTTTAAAAGAGCTGAAAGATGAGCTTGGCGACAATCTGTATACCGTTCAGTTGGATGTGCGCAATCGTGCCGCTATCGATGAAGCTATTGCGGCTCTACCCGCTGAGTGGCGCGATATTGATGTGTTGGTGAACAACGCGGGCCTGGCGTTGGGTGTTGAACCGGCGCACAAAGCCAATATCGAAGACTGGGAAAATATGATCGACACCAACAACAAAGGCTTGGTGTACATGACTCGCGCGGTGCTGCCTGCCATGGTGGAGCGCAACGTTGGTCATATCGTTAACATTGGCTCCATCGCGGGGAGCTGGCCATACCTGGGCGGTAACGTGTATGGCGCAACCAAGGCCTTCGTCCGTCAGTTCAGCCTCAACCTGCGCACCGATTTACACGGCACGGCGCTGCGTGTTACCGATATTGAGCCTGGTTTAGTGGGCGGTACTGAATTTTCCAACGTGCGTTTCAAAGGTGACGATGGTCGCGCCGATGCGGTTTACGAAGGCACTACCGCACTGACCGCGGAAGACGTGACTGAAGCCGTTTTCTGGGTAACCACCCTGCCTAAGCACGTTAACATCAATACATTAGAGATTATGCCCGTTGCCCAGACCCTCGCGGGTTTGAAAGTGCACAAAGGTTAACCGATGCCCAAGGGCGCACAGCCGTGCGCCCTATGCGCGACCCCATCCCGTGACGATAATCAGCATCCCGCAGAATGCGACCAGCGCGCCAATCCAATCCCAGGTACTGAGCTTTACGCCATCCACCACGCGCAGCCAGATCAGTGCTGTCATCACGTAAACACCGCCGTAAGCCGCGTACACACGTCCACTGGCGGCCGGGTGCAACGTCAGCAGCCAGACAAACAGGGCGAGGCTCGCTGCAGCAGGGATCAATAACCATGCCGTCATGCCTTTCTTCAACCACAGCCACGGCAAGAAACAGCCAACAATTTCGGCAATCGCAGTGATAAAAAACAGTAACGTGGTTTTCACCAGCATAAAAATGTTCACTCCAGGTTAAACAAACGGCTCACCGCTGGTGAGTAAAGAAGCAGCGATGATATACTAACGCCCATGGTTGTAACAGCCGACCAAGCGGCTGTGCTGGTGTTAACTTAAGGAAATGACAATGAAAAATCTGTTTTCTGCCCTGCTGGCTGCCGTATTGACTTCCAGCGTGCTGCTGGCCGCGCCATTGGCTGTGGCTAAAACTGACCGCGTGATCATTGAAGATGGCAACAGTGCTGCCAGCAATGAAGCGGCACGTCAAAGCCAGGAACAATGGAATGACACGAAAAATCTGCGCGGTAAGGTCAATACGCGTGTGGAGAAAGAGTTTGATAAAGCGGACAAAGCTTTTGATACCCGTGACGCCTGTGAAAAGAGCTACAACGTGAACGCCTATTGGGAACCCAATACCCTGCGTTGCCTTGATCGCCGCACTGGGCGTACTGTCGCACCTTAATTCGCTGTTGCTGCTATAGTTTTCATGGGAATTCAGAACCAAGGAGAGTGTGATGAAAAAACGTAATGCCGTTGTATTGATGGCGATGCTGGCCCTGCCAGTATTGGCCCAAGCATCCTGTGAAAGCGTTAAAGCCGATATCAGTAAGAAGATCGTCAATAACGGCGTGGCCGAATCGGACTTCTCGCTGGATATCGTCCCCAATGACCAGGCCGATCAGGCTGGCGGTCAGGTGGTGGGCCACTGCGAGAATGATACTCAGAAAATCGTCTACAAGAAGAATGGCCGTGATGCGGAAAGCAATGTTCCGGCCAGCGCAGGCAGCTCACAAGATACCCCTGCACAGTAATGCTTACCGGGCGGCACTCAGCCGCCCTTTTCTATTCGGCTTCCGGCCTTTGGCGTGGCATCAGCCATGCAATCCACAACGTCAGCATGGCAATCAGCAGCGCGACCACAAACACCCAATGCAGTGACGTGGCAATCTGACCAATCCAGTTATGCAGCGTGCCTTCCGGCAGTGCCTGACGGCTCTCATGCGACATGATTTTTTGCATCGGATCGTCGGCCTGCGGCAGACGCAGTGCGAGGTTGAAATTCAGCACCGCTCCCATCAGCGCGGTGCCCACCGCCGAACCCAGCATACGGCTAAACATGATTGATGCGGTACAGATGCCGCGAATTTCGTAGTGCGCATGGTTCTGCACCGAGACCAGGAAAGTGGTGCTGGTCATACCCATGCCGGTGCCAATCACAAATGCCGTGAACCCCGCCTGCATAATTGAGCTGTCGGCGCGTAACAACAGCAACAGTGCACTGCCCGCGATGAGTAAAAAGGCCCCCAGTTGAGCAGTGAAGCGATACGAGGTGACCAGCATTAATCTGCCACTGAGGGTACTCGCCAGCGGCCAGCCAATGGACATCATCGCCAGCGCACTGCCCGCCTGCAACGGCGTGCCACCGTTAATACCTTGGATCCACGTAGGCAGAAAAGCGCTGATGCCCATCATGGTGGCGCCAATAATCAGATTTCCGGCATTGCCCGCCACAATCAATCGGCTACGCCAGATGGCCAAGGGAAACAGCGGCGCGGCAGCACGCTGTTCGTGCTGCTTCAATTGCCAGCCGGCCAACAGCGCTAATAGCAGGAATGCCAACAGCCAGTAACCCAGTGCATCCGCTTGTAACAGCGCCACCAACAGTGCCGTGACGCAGATCATCAGCCAGCAGCTGCCGGTGAGATTGAGCTTCGCGCCTTTATGGTGTTCGCGCGCGGGCAGGAATTTCGCCAACAGTAAGATGGAGAATAAACCGATCGGCACATTTATCCAGAAAATGACTGACCAGTTAAAATGCTGTACCAGCCAGGCGCCACTTAACGGTCCGATGATGGCCGCCACGCCCCACACGCTTGAGAGCCAACCCTGCACGCTGGCGCGTTCGCGCGGTGAGTAGATATCGGCCACGATGGTGGTGGTGAGCGGCATAATCGCCCCGGCACCCAGGCCCTGAAACGCACGGAACAGAATCAGCCACGTCATGGTATGCGCAAACCCGCATAGCACCGAACCGATAAGAAACAGCGAGACACCAATGAAAAATAACCGTTTCCGCCCCCACATATCCGCCAGACGACCGTATAAAGGTACGCTCACGGCCTGAGTCAGCAGATAGATAGAGAATACCCAGCCGAACTGCGAAAAACCGCCGAGTTCAGCAATGATCGTAGGCATAGCGGTAGCAACGATGGTGACTTCGATCGCCGCCATAAACATGGCTAACATGCAGGCGATGAGGATCCAGTGGCGATGTTCCGTATTCAATTGTGCAGTTTCAGTCATACGTCTCCCTTTTTTACCTTCAAGGCTAGCTGATTTTCCACCAGACGAGTTTCCTCTGCGTGCTTCCATTAGTGACAACGTCACTCAAATCGATGAAATTTTTTTATTGTCGGATGATGCCTTATTTCATGCGGGTTAACCGCGATTTCGCCCCTTTTCTATCTGCCTGATTTTACCGTAAAAACTGGCGAATTACGGTAAGCATTGCTATAGCTTTTAAAGCCTCTTTCCAGTTATTCGCTGAGAAAGAAGTTAGAAAGAGTCATTTTATCTGCATTTTGACAGGGTGAAGGATTTTCGTACGCAACGTCTTAGGCATTACGCTGACATCCTGAGAATGGCATCACCATATCAAACGAATTTTTGAATCAGGGAGACACTTGCATGCAAAATGCATCGCTCGTCCGCCGAACCGGGCTGGCACTGCTGGCCATTGTTGCGGTGATTGCGCTGCTGGTTTGGGGCATCGGACTCAATACCCTGCGTGACCGTAAAGAAGACTTGATTTACCTGGGTCAGCAGCATCTGTTTTTGGTTTTCTGGTCGATGTTCTTCGCACTGCTGGTGGGTATTCCCAGCGGGATCTTACTGAGTCGCCCCTTTGCTCGTCGTTGGGCTGAGTATGTGATGCAGATTTTCAATGTCGGTAATACCCTGCCTCCGCTTGCTGTATTGGCGCTGGCGATGGTGATTGTCGGCATTGGTGACCGTCCGGCATTGATCGCCCTGTTCCTCGCTTCATTACTACCTATTGTGCGCAATACCTATGCCGGCTTAAGCGCGGTGCCGCCGTCGCTGATTGAAGCCGCCAACGGTATCGGCATGACCAAATTCCAGCGCTTGATTCAGGTGGAAATCCCCAATGCCTTGCCGGTCATTCTGGCTGGTGTGCGTATCGCCACAGCGATTAACGTGGGTACTGCGCCGCTGGCATTCCTGATTGGTGCCAGCAGCTATGGCGAACTGATCTTCCCTGGTATCTATCTTAATGACTTCCCAACCCTGATCCTCGGTGCAGTGGCAACAGCGCTGTTTGCCCTGATCCTCGATATGCTACTGGCAGCATTGGGACGTTTCCTCAGCCCGCACTCTGCGGCTTAACACAAGGAGCTAAGTGATGGGTAAGATGCACTGTTTAACGCGCTGGGCCAGGCACACTGCGCTGGCACTGGCCGCCACACTGGCTATCAGCCAGACCGCTGCGGCAGCCACACCGATTGTCATGGCCACCAAGAGCTTTACCGAACAGCACATTCTTTCCGCGATGACGGTAATGTGGCTTCAGAAGAAGGGTTTTCAGGTGGTGCCGAAAACCAATATCGCCACCACCATTGGTCGCAACGCGATGATCAATAAACAGATTGATATGACCTGGGAGTACACCGGTACGTCTCTGATCATCTTTAATCACATCAATAAACCGATGTCCTCTGAAGAAGCCTATAAAACGGTGAAACAGCTTGATGCCAAACTCGGTTTAATCTGGCTCGATCCTGCGCCCATGAATAACACCTACGCTTTTGCTATGACGCGTGCCCGCGCTGATAAAGAGGGTATCAGCACCATGTCGCAACTGGTGGCGAAACTGGAAGAGGTACGCAAGAACGATCCCGATCATAACTGGAAGCTGGGTCTGGATTTGGAGTTCTCTGGCCGTTCCGATGGCCTGAAACCGCTGCAGAAAGCCTACAACATGCCGCTGGATCGCCCGCAAATTCGCCAGATGGACCCCGGCCTGGTCTATAACGCTGTGCGTGATGGTTTTGTCGATGCGGGCTTGATTTACACCACCGATGGCCGCGTAAAAGGCTTTGAACTCAAAGTCCTGGAAGATGACAAACATTTCTTCCCAAGTTACAACGTCACGCCAGTGGTGCGCCAAGACGTACTCGACAGCCATCCCGGCCTGGAAGCGGCACTGAATCAACTCTCGCCTTTAATCACAGATGAAGCGATTACCGAGATGAACAAGCGTGTCGATATTGATCACCAGTCCCCTGAGCAGGTGGCGCGTGATTTCCTGAAATCTAAAAACCTGCTGTAAGGAGGCATCATGGATACTTTGCATTACATGATGAGCAATTGGCACACCCTGATGGCTCTGACCTGGCAGCACACCTGGCTGGTATTGGTGGCGGTCGGATTCGCCATTATTGTTGGCGTCCCACTGGGCATTTTGATTGTGCGATTTAAATGGCTGGCTACTCCGATTCTCGGCATTGCCACTATCGTGCTGACGATTCCTACCATCGCCCTGTTTGGCCTGATGATCCCCCTGTTCTCGATGATCGGTCAGGGCATCGGTGCACTTCCCGCTATTTGTGCCGTGTTTCTTTACTCATTACTGCCGATTGTTCGCAACACCCACACAGCACTGGAGAATTTGTCGCCGGGTTTGCGCGAAGCAGGTCGCGGCATTGGCATGACCTTCTGGCAGCGCTTGCGCTGGGTCGAAATCCCTATGGCGTTGCCCGTGATTTTTGGCGGTATTCGCACTGCGGTGGTGATGAACGTTGGCGTAATGGCGATCGCCGCCGTGATTGGCGCAGGCGGTTTGGGTCTGCAACTGCTTGATGGCATCAGCGGTAGTGATGTGCGCATGTTAATCGCGGGCGCACTAATGATTTGTTTGTTAGCAATTGTGCTTGATTGGCTACTGCACCGTTTGCAGTCGGCGCTGACTCCTAAGGGGATTCGATAATGATAAAGCTGGAAAACCTGACGAAAACCTTTACGCAGAAGAACGGCACCTCTTTTAACGCCGTCGATAACGTTAGCCTGGAAGTGCCCGCCGGTGAGATGTGTGTGCTACTCGGTCCTTCTGGCTGTGGCAAAACCACCACCTTAAAAATGATTAACCGTTTGATCCCAGCCAGCAGCGGCAAGATTTTGATCAACGGTGAAGATACCAGCGGACAAGATACCGTGACGCTGCGTCGTAATATTGGCTACGTCATCCAACAGATTGGTCTGTTCCCGAACATGACCATTGAAGAGAACATTACGGTAGTACCGCGCATGCTGGGCTGGGATAAGAAGCGCTGCCGCGAGCGTGCGACCGAGTTGATGAGCATGGTGGCACTGGACCCAACTAAATTTCTCCACCGCTATCCGCGTGAGATGTCGGGTGGACAACAGCAGCGTATCGGCGTGATCCGTGCATTGGCCGCTGATCCACCGGTGTTGCTGATGGATGAGCCTTTCGGTGCCGTCGACCCGATTAACCGTGAAGTGATTCAGAACGAATTTCTGGAGATGCAGCGTCAGTTGAAAAAGACCGTGATGCTGGTGAGCCATGATATTGATGAAGCACTGAAACTGGGTGACCGTATTGCGGTATTTGGCCAGGGTAAGATTGTGCAGTGCGCGAGCCCGGATGAATTACTGGCGAAACCGGCCAATGATTTTGTCGGTTCGTTTGTTGGTCAGGACCGTACCCTGAAGCGCCTGCTGTTAGTCCAGGCAGGAGATGTTACCGATCAGCAGCCAACCATCACCGTGCAGCGCAGCACCCCACTGCTGGATGCTTTTGCCACCATGGATGATAATGATATGCGCTCTGTCACTGTGGTGGATGAAGACGGTAAGCCACTGGGCTTTGTGAAACGCCGCGAAGCGCGAGGTGCAACCGGCCGCTGCGAGGAGATGCTGCATACCTTTAAGGTGACAGGGAAAGCGGAGGAGAATCTGCGCGTGGTGCTATCCAAATTGTATGAGCACAACACCGTGTGGATGCCGATCGTCGACGAGGAAGGCCGCTACAGTGGTGAGATTTCACAGGACTATATCGCGGATTATCTGAGTTCCGGACGCACGCGCCGCCGATTGAATCCTCAAGTTCCATAAGTCCAGGTGCGCATCAATGCGCACCCTACAAAAACCTCACTTGCTTGTCGTAGGGTCGCCACTAATGGCGACCACTAACGTTCTGCCCTCAATCAATGAGACTCCTCCACCGCTTCCACCGCTAACTCATCCCCTCGCTCGGAAGGCAGGACCACGTTAAGAACAATCGCCAGAATGCCACCGGTGGTGACCGCATGGCCAAACAGATTACTCACCAACAGCGGGAACTGTTTCAGTACATCGGGTACCGCTTCTACGCCTAAACCGATGCCAAAGGAGACCGCAACGATCAACATCTCTCGCCGCCCCAGCGGGGATTGCGTCATCACACGGATACCTGCGGCAACGACACTGCCAAACATTACCAGTGTGGCTCCGCCCAGGACCGGCGGCGGTATCTGCTGCAACAGATTGCCAATCACCGGGAACACACCGAGCAGGAGCAGCATCACGCCAATCACCATCCCCACATAGCGGCTGGCGACGCCGGTCATCTGAATCACACCATTATTTTGCGCAAAGGTGGTGTTGGGGAAAGCAGAGAAAACGGATGCCAGCAAGCAGCTCACGCCGTCGGCCAGGATGCCGCCCTGCAAACGCCGCTGGAAACTTTCTCCTTCAATCGGCTGCTGTGAGATCAGACAGTTCGCGGTCAAATCCCCCACCGCCTCAATCACGCAAATGACTGAAACCAGCGCAATCGGCACAAAAATCGTCCAGTCAAAGCTGAAGCCAAAGTGGAAGAAGGATGGCAACACCAGCCAGTGATCCCCAGACATCGGTTTGATCGGCATATGGCCGGTCAATGCAGCGGCCAGGCAGCCCACTGCAATTCCTGCTACCACCGCCACCAGACGCGTCCAGCGATTACGCGAACGGTTTAGCACGATAATCACCAGTAATGTCAGCGCACCTAACGCCAGATTGCCTGGTGCGCCAAAGTCGGTCGCACTGTGCCCGCCAGCCCAATCGGTGATACTCACTTTAATCAGGCTGATGCCAATCAATGTAATCACGGTTCCGGTCACAACGGGAGTCAGGACTTTTCGCAATGTGGTCGCACAGCGGCTGATCAGCATCGGAATAAACGCAGCAACGAAGTTGCACCCCATGATCATCGCCATAATATCCTCCGGCGATCCACCGCGCGCCTTCACCATCAAGCCACCGGATAGAATTACGCCGAGAAACGCAAAACTGGTGCCTTGCAGGCAGATCATCCCGGCGCCAATGCCCATAAAGCGGCGCGCCTGCAGAAAGGTGCCTAATCCTGAAACCAGTAAGGACATGCTGATCAAATAAGGAATGTAGCTTTGCAACCCGAGCACGGAGCCGATAATCAGTGGGGGCGTAATAATCCCTACCACGCTGGCCAACACGTGCTGCAGTGCCGCAAAGAAAGCGGGGGCAAGACCAATACGGGCGTCTAACCCATACAACAAACCTTTTTGAGAATGCGACATAAGGGTGCTCCGGCAGAATATTCATCAGCATTGCTGATGCATAAATCACGCCATCGCCGCCTGTCTGGCAGGAATTTTTTCTAACGATTTGAATAAAAACAGATTAAATCAAGGATGAAAGCCAAGCTGAACCAGAAACCTTAGATTCAACTTAGCTCCATTTGCATCACTTAGTTTCACGCCCCAGCCGTTATTGCACTACCAAAGTGCAATTGTGAAGACTGTAAAAGCGAAATATCGAGATATCCAGTTAACTCACGTTGTTCGGCACGCGGTAAGTAAGGCAGCTCACCCAGCAGAGGCGCGCCGAGTTTTTCGCGCAGAACATCAATGATTTCAGTGTAATGGGCCAGGCCTGGATTAATACGATTCGCTACCCATCCGATTAACGGCAAACCATCGCGCGCAATGGTTTCTGCGGTCAGTAAAGCATGGCTAATACAGCCCTCTTTAATCCCCACCACTAACACCACGGGTAACTGTTCCTGCTGCACCCAATTTGACAGCGGTTGCAAATCATTCATCAGGCTCCGCCAGCCGCCGGTTCCCTCAACCACCACTCTCGCTGCACGCTGCTGTAATTCCGCCAGACTGCGGCTCAACAGCGCATAATCAATACGTTGTGCCGGGCTGGTGCTGATTTCGTCCTCTTCCAGAGTAATGGGATTCACCGCACTGTAGGGGAGCTCAAGGCCTGATGCTTGCTGCAGCAGCAGTGCATCTTTATTACGCAACCCGTCAGGGGTGTGCTGCGCGCTCTTAGCGACAGGCTTGTAACCTGCAGCGCAAAGTTCAGCTTTGGCAAAGCACTGTAACAGCGCGCGTGATACGACGGTTTTACCCACCGCCGTGTCGGTACCGGTGACAAAGATGGTGCTCATCTTTTTCCTCCTTCATTGAAGCGATGTGTAACTTGCGAAGGAGGCAGTGTAAGGAATTGCGGTGAGCGGCAGATTGCGTTAGCGCAAACTTAAGGCGAGCTGAGGTTAACCTTGCAACAGTTTCACCAATAAATGACCGCTGTAGAGCGAATCCTTGATAAGCGCAGCCGCGCCATGCGTACCGGGATCAGTGAAACTGGTGGGCGCAAGCTGGATATCCTGGCTGTATGCGGGCAACGCCTGCTGGCGGATAGTGCTGCTCACCGCGGGAAACAGCACATCGGCAGCCTGATTCAGCGGAGAACCGATAAGGATTTGTTGTGGATTGAAGATATTCACCATCATCGCCAACATGCGCCCGATGTGATGCCCCACACCAGCGATGACATCCCGGGCCAGCCGATCGCCCTGTTGCGCGGCCTCACACAACGAGGCGATGGTCAGGGGGGCGTTGTGCAGCACCGTATCCGGTTGCGTGGCCATGCGCTGCGCCGCCAGCTGCAGTAAGCTGCCCGTGCTGGCTACCGTTTCCAGACAACCGTGATTGCCGCAATAGCATTGCTGGCCGTAAGGGTCGATCTGCGTATGACCGATTTCGACCAACGCTCTCCCGCGCTTATGCAGTAGCTGACCACCACTGATCACGCCAGCACCGACCGTTTCATCGATCACAATCTGAATCACATCCTGTGCCCCACGCGAGGCACCAAACAGCGCTTCCGCTAGCGTCCAGGCTGAAATATCGTGCTGCACAAACACCGGTAAGCCCGTCAGCGTGGCGAGTGTCTCTCCGAGTGGCATATCCTGCACATCATATCCCGGCATGCGATGCACCACGCCGGTGGCCGCGTTAATTAATCCTGGCAAGGTGATGGCAATAGCGGTTAAACGCTCAAGTTTGTGCTGGTGGCGAACGAAAAAATCATTCACCTGATTCTGCAAAGTTTGCAACAAGGGTTGGTCGGCCTGATTGGGCAGCGGTAAACGATCTTCCTGCAACGCCCGACTACTGAGGTCGCGTAGCGTCAGTGTGATGTGTCCCGGCTGAATGCGCACCGCAAGGTAGTGCCAGGCAAAGGTATCAAGAATTAAGCCGATTGCCGGGCGTCCACGACTGCCGGGTTCCTGAAATTCGGTTTCCTGTACCAAATGCGCATCGAGCATTTCACGTACGATTTTGGTGATACTGGCGGGTGCCAGCTGGGCACGTTTAGAAAGCTCAATACGAGAAATCGGGCCGTAATGGTCAATCAGTCGATAAACCACACCTGCGTTGGTCTGTTTAATTTGATCAATGTGGCCAGGCTGACTGTCCAGATTCACGCCCTGCTCCCGGATATTTTCGCGCTTCTAAATAAACAGCAGCTATGGTGATGCAGATTGACAGGCAGCGTCAAATATTTGATTAGAAATGTGATTTATCGCACATAAAGACTGGGCCATTATTCACCAGACGGTTCAAATTTCCGCGTTGTGCAGCATTAGCGCCATCATATTACGCATCTGAGCGCTGGGTTCACGCGTGGCTGACCAGACCAACCAAACCTCTGAAATCGCATCGGCCTCCTGCAACGGAATCCACACCACATCGGCGAGACGCGCACGACGAAACGAAGCGGGCAAGATCGATACCCCTAAACCCGTCGCTACCAGGCCGAGGATCGTCATCGCTTCCCCCACTTCCTGCGTAATAAAGGGTTTGATTTGATAACGATGCAGCAACGCAAGGGTTTCGCCATACAGTGCGGTACCGCCCTGTGGATCAAAAAAGACAAAGGGTTCAGTGGCCAGCGCCTGAATCGAGATCGATTCGGCATCGGCAAGTGGATGGGCCCAGTGCACCAGCGCGCAAAGCGGTTCGCGCAGCAGTACCCGATGTTGCAGATCATTCGGCAGTGGCGTATTGCGCATCACGCCAAGATCAAGCCGCCCCTCGTGCAGCGGCGCTAACTGCTGTCGCGTATTGTTTTCTTGCATCTGGATGTGCACTTCCGGCCAGCGCTGGCGAAACTGATAAAGCGCATCGGAAACCAGTCCGGTAAAAGGTGCAGATGAGGTAAAGCCAATCCTTAACTCTCCCTCTTGCCCACTGTGGATACGCGCCGCACGACTCGCCGCTTGCTCCGTCTGCAATAAGATCGCACGGGCGTCCTGCAAGAAGAGTTCCCCAGCAGGGGTAAGCTGCACGCTTCGATTGGTGCGGGTAAAAAGTTGCGCATCCACTTCCCGCTCCAGCTGCTGAATCTGCTGGCTGAGCGGCGGTTGAGAGATATTTAATCGCTGAGCGGCGCGTCCAAAATGCAGCTCTTCCGCTACGGCAATGAAATACCGCAGATGTCGCAGCTCGACATTCATATTTAAAACGTCTCATTTGAGATTATTAATATATTGTACAACCTATTTCGGCTTTTCTACAGTAAATGGACTGTTTCCAAGCCGAGGATTTTCCGTGAGTCGCTCTCCCCAGGCAGTGACACTCGATGAAGACGAGTTGTCCGTTAAGCCTGTTTCCGCCACAACCCCTTCAGAATGGATAGAACGCGGATCGCCGCAGTTTATGCGCGTCACGCTGGCCCTGTTTTCTGCCGGACTGGCCACCTTTGCGTTGCTGTACTGTGTCCAGCCAATTCTTCCAGTATTGTCGCAACAGTTTGGCGTGTCCCCAGCCGAGAGTAGTATCTCGTTATCCCTGTCCACCGGATTAATGGCTCTGGGTTTGCTGTTCACCGGCCCTATTTCTGATGCCGTTGGCCGAAAATCCGTGATGGTGACGGCATTAATGCTGGCAGCCATCTGCACGCTGATTTCCGCCACCATGACCAGTTGGCAAGGGATTTTGCTGATGCGCGCGCTGATTGGCCTGTCACTGAGCGGAGTCGCGGCGGTCGGTATGACCTATCTGAGTGAAGAGATCCATCCACGAGTCATCGCCTTCTCCATGGGGCTGTATATCAGCGGTAACTCGATTGGTGGGATGAGCGGACGCCTGTTGACCGGTGTGCTGACTGATTTCTTCTCATGGCGTGTTGCCGTTGGCGTGATTGGCTGTTTCTCACTGGCCGGCGCACTGATGTTCTGGAAGATCTTGCCTGCATCACGTCATTTCCGCCCCGCGTCACTGCGACCGCGTAGCTTGCTGATCAATTTTCGTCTGCACTGGCGCGATAAAGGACTGCCCTTCCTGTTCGCCGAAGGTTTTTTGTTGATGGGCGCGTTTGTCACGCTCTTTAACTACATTGGTTATCGTTTGCTGAGTGCACCTTGGTCACTCAGTCAGGCGGTGGTCGGCCTGCTGTCAGTGGTCTATCTGACCGGTTCATGGAGTTCACCTAAAGCCGGTGCCATGACCAGCCGTTTTGGCCGCGGTCCGGTGATGATTGGCGCGACCGCTATCATGCTGGCAGGATTGTTGCTTACCGCATTCAACTCACTTTGGATAATCTTGCCCGGCATGATGCTGTTCACCGCTGGGTTCTTTGCCGCGCACTCTGTCGCCAGTGGCTGGATTGGCCCGCGAGCGCGCCGCGCGAAAGGCCAGGCCTCTTCACTCTACTTATTCAGTTATTACGTGGGTTCCAGCGTGGCAGGAACTTTAGGCGGCGTGTTCTGGCACAATTATGGCTGGATGGGTGTGACCGCCTTTATCAGCGTGCTACTGCTCCTGGCTCTCTTCGTTGGCTGGCGCTTACAGTGCCGTAAACTTTAATACCCTTCATCCTTAATGCGGGGCCGTAGAGCCCCGTTTCTCACCGCAGACCACAAAAACCGCCGATCAAACAGTCCCACATAAAACAAAGCGTCTATTCATCGCTATAATTCATTTTATTCCAACAATAGTTAGACTTTTTTTTTCACAGCAATGAGGACGTTCGATGGAGCTTTACTATTACGTCGATAAGCACGCAGGCTATAACGACAATCATGTGGTGCATGCAACGGGATGCCCCTTCCTGCCATCCGATGGCGCGCGTCGTTTTCTTGGCACTTTTTACACCGCGACCGCCGCGATCCAGCAAGCAAGAAAGTTTTACGCCAGCGCGATGGGGTGTGAACATTGCTGCCCGGTGGCGATAAAAAAAAACCTGACCACTCAACATAGCGTGGCGCTAAAACACATGGTGAGACTCTGATAATAGTGGTTTGACAATGGCATAGCGCTTATAGGGTTTTGTTAAGCACGGCTGTCATATCGTTCTAATACAGAAACGGTCGGCTTAATTTTCCGTGGCTCTTAATGCGCTATGCGTTGCCATCGGTTGCAACCGAATGGCAACCGCAAGAATTGATAATAACCTCAGGCTATTAACTCCGGCTTTAGAGATAAAAAATATTCAGTAATAAAAACCCTGCCAACGGTTTTCATCCGCTCATTAATGCTCCACAATAGCGTCAGTTTGTGACTTAGGTCACTTAATCGGGTGCGTTTCACCCCCTCACTCGCTGTTGACCGATTTGAACTCCATGCAATCAATTACCGTCTCACGTAAAACAGCCTGGCTACGTGTCGTGCTGCTGGCTATTGCCGCTTTTGTGTTTAACACCACTGAATTTGTCCCGGTTGGACTGCTGTCGGATATCGCCGCCAGTTACGCCATGAAAACCGCCGACGTCGGTATCATGCTGACGATTTACGCTTGGGTCGTTGCGCTACTCTCTCTGCCATTAATGCTGTTAACGCGCAATATTGAGCGTCGTTTTTTACTGGCGGTGCTGTTTATTCTGTTCATCGCCAGCCATGTCCTCTCTTCTGTGGCCTGGGATTTCACCTCACTGGTGATCTCACGCATCGGTATTGCCCTGGCGCATGCGGTGTTTTGGTCGATTACCGCTTCATTGGCGATTCGCGTCGCGCCAGCCGGTAAGAAAACGCAAGCCTTGAGCATGCTGGCAACGGGTACCGCGCTAGCGATGGTGCTGGGTGTACCGATTGGTCGTATCGTTGGGCAGTATCTGGGCTGGCGCACCACCTTCGGCATGATTGGTTTGTCAGCGCTGGTGCTGTTGATCCTGCTGGTGCGCATTCTGCCTCGCCTGCCGAGTGAGCATACCGGTTCCCTGAGTAGCGTGCCGATGCTGTTCCGTCGCCCGGCGCTGGTGGCCATGTACCTGCTCGTGACCTTAGTGGTAACGGCGCACTACACCGCTTACAGTTACATCGAGCCATTTATGCAGGTGGTTGCCAATGCCGATGAGAACTTTACCACCCTGCTGTTACTGCTGTTTGGTACGGCAGGCATTATCGGCAGTGTGTTATTCAGCACCCTGGGCAATAAATTCCCCTCTGGGTTATTACTGGCTGCCATCGCCATTATTACATTGAGTATGGGTTTACTGGTGTTCGCCGCCGTTCGCCCAGCCGCTATTACCCTGGTCTGTATTTTCTGGGGTATGGCGATGATGATGATTGGTCTGGCGATGCAAGTGCGCGTGCTATCGCTGGCCCCCGATGCAACAGATGTGGCGATGTCACTGTTCTCTGGCATTTATAACATTGGGATTGGCGCGGGTGCCCTGCTGGGTAATCAGGTCAGTCTGCATATGAAAATGTCGGACGTGGGTAATGTGGGCGGGGTTATTGGCCTGGTGGCATTAATCTGGTGTATCACCATTTTCCGTCGTTATCCGCAGTTGCGTTCAAACGGTTAATACTGCAAAAAACCAGGGGCACACACTGTGCGCCCCTGCGCCTTTCACTGCGCATCGGTTAATTAGTTATAAATGACCGCTGTGCCATTTAGTTTGTTGTTGCCAGAGGTCGAAGTGATGCGGAACGACTTTGCTCCGGCAGCATTCGCCTTCTCCGATAGCTGATTCTCCAGCGAAGTCAGATTGGTGCTACCCGACGCGCTAATCACGCCAACTTGTTGCTGATTTAAAGGTGCTTCGTTCACTAACTCAGCAGCCATGCTACCAAACGCGATTGAAGACAGGGCTACAGCGGCTAATGTCATTTTGATGCTTTTCATGTTCGTCTCTCTTATGCAGATGAAATGGGTGGGTTGAATTTACTTAACAACCGTTAAGTAAATGCTAACGCCGGAGCGGCACTGGCGTCAATCATTTTATTAACGACCATTATTTTAATAACAAGTGGCGTGATTATGGGCTTCGCAGCCCTTTTTCACTTATCCGTATGAGGGGTGGCAAACCGATAAAGCACAATCGGACAAAGTGCAGCACGACAAAAACCCGCCGTGCTTGCATCTTTATTTAATGATCGGTAATTTATTTGTATGTTCAAAACGCATTGAGGTGCGCTATGACGGAAGTTATCGACACGGTTAACCGCAAAACACGTGGACGCCCAAAGGTGTTTGACCGCAACGATGCACTAGACAAAGCATTGATGCTGTTCTGGGCGCATGGCTATGAAGGCACATCGCTATCTGATTTGGTCAATGCCACGGGAGCGAAAGCGCCGACGCTGTATGCCGAGTTTGAAAATAAAGAGGGTCTGTTTCGTGCCGCAATGCAGCGCTATATCGAAACCTTTAGCGCCCAGCGTAACGCGGTGCTTAACGATGACACGCTCGATGTGAAAACGGCTATTGAAGCCTATTTCCGCGCCACTGCGGCCTGTTTTACCGAGTGTGATAAACCAGCTGGATGCTTCTTTATTTGTACATCCAGCGCCCTCTCATCGGGTTCGGAAGAGATCGCCCATATGCTGGCGCAGCAGCATCACGCTCAGGAACGCGCTTTGCAGCAGTTCCTGGATAGCCGACAGCAGCGTGGTGAGTTGTCGCAATGCGCTGACAGCGCAACTTTGGCGCGTTTTTTAGCCTGCCTGTTGCAAGGGATGTCAGTGCGCGCACGTGAAGGTGCAGCACGCGATGATTTAGATAAGATTGTGGATACGCAGATGGCCATTTGGCCGGCGTTGGCGGGATACTGTGAGCTAACCGCGAAGTAACCGGTTGGGCGCACCGCACCATGGTGCGCCCTTCAACTCCGATGCTAAGGCATAAAAAACATCGGTTTTAATGCAGTACTGACCGGGCTGTTATCCGCGTTCGACGGCATCAAATCTTTCATCGAGGCCCACCAGCGCTGGCATATTTCCGTATTCGCTACCGCTTCCCAGCGCGCCTCCGACTCAATCTCTAAGCTGGCAAACAACAGGTCACGCTCGGCATCCAGCCAAATCGCATAGTTGTGCGCACCGTGGGCCTTCAACGTTGCTTCCAACTCCGGCCAGATGGGCGAATGTCGGCGCAAGTACTCATTATGACAGTGCGCATGCACCTGCATCACAAAGGCTTTACGCAACATCGCTGCGCTCCGCCTGCAGTGCCGCTGGCCAGGGTTTGACATTAAAGCGTTCACCCAAGGCGACCAGCTGTTCCGTCGTGATACTCTGGCGAATGCCGCCCATCGACAAGGCTTTCACCACCACTTCAGAGGACTTCTCTGCGGTATCGATCAGGCCAAAGGTTTCATCCAGATTCGGGCCCGCACCAAAGATACCGTGGAACGGCCACATCACCAGACTGTGTGATGCCATGGCATCCGCAGTAGCCTGGCCAATCTGATCGGTACCCGGCACCATCCAGGGCAGGATGCCAACGCCATCCGGGAACACCACCAGACACTCGGTGCTGCCTTCCCACAGCAGACGGGTGAAGCGTGCAGAATCAAGGTTCACCACATAACTCAACGCCATAAAATTGGTGGCATGGCAGTGCATAATGACGCGGTCAACGCCGTTGGAGACCTGCTTGCGCACGCTGTGCGACTGGAAATGTGCCGCCAGCTCTGACGTTGGCAAGCCGCCGTGACTCAGACCCCAGTGAATTTTGTATGACAGCCCTTTGTCGTCAACCTGCAGCAACGCGAGGCAGTCGGCGGGATCAAGTTGCACATTACGGAAGAATTTGCCCGAGCCGGTCACCAGGAACCAGTCATTCGCCAGTGCCGGTGCAGGCTTGGTTAACTCGATGCAGCGCGGTTCGGCATAAAAATCAGCTGACCAGGCCTGCGCCTCTTCCGGCAGCAAGCGCAAACTGACATTGCCCCCATTGCGCTCGTCCCAGCCTTTTAACCACATATCACTGGTCGCCTTGACCATGTCCTGCACAAATGAAGAAGCGAGAATCGTGTTTTGCATGGGTTATCCCTTAACGTAGACGCAGTGTTTGTTGTTCGTAATGACGGACTTCGCTGAGCCAACTGGCATCAGCAGGGACATCGTGACGCAAGCACCAGGCTTCCCAGACAGCCTGCCATGGCAATGACTTTTGCTCCTCCAGCAGCGCCAGGCGTGCGGTGTAATCCCCCTCCTGCTCCAGTTTGCGCAGTTGGTCACTCGGCTCCAGCAGCGCACGCAGTAACGCCTTTTTGGCATTGCGGGTACCAATCACCCACGCCGCGATGCGGTTGATGGAGGCATCAAAGAAGTCGAGACCGATATGCACTTTGTTGAACAGCTTGTTACGCGCAATTTCAGTGGCGATGGCCTGGGTTTCATCATCCAGCAGCACCACGTGGTCGCTGTCCCAACGCACCGGACGGCTGACGTGCAGTAACAGACGCGGGACATACAGCATCGCGGTGGAGATTTTGTCGGAGATCACTTCAGTGGGATGGAAATGCCCGGCATCAAGCGTCAGCGCGGTCTGGCGGCTGGCAGCGTAGCCAAGGCAAAACTCATTGGACCCCACGGTGTAACTCTCGGCACCAATCCCGAATAACTTGCTTTCAACGGCGTCGATATGATGACTGGCATCGAGTTTTTCGCTGATCACCTCATCCAGCGCGCTGGCTAAACGTTCACGCGGTGCCAGGCGATCAATGGTGAGGTCTTTCATGCCGTCCGGTACCCAGATGTTCATCACTGAGGGCGTGCCCAGTTGTTCACCAAAATGTGCCGAGATGCGGCGACTGGCCTTGCAGTGATCAATCCAGAACTGGCGGATGCCTTTGTCAGCGTGTGACAGGGTAAAACCATCGGCACTTAAAGGATGCGAGAAGCAGCTTGGGTTAAAATCGAGCCCTAATTTATGCTGTTTTGCCCACTCCACCCAGTGGCTGAAGTGTTGCGGTTCGATGGCATCACGTTCTACCGGCGTGTCGCTTTCCAGATAGATGGCGTGCAGATTGAGGCGCTTAGCGCCTGGAATCAGCGACATGGCTTTTTCGATATCGGCGCGCAGTTCATGCGCATTACGCGCGCGTCCCGGATAGTTACCTGTGGCCTGAATTCCGCCGGTGAGCTCCCCGTTGGGATTTTCGAAGCCGCGCACGTCATCCCCCTGCCAGCAGTGCATCGACACGGGTATCCCATCCAGTTGCGTCATCACCTGCTCCACATCAATCCCTACGGCAGCGTAACGTTGTTTAGCCAGTTCATAGGCTTGTTCAATCAGCTTTGTCATAAGCAAGTTCCTTAGCAGGTTGGCTCAGTGCGGAAAATCGTGCCTGGTGGGCTGCGAAGACGCTTGAGCGCTGAGGTTCAAAAGTTTCTAACGGGAAATTCTGGCTGATGCAGCGGCGTAAATCGGCCACATCGCGCAACTCACCGAGTGCAATCAGCTGGCAGCCGACATTCCCCAAAGTTGAGGCTTCAATCGGCCCGGCGAGTACCGGCAACTGACAGGCATCGGCACATAACTGGTTCAACAGCGGATTCTGGCTGCCCCCGCCCACCACATGCAGCTGGCGTATTGGCGCATCGCGTAACTGGCTGAGCTCGCCAATCACCTGGCGGTACAGCAACGCCAGACTGTCAAAGATGGTGCGCGCCAGGGCCGCTGGGGTGTGCGGAATCGGCATATGTTGCTCGGCACAAGCGTTCTGTATTTCCTGCACCATGCTATTGGGATTAATAAAACGGTGGTGGTTGGGATTGATCAACGTGCGACAGGCTGGCTCTTGCGCTGCCTCGCCAATCAAGGCGCAGAGATCTGAGATATGCAGCTCATTGCATACGCGCTGGAGGAGCCATAAACCCATGATATTCTTTAATACCCGGTAACCCTCTGCACCGCCTTCATTGGTGATGTTGGCGTTCAACGCAGCGGCGCTGACACAGGGCTGCCAACTTTCAATGCCCATTAAAGACCAGGTGCCGGAGCTGAGGTAGGCAGCAGCATCCTGCATCAGTGGCGTGGCGACTACCGCACTGGCGGTGTCGTGGGTTGCCACGGCAATAACGGGAATTCGTTTGCCCGCAGCATTTGACCAATGTCCCACGGTGTTGCCTGGCGCGCTGGGTTTGCCAAACCAGGCGGCATCAACGCCCGCCCAGGCCAGAAGATCCCTGTCCCACTCACCGGTTTCGATGTTCAGTAACTGCGTGGTGGTGGCGTTGGTGTATTCCCAGTTCATCTTGCCGGTCAGGCGGTAATGCAGATAATCCGGGATCATCAGCGCGTGTTTCACCTGCGCTTGCCAGTCTGGCTGCTGCTGGTGCAGCGCGCGCAGTTGATAGATCGTGTTGAAGGGCAGAAACTGAATGCCGGTGCGTTGGTAGATGGCCGCCTTTCCGAGATCGTTGATGGCCTGCGCCATTTGCCCGTCCGTGCGTGGGTCACGATAACTCACCGCCTCGCCGACACGATTCCCGTTGGCATCCAGCAGCACCAGGTCAACGCCCCAGGTATCAATACCAATACTGTCCGGCACGATGCCCTCATCATCCAACTGCGCCAGCCCAGCCCGAATCTCTTGCTCCAGACGGTCAAGGTCCCAGCAGTCGTAGCCCGCACGGCGTACACGTTGATTGGGAAAGCGGCACACTTCACGCAGGCTGAGCTTTTGGCTGGTCGAGGTCCACTGCGCGAGCATTACGCGCCCGCTGGATGCGCCTAAATCAATGGCAACAATGTTACGCATACTCATGGCGTTTCTTCCTGTGATGAGAGGGCTCTAGCGTATAAATCCTGAGGTTGTGGCACCTTCCCCTTACTGCCAGCGCGTGAACCTGTCTGGCAGACGGGCAAAGATGATCGTGAGAGAGCTCACAGAACCGCATCTGGGCAGAGTTGTGAGCGTTACCGCATTTCCATCAAACACTTGGGCGATCTTGAATAAATCGCCATTTTCCTGCGCTGGACGGTTCAAATTTCAAGGTAAGGTGCCGAACGCCTGAGTAGACTCGGTTGCAAAGTTGTTAACGAGAGGCGCATCATGACCGTTTTGCACAGTGCTGATTTCTTTCCTGAGGGAAACTACGCAATTGCCATTGAACCGCGCGTTCCGCAGTCGGCCTTCCCCGAACATCATCATGATTTCCATGAAATTGTGCTGGTAGAACAAGGCTCCGGCATCCACGTGTTTAATGGCCAGCCGCAAACCTTATGTGCCGGTTGCGTCTGTTTTATCCGCGATCACGACCGTCATCTGTATGAACAAACGGACAATCTGTGTCTGACCAATGTGCTGTATCGCAGTCCCGCGGCGTTTCGCTTTCTTTCCGGCTTGCAGTCCCTGCTGCCAAGTGAAGAGGATGGCAATTACAGTTCGCACTGGCGCATCAACAACAAAGTCATGGCGCAGGCGTTGCACATTGTGACGCAGATGAAGCAGCAAGAGATCTGGTCACTGGAGCGCCAGGCGCACCAGGAGCAGCTGTTTTTGCAACTGCTGGTGCTGCTGCGCGAAGCCGGTCACAACGATCAAGCGCAGGATCAGGAAGCACGTCTGCATCGGTTGCTGGACTGGCTCAATGAGCACTACAGTGAAGATATTGAGTGGGATGCGTTGGCCGACCGTTTCTCACTGTCGTTGCGTACCCTGCATCGTCAGATGAAACAGCAGACGGGTAATACCCCGCAGCGCTACCTCAATCGGCTGCGTCTCCTGCAGGCAAGACATTTATTGCGGCATAGCGATATGCGCATTACCGACATCGCTTATCAGTGTGGATTTGGTGACAGCAACCACTTTTCTACCCTGTTCAGGCGGGAATTTGGCTGCGCGCCCCGAGCGGAGCGCCAGCAGATGATGTAATCGGAGTTTTTCATGTCGCTGATATTGAAGCGCGAAGACTATTTCCCGGCCACCAGTCTGCCGATAGCGGTGGCCGAACGTATGCCTCAACCCTCCTTCCCCCCTCATCGCCATGAGTTCAGTGAGATTGTCATTGTCTGGCGTGGCAATGGCTTGCATGTGCTGAACGATCGCCCCTGGCTGATTACCTGCGGGGACGTATTTTACATCCGCGATAATGACTGCCATAGCTATGACAGCGTCAACGATTTGGCGCTGGATAATATCCTTTACTGCCGCGATCGTTTTCGTTTGAGTCTGGACTGGAGTCAACTGCTACCACCGGAAGAGACTGATGCGCCCGGCTGCTGGCGCTTAACCACGCGCGGCATGGCGCTGGCGCGCGGTGTGATCAGTCAACTGGAGCGCGAGAGCCGCAAAAGTGATGCATTATCGATTCAACTTTCTGAAGCGCTGTTCCTGCAATTAGCGTTGATATTGCGTCGCCATGGTTATGCCGCCGATCGCCCGTGGGCGCTGCCGGAGGGAGAGCAGCTCGACCTGCTGATGTCGGCTTTGCAGGGCGCGCTGCATCGTCCATTCGATCTCAATCTGTTCTGCCAGCAAAACCAGCTCAATGAACGTGCGCTGAAACAGCTTTTCCGGCAACAAACAGGAATGACGGTTGGACACTATTTGCGCCAGCTGCAATTGTGTCAGGCGAAGTATCTGCTGCGCACTCAGGATTGTTTGATCAGTGAAGTCGCCGCACGCTGCGGCTTTGATGACAGTAACTACTTTTCGGTGGTGTTCACGCGGGATACCGGCTTGACGCCGAGTGCCTGGCGTCAGCGCTTTGTGCCACAGCGTGAGCCTCTGGACACCTCAAAAGCCTGACGATGCAGATAGCACGTCAGGCTCTCATGGCGTCTTTAGTTAGCCATGCCCAAGCCGACAATGTTTGCAGCGATGATGATCACCACACACCCCAAGGACAACACGCGCACCGGACGTTTCCCTACCGCATTCCATTCTTTCAAAATCAGGCCCACCAGCCCGCCGCACAACACATACAGGCTCATGTGCAGCATCCAGCTGACAAAATCATACTGTGGCGGGATCTTGGCGTGGCCCCACGCATAGAAGAAGAACTGCAGATACCACATGGTGCCGCCAAGTACCGCGAAGGCGATGTTGGCTATCAGCATCGGTTTGGCAACCGAGAAATCCCGGCGAATCGACAATTCTGGTTTCGCCGCCAGGCGGATAAAGCAGAATGCGAGGTTGACTAATGCCCCGCCGCCCATAATCACCACATAGCTCGGCAGTGCCACATACAGCGGGTCAATGCCCAGATTTGCCGCTGCTTCATGCATCGGTTTTGCCGCATCCATAGCAAACGACATACCCGCCGAGAAGATGCCGCACAGCACCGCCAGCACCAACCCCTTCTTCAGATTAAACTCTTCCGCATTGATACCGAGGGCACGCTCTTTTAACAAACCTGCACGCGAGACAATCGCCACCCCCACTAACGCCACCAACACGCCGAGCAGTGTCATACGACCACCCGGTGAACTGAACAGCTCAACAAAGCGGCCCTGCAGCAGCGGTGTCATCAACGTGCCGACCACCAGCGTAATCCCGATGGCGATCCCGATGCCCATCGACATGCCAAGATAACGCATGGTCAAACCGTAGTTGATGTTCCCGACGCCCCACATGGCACCAAACAGAAACACCGGCAACAGTTGCGAGAGGCTAAAACTGCTGTAGTACGCCCAGAAGTTGGGCAGCAGCACGGCACTGACCGCCCATGGCAGTATCAGCCACGACATCACGCCACCCACTGACCACATTGTTTCCCATGACCACTTTTTTACCTGCTTAAACGGAGCATAAAAACATGCGGCACTGGCGGCACCCACCAGATGCCATAAAATACCGGCAAGAATGGCACTGTTCATTGTTATTCCTTCGTAAGGTTGAGGCCCACAGGAAACCGACAGTCTCCCGATTACTGGCAGTCTACGGTGCGCCGCTTTTCGTCAGCCTTTGAATGGCTGCCGGAAAGCGTAGAGTGCTGGCAATATTCGGCGGGTCTTCAACACCAGGATCACAAAATCGGTTTTGCAGTTAAAACAGCGATTATTTTTTATAAGTGACTTATTATTGGGGATATTTTTCTTTTTTGTTGTGTTGATCAACACAGTTTTTGACTGACTGCCAGCTTGCTGCGTAACATGGCACTCATACAAAGTCTGCCCCCGTGCTTCCCCAGGAGACGTTATCGCCGTATAACGTTGGAAAAATCATCGGAACGAAGGATTGAGATGAATAGCAAAAGGTTGACGCTGCTGCTGTCACACCCGGTAAGCCGCGTGATGCTGGATGACATCCGCGCCATCGTACCGCCTCAGGCGTTGAACGTTTTCATTAATGGATTAGATGAAGATCGCTATGCCACTCTCGATTGTGTTCAGAGTGAAGAGAACTGTGCCTTGCTGGCGTCGGCGATTGTGGTGTGGCGTCAACTCGGGCACGTCCACCGTATTCATTATCAAAAAGGCGAACATCTGCGCCAGGTGGATGACGCCACACAATTCCAGTTATTCAGTATGATGAAGACGCACCGCGCCATCGTTCAACTCGCTTAATGCTCAGGATCACTATGAAAATCGGACTGCTTTTCCCTATTGCCATCATCATTGCTGGCGTCAGTTTCCTTGCCTGGTTTATCGCCAGTGGCGCCGCGATGCCAGGTTCCTGAGTTTTTAAGAACAATTCCTTAGCATTGCTAACCCGCTGAATGCGCGGCATTTCATCAGGAATGCTGCGTCTGTCGTGCTGTTCTTCCCTTCTCTGCCATCCCCTCATCTGCGCTGGCAATGACAAAAAGGTGCTACACCTTGATCTGTTTCACTCTGCATTTCACACAACATTAACGAAACCGATCGCGGAGCCCTACATATGACAACACACCATCAACATTACATTAATGGCGCGTTTGTAGCCGACCAGCATGATAAATGGATTGAAGTGATCAACCCTGCCACCGAAGCGCTGCTCTCACGTATTCCTGAAGGCACCCGGCAAGACGCCGCACAGGCAATTGCGGCTGCAGAAGCCGCACAATCGGGTTGGGAAGCGCTGCCGGCGGTGGAGCGTGGTCAATGGCTGCGTAAGATTGCCACTGCTATTCGTCAGCGTGAGCCGGAACTCACCGCCACCATCGTGGCAGAAGGCGGTAAGACGCAAGGCCTGGCGCAAACCGAAGTGATGTTCACCGCCGATTATCTGGACTATATGTCCGAGTGGGCGCGTCGTTACGAAGGCGAAATCGTTAACAGCGACCGCCCAAATGAAAACATTTTCGTGTTTAAGAAAGCCATCGGCGTCACCACAGGCATCCTGCCATGGAACTTCCCGTTTTTCCTGATTGCGCGTAAAGCGGCGCCCGCCCTGATCACCGGTAACACCATCGCCATTAAACCCAGCGAGTTGACGCCAAACAACGCGGCTATTTTTGCCCAGATCATTGATGAGATTGGCCTGCCAAAAGGCGTAATCAACTTCGTGTATGGCTACGGTCCGGAAGTGGGCCAGGAACTGGCGGCTAACCCTACCGTGGGTTTGGTCAGTTTGACGGGCAGCGTAGGTGCGGGCATCGCCACCATGGAAGCGGCGGCCAAAAATGTCACCAAAGTGTCGCTGGAACTCGGCGGTAAGGCTCCAGCTATCGTGATGGATGACGCCGATCTTGATCTGGCGGTAAAAGCGATTGTTAGCTCTCGCGTGATCAATACCGGACAAGTGTGTAACTGTGCAGAACGTGTTTATGTACAGGAAGGCATTTACGATCGGTTTATCACTGCACTCACCGCTGCGATGAAGCAAGTGAAGTTCGGCAACCCAGCTGAACAAACCGATATCGATATGGGTCCACTGATCACGGCGGCAGCGCTCGGACGCGTAGAGCAGAAGGTCGCCAATGCGGTAGCAGACGGCGGTAAAGTGGTGCTGGGCGGTAAACGCGCAGGCAATAAAGGCTTCTACTTCGAGCCCACCATCATTACCGGCGTGCGTCAGGAGATGGAGATCATGCGTGAAGAGATCTTTGGACCCGTCCTGCCGGTGATGACCTTTAAGACGCTGGATGAAGCGGTGGCATTGGCCAATGACTGCGAGTACGGCCTAACCTCATCGATTTATACCCAGAATCTCAATACCGCAATGATCGCGCTACGTCAGCTGAAGTTTGGCGAGACTTACATCAATCGCGAAAACTTCGAAGCGATGCAAGGCTTCCATGCGGGCTGGCGTAAATCCGGGATCGGTGGTGCCGATGGACGTCATGGGCTGGAGGAGTATCTGCAAACCCATGTGGCGTATTTGCAGTTCTCATAAGCGACTGCAGCCACAAATTTGTTGTAGGGTGCGGCCTTCAGGCCGCCCCCGCAACTCAGGACACGCGCTTCTGGCTGCGCAGCAGTGCCAATCCACTCAACACCGACATCGCCATCAGGTAGTAACCGGGTGCCAGACTGGTGCCTGTCGCATTGATCAACAGCGTACAAATCAACGGCGCAAAGCCACCAAATACCGTCACCGCCACGTTATAACTGATCGCCATGCCGCTGGCACGGGTACCAATCGGGAACAAGTCCGCCATCACCGAAGGCACGGTCGAGAAGTAGATCGACTTAAGCAAGGCCATCCAGCACACCAAAATAATCAGCGTGGTCGGCGTGGTGTGATTGACCACCAGTCTGAACGCCGGATAGATAGTGACGATCAGCAAAATCAGTGAGCCCCACATCAACGGCACACGTCCTACGCGCTCAGCCCACAAGCCCATGACTGGCGTCACAACGGTAAGAATCACGCCCGCCAGCAAGGTAGCGGTAAAGGCAACCGAACCGGATAAATGCAGATTTTTGGTGGCGTAGGTCGGCACGTAGTTCAGCATATAGTTGACTGCCGTTGAGATCACCATCAGGCCAATCGCCAGGACCATCAGCTCTTTCTGACGACCAAACAGACGCTTGAGCGGTGCGGCTTCAGGCTGTTGTGCCTCAAAGCTGGCGGGCTCATGCACGTGGCGACGGATATAAATCCCTAACGGACCAATCAACAGGCCAAAGGCGAAAGGTATACGCCAGCCCCACTCCTGAATCTGGCTTTCACTGAGGATCTGCGTCAGCCCAAGGCCAAACGCCGAGGCCATTAAAGTACTGGCGCCCTGCGTAGCAAACTGCCAGCTGGCGATAAAGGCTTTGCGCTCGGGAAAATGTTCCACCAGAAACGCGGTTGAGCTGCCAAATTCCCCACCCGCAGAGAACCCCTGCACCAGACGTGCCAGCAGAATCAGTACCGGTGCCATCAAGCCAATACTGGCGTAACCCGGCATAAAGGTAATCACTGCGCCGCCCAACATCATCAGGTTGATCGACAACAGCAGGGCTTTTTTACGACCGTGGCGGTCGGCATAGTTACCCAACACAATCGCGCCCAGCGGACGGATGAGGAATGAAACACCGAAGCTGCCAAACGTCAGCAGTAGCGATACAGAGGGGTCGCTGGTCGGGAAGAAAGCATGGGCAATATAGCTGGCAAAGAAGCCGTAGACCGCAATATCAAACCACTCCAGCGCGTTACCGATACAGGTGGCAAACAGCGTTTTGTGCAGATTTGGCTTGGTCGCACTCAGCGGTGCCGCCGTGTTGAGGGTGCTCATGCTGCACCTCCTGTGTGTTTACGATGCTGTGCGACTAAATCGCTGCCTTTCTCACCGAGATCCCACAGCAGCCGGGTCATAATTTGCAGACCTTCACGCGCGATCGACTTCAACATATGTTCATTGACGCCATGCTGACCACAGGCCGGATAAGAGTGCGGAACCCATAGCGTGGGCAGGCCGAGAATGTCGGAGAACACTTCGTTAGGCAGTGAGCCGCCCAGATTCGGTAACAGCGCCGGCTTTTTGCCGCTGGTTTCTGCCATGCTGGTTAACACCCAATCCACCAGCGGATCGGTCGGATCCAGTCTGGTGGCCGGCGATCCCCGCATGAATTCAACCTTCACATAGCCAAAGCCCTGCTGCGCAAGATGGTCGCTGATATGCTGCGCCAGATTCTGCCAATCGGTGCCCACCACAAAGCGCAGCTGACATACCGCTGTTGCTTCACCGGGAATGGCATTCATCGGTCGCGCGGGGTTACCGGTCAGGAACGACAACACCTCTAAGGTATTCCAACCGTACAGGCGTTCTGTTGGCGTCAATGACGGCTCGCCCCAGTTCTCGTCGATTTCAGGGTCGCCAGGCATGCCACCCACTTCGATATCACTGAGGATGTCGCGCACCTGCTGCGTCAGCGAATTCGGTTTTAACGCTTCAACCTGTAACACGCCCTGCGCGTTAACCAGTGAGGCAATGGCATTCGCCAGTTGTGTACCCGGATTGGTAAGCAAGCCCCCCCAGTTGCCAGAGTGGTAGGCGTTGTCGCGGGCGGTAATGGTCAGACGGAAATTCACCGCGCCGCGTGAGCCGAGGAATAAAGTCGGTCGCACCGCATTCAGTCGCGGACCATCGGAAGCGATAAACAGGTCCGCTTTTAACAGTTCTCCATGTTGCTGGCACAGCTGCGCCAGACCCGGTGAGCTGATCTCTTCACCCATCTCAAACAGCAGTTTGCAGTTAAAGCCGAGGCGGCCACCGCGCGCCTGAAACACCTGCTCCAACGCCGCCAGATTCACACAGTGCTGGCCTTTATTGTCTGCGCTGCCGCGCGCGTACCAACGATCGCCCTCTTCGACCAACTGCCAGGGCGATAAACCTTCGCGCCAGTTTTCATCATCGCCGAATACCACATCGCCATGCCCGTAACTCAGCAAGGTCGGCAATGCGGGATCTTCGATGCGCACGGCCACCAGGAAAGGACGATGAGCGGCTTCGCTGTTCTCAATAAAATGCAGAGTAAAACCCAGCGCGATCAGCTGTGGGCCAATCTCATCCTGTAAATAGCGCTGTAACTCGTTGTCGCGATCCTGGCGCTGACTCTCGGTACGCTGTGCGACGCGCCGCGCCAGTATCCGCTGAAATTCCCCGCTATCGAACCAGGCGGTGGCCTGTTGTACCGCGTGTTGTGCTGTCATGTTTGCTGATCTTTTATTCGTATTATGGTTTTGTCATCTTTGCTGAAACACTGCTTTGCCACAATTATCAATTTATCGAGTAAGATTTGCTTTTAAAGCAAAGCTCAGTTGCCCATTTTCGAGGCATGCACCAGCATGAGGCACGCGCATGTTAAGTAATGAAATTCGCTATTTTCTCGCTGTCGCCAATACGGGGTCGCTCAGTGCGGCGAGCGAGCAGCTGTTTGTTGCCGTCTCCGCCATCAGTCGACAGATTCAGCGACTGGAAACGCAGGTTGGCGTGCCGCTGTTTGAACGCCATGCCCGAGGCATGGTACTGAACGAAGCCGGGGAAATCTTTGCCAGCCACGTGCGCAAAAATATGCTGGATATGGAGTATGCGCTGGCGGAGATCAAAGGGCTGAAAGCCGTGCGCCGCACGCAAATACGCGTTGCCTGTACCGATGGCTTGGCTTTCACGCTGTTGCCCACTCTGATAGCCACCTTTCGTGAAGGCAATCCTGGCATTTTGTTTGATATTAAAGTCGCCAGCACGCAAGGCGTGGCTGAACTGTTACGCAGCGGCGAGTGCGATGTCGCACTGCAATTCAGCCTGCACGCTGAGCGCGGCGTAGAGGTTATTGGCTCGTGGCCTGCACCGGTGCTGTTAGTGATGCATCAGACGCATCCACTGGCCCGCTCACCACAGGTGGATCTCAGCGACATCAGCCACTATCCGCTGGCCCTGCCGCAGCAAAACACTACGGTACGCCAACTGTTCGAGCTGGCGAGCCATATGAGCGGCAACCTGATTGAGCCGGTGATTACCTGCGATACCTTTTCAACGCTGTTCCAGTTTTTGCTGCGTACGCCGCTGGCTTTAACGATTTGCAGTGCCTTTACGGTGTTGCAGGAGGCAGAAACTCATGGCCTGGTGCTGCGGTCGGTAGGGATTGATCAGCTCAGCCAGCGTAATCTGCAATTGCAGGCGCAATCAGGGCGGCCCCGTAGCGCCGCCCTGAATGTGTTTTTGGCTTTTTTACAACAGCAGTTGAGTGTGCTTCGTCAACGTTGCGAGCGTTGATGTGGAGGCTCTGGCGCCTCCCCTACAAAATCTACACCAGGCTGCGACTTGCGGTATTAATTTTTGATATCCACCGGATAAAAGATATGTTTGCCGAAGGGATCAATCGTATACCCGCTGACAGACTTGCGCACCGGCTCGAAAATCGTGGAGTGGGCGATCATCACGGCAGGCATTTGGTCGTGCATGATCTGCTGTGCTTCGCGGTACAGCGCCACGCGCTTGTCGTGGTTCTGCTCTGCGCGTGCTTCGGTAATGATCTTCTCAAACGGTTGATAACACCATTTTGAGGAGTTAGAGCCGCCGTTTGCCGAGGTGCAGCTGTAAAGCGGGCCAAAGAAGTTATCTGGATCGCCGGTTGCGGTGGTCCAGCCCATCAGCGCCGCCTGATGCTCCCCGCCTTTCACGCGTTTGAGGTATTCACCCCACTCATAGCTGACAATATTGGCTTTGATGCCCACCTGCGCCCAATCGGCCTGAATCATCTCGGCCATGCGTCGCGCATTAGGATTGTACGGGCGCTGCACCGGCATCGCCCACAGCGAAATTTCGGTGCCCGGCTTGATACCGGCTTCCTGTAACAGCTCTTTGGCTTTCTGCGGGTCGTAATCGTAATCTTTCAGATCCTTATCCGCGCTCCACACATCCGGCGGCAGGATATTTTTCGCCACGGTTCCGGTGCCTTTGAAAATCGCGTCGATGATCGCCTGCTTGTTGATGGACATCGCCAGTGCCTGGCGAACTTTGACGTTATCCAGCGGTGCTTTGGTGGTATTGAACGACAGGAAACCGGTGTTCAAGCCGGATTTTTGCTCCAGCGTTAAATCTGGATTAGCGCGCATCTTGTCGAGATCGGCCGGGTTGGGGAACGGCATCACCTGACACTCATTTTTCTCCAGTTTGGCATAGCGAACCGAGGCATCAGGCGTGATGGAGAAGACGATGCGATCCAGTTTCGCTTTGCCCTGCCAGTAGTCCGGGAAGGCTTTATACAGAATGCGCGAATCCTTCTGGTACTGCACCAACTCGAACGGCCCGGTGCCAATCGGTTCCATATCCACTTTTTCTGGCGTACCGGCCTTCAACATCTGGTCTGCGTATTCTGCTGAATGAATCGAGGCAAAATACCACGCCAGATCGGCGAGGAACGGCGCTTCGGCATGTGCCAGCGTGATGCGCACCGTATTGTCATCGACTTTATCGATGCCCTTGATCAACTTCGACAATTCGAGGCTATCGAAATTGGTGTAATTGCCCCCCGAGACGTTATGATACGGATTTTTCGGGTCCATTTGGCGCATAAACGAGAAGATCACGTCATCAGCATTCAAATCACGCGAAGGTTTAAACAGTTTATTGCTCTGGAACTTCACGCCCTTACGCAGATGGAAGGTGTACACCGTGCCATCTGGGCTGATGTCCCAGCTTTCCGCCAGGCTGGGCACCAGCTCAGTGGTGCCGGGTTTGAAATCGACCAGCCGGTTGAAAATCGGCACGGCACTGGCATCCACGCTGGTACCAGAGGTGTATAGCTGTGGATTGAAGTTCTCCGGCGAGCCCTCAGAACAGTACACCAGCGTCTTCGCTGATACCCCGCCTGCCAGTGCCAAACCCAAGGCACTGAGTGTGAACTTCATCATCATCTTTTTCATTTTCAACCTCGTTTTTATTGACTTCCATGAGCCCTCATCGGTATGTATTGATTATTAACATGATTTATCTGCTGTGTGTAATGCACATCGCGCAAAGCTTATAAGGAATAGTGATGACAGAGCCTCTTGTTAGCCAACTGACCCAGCGTTTCTATCGTTATCTGGCGGTCTCCAGCCAGAGCGATGCCAAATCCACCACCTTACCTAGCACTCCTTCGCAGCATGCTATGGCGGAATTGCTGGCAGAGGAGTTGCGTGAATTGGGCTTGCAAGATGTAGTGATTGATCAGCATGCCACCGTGACCGCAGTGAAACCCGGCAACCGCGCCAACGCACCGCGCATTGGCTTTATCACCCATATCGATACCGTGGACGTTGGCTTATCTCCCGATATCCATCCACAGACCCTGGCGTTTAAGGGTGAGGATTTGTGCCTCAACAGCCAGCAAGATATCTGGCTGCGTGTGGCGGAACATCCGGAGATTGCACCTTATGTGGGTCAGGACATCATCTTCAGTGATGGCACCAGCGTGCTGGGTGCCGACAACAAAGCTGCCGTGACGGTGGTGATGACGTTAATGGAAAATCTCAAGGGCGACCATGGCGACATCGTGGTGGCGTTTGTGCCTGATGAAGAGATTGGCCTACGCGGCGCGAAGGCCCTGGATCTGGAGACACGCTTCAACGTGGATTTCGCCTGGACCATTGACTGCTGCGAGCTGGGTGAAGTGGTGTATGAAAACTTTAATGCGGCGGCGGCTGAACTGGTGTTTACCGGCGTACCGGCGCATCCGATGTCGGGCAAAGGAGTGCTGGTTAACCCGCTGCTGATGGCACACGATTTTATTTCGCGTTTTGATCGCTTAGCCACGCCTGAACATACCGAAGGTCGAGAAGGCTATATCTGGTTTAACGATATCAATGCCAATGCCAGCCGCGCGGTGCTGAAAGCCTCGATACGTGATTTCGATCTTGTCGGATTTGATGCGAAGAAACAGCAGTTGGTGGAAGTGGCGGATGAGATTGCTGCGCTTTACCCCACCGGGCATGTGGCGTTAACCATTAGCGATACTTACAGCAATATCAGCAATGCCGTGGGTGAAGATCGTCGGGCGATTGATTTGATTTTTGCGGCGTTGGATCAGGTGGGCGTGGAGCCGAAAGTGATCCCGATGCGTGGGGGAACGGACGGTGCAGCGCTGTCGGCAAAAGGTTTGTTGACGCCGAATTTCTTCACCGGCGCGCACAACTTCCACTCACGTTTTGAGTTTTTACCGGTGCCGTCGTTTGTGAAGTCGTATCAGGTGGCGGAAGCGTTGTGCTATTTAGCCGCAAAATAATTCCGTGCGGTGATTAACCAGGTGCGCATGAATGCGCACCCTACGACCGTAGAGTCACCATTTATGGCGACCTGGCGAACAGCTGTTATTTGCTGGCTGTTACATCAATACCTGGGAAGAATTTCGCCGCCAGCTTGGTGACAGTACCGTCAGCCTGCACTTTGGTGATCGCCGCATCCAGTTCGCCCTTCAGCTTGGCATCGCCCTTACGCAGACCAAAACCGATACCAGAACCGAGGATGGTGTCATCTTCTACCGGTTTGCCGACGAAGGCGAAACCTTTGCCCTGCGGCTTATCGAGGAAGCCAGACTGTCCCGCGGCTGACATCACCAGCGTGCCGTCAAGACGACCTGCCACCATGTCGTTATAAACCTGGTTCTGATCCTGATAAGAGGTGACGGTCACGCCCTGCGGTTCCCAGTGCTTCTTCGCGTAAGTTTCCTGGATAGAACCCTGCAGTACGCCAATGTTTTTGCCTTTCAGCGACTCTGCCGTTGGCAGCAGTTTCTCACCCTGCTTCACGATCAGCATGGTAGGAATGCGGTAGATCGGCTTGGTGAAGTCGATGCTCTTACCACGTGCTTCGGTGATGTTCATCGCTGAGTTGATGGCATCGAATTTCTTCGCTTGCAGCGCAGGGATCAGCGCATCAAAGCTGCTCTCCACCCACTTACAATCAAAGTTACCGACCTGGCAGATTGCTTTACCCAGTTCGATATCAAAACCTTCTAACTCACCCTGCGCGTTGCGGCTTTCGAACGGTGGATACTGTGATTCCAGACCGTAACGTAAGGTTTCCTGCGCCAGCGCGTGTGCAGAAGTCAGCATACCCAGAGCTACAAACAGTGCGTTTAACTTTTTCATTATTCTTCCCCTAATTACCCTTTAACCCGGCAAAGCGCTTCTGCGCCAGCCTGCAGTGTTGCGTCGTCTTTCGCGAATGACAGGCGAATTAATTTATTGTCAGTGCCGTCCATATAAAACGCCGACAACGGAATGGTGGCCACACCGTGATCGACGATGAGATGTTTTACCATTTCACTGTCGCTTTCGTCACTGAAATGTCCGTAACTGGCTAACATAAAGAAGGAACCGGCACTCGGCAGCAGCTTAAATGGCGAATCTTGCATCAAGGCCAGCAGGCGATCGCGTTTTTCCTGATAGAACGGTGACAGTTGCAGGTAATTTTGCGGGTCCTGTAGATAGTGGGCAAAACCGACCTGCATGGGGGTATCTGCCGCGTACATCATGAACTGATGCACTTTGACGATCTCCTCCATCAACGCCGCAGGTGCCAGCGCATAGCCAACGCGCCAGCCGGTGACGTGGAAAGTTTTACCAAACGAAGAGACCACCACACTACGCTGCGCCAGTTCCGGATGCGTGGCCATACCGCAATGGGCACGGCCATCAAACAGAATGTGTTCATAAACTTCGTCAGACAGCACCACGATATCGGTGTTGCGCGTGAGTGCCGCCAGTTGTTCCAGATCGGCCGGTGTTAGCACCTGCGCGCTCGGGTTGTGCGGCGTGTTGATGATGATCATACGGGTGCGTGGCGTAATGCTGGCACGCAGCTCATCCCAGTTGATGGCGAAATCAGGCACCTGCAGTTTCAGGCCTATCGGCGTGGCGCCCTGTAAGCGCACCACTGGTGCATAACTGTCGAAGGCCGGCTCAAAGAAAATCACCTCATCACCAGGATGCACCAATGCGGAAATCGCCATATAGATGCCCTGACTGGCACTGCCAGTGATCAGCACTTCGCTGCCTGCATCATATTGCTGGCCGTAAAGCGTGTGGACTTTCTCCGCCAACGCTTCACGCAGTGCCGGTAAACCGGTCATGGAAGCATATTGATTATGCCCCTCACGCATCGCTTTGCTGACCAGTTCCACCAGCTTCGGGTCGCAAGGGAAATTTGGTGCACCCTGTGACAGGTTGATGGCGTTGTGCTGCGCAGACAGTTTGCCGATGACGCTAAAAATCGTCGTGCCGACATCGGGTTGTTTGGAAGAGATGTTAACACTGCTATTCAGGGTCATCGTTGCTCCGCAAGGTTGCATAACCAATTAGGTAAAGTAGATTTCTATTCAACGGCGTGTGGCTTGAGTCGACAAGCGATTTGTTGTCATAATAGCCATGATTAAAAATCATAGCTTGAGGCCATCATGTCCCGCTCTGCTCTGCCATTGAATGCCATCCATGCGTTTCTGGTGACCGCGCGCCATCTTAATCTGACGCGTGCTGCCGTTGAGTTGTGCATCACCCAGGGTGCGGTGAGCCGTAAGATCGCCACGCTGGAGAGTTGGCTAGGATTCTCCCTGTTTGAACGCCATGCACGCGGGCTGCATCTCACCGCGCAAGGTGCAGCCTTGCTGCCAGAACTACAGCAGGGTTACGCAATGCTGCTCAGTGCCACGGAAAAAGCCAGCCGCAGCAACGCCTCAATACGCTTAAAAGCCCCAACCTGCGCGATGCGTTGGCTAGTGCCACGCCTGGTGGCGCTGGAACAGCAGCGCCCTGAAATTCACGTGGCTCTCACCACCACGCTGGATCATGCCTCGCTGCTCGAGAACTATGACGCTGCGATTGTGTTTGGCGCCCCACCGGCGGGGTCAATCCGCCTGTTTGATGAGAAGCTGACACCCGTGCTGGGCAGCCACATCTCGCCACCAGGCAGCATCAGCGATCTGGCCAAATTCACCTTTTTACATCCCACCAATGACATGCGTGACTGGCAACTGTGGTTTGCTCAGCAAAACGTGCATCTGCCCATGGCGCGCAACCAGCATTTCGCCACCATGGATTTGGCAATCAGTGCAGCAATGCAAGGGTTTGGCGTGACGGTGGCAGATGTGACGTTAGTGCAGAATGATTTAGCCAATGGTCGGCTGATTGCCCCGTTTGCGGATTGTGTCGCAACCGGGGCCGCCTATAGCTTGTTACAGCGTTCGGAAGAGGATGCGCCACCGTTCCTGCCAGAACTGGTGGCGTGGTTATGTCAGTCTCAGAATGAGACCCAATCGTCAGCGCTGGCCGACTTAGGCTGAACGGCGGTGGCAGGAGCCAGCGCGGGACGGCGCGGTACGCTGTGTTTAGGTGCTGGAGTAACCTGACTCACCGGTGTGCTATCGGATAAGCGGAATTTCGCGACCGATGCCTGCAGCTCTTGCGTCTGACGCTCCAGGGCGCTGGCCGCAGCGGAAACTTCCTCAACTAATGAGGCATTTTGCTGGGTGACACTGTCCATCTCGGTCACCGCGGTGCCCACTTGTGAGATGCCCTTGCTCTGCTCTTCGGATGCGGAGGCAATGTGCTTCATGATCTCATTGACGTCCTGAACCGATTTGAGAATCTGGCTCATGGTACTGCCTGCGCTGCTCACCAGTTCGGAACCTTTACCGACACGCTGCACTGAATCCTCGATAAGCGTGGCGATCTCTTTGGCGGCGTTGGCACTGCGCTGTGCCAGGTTGCGCACTTCACTCGCCACCACCGCAAAACCACGCCCTTGCTCACCCGCGCGTGCGGCTTCTACCGCGGCGTTCAGCGCCAAAATATTGGTCTGGAATGCAATGCTATTGATGACGTTGGTGATCTCAGCAATTTTCTTCGAACTACCGGAGATGCCTTCCATGGTGGTCACGACTTCACCCACCAAATGACCGCCCTGCTGCGCCGTGCTGGTGGCAGTTTCCGCCAGAACACTGGCTTGGCGCGCGTTGTCGGCGTTGAACTTCACTGTGGCGGTTAACTGCTCCATGCTGGCAGCCGTCTGCTCCAGTGCCGCTGCCTGCTCTTCAGTGCGCGAAGAGAGGTCATTATTGCCCGACGAAATTTCTGCCGCACCGCGGTAAATATTCTCCGTGCCGCTGCGAATCGCACTCACGGCGTCGCGCAGACTGTCCTGCATAGCACGTAGCAGCGGTACCAGCTTACCAACACAGTTACGGCCAAAATCCTCCATTGGCTGGCTCAAATCCCCTTGGGCGATCACTGCAAAGTGGTTACGCACGCGTTCGAGCGGTTTCACCAGCATCGCCACCAGGTAGCGATCAGTGAACAGCAGAATCACCAGACCGAACACCACCGCGACCAGAATGATCATCTTGGTCATGTTAGTGAGTTTATCGACATTCACGCGGGTTTCATCCAGTTTGCTGCCAGCCGCTTTGTTGAATGCGTCAGCACTGGTACCAAATGCGCGGCTCAACGCTGGCGTCACGTTATTTGCCTGTGCCCGATAGGCTTCCACGGTACCCTGCTGCGCTAACGAAACCTGCGGTGCGATGCCCTCGTCCAGCAGTTTTTGCCAGTTAGCAATCACGCTGTTGGCGGTTTCGCTGTCCATTGGACCGGGCGCCATGGCTTTAAATTGCGCGAGCTGATCTTTCATATTGTCCAGCGCTTGCTGTACCGGTGCGAAGGCTTCGGCGGTCACGACAGCACCCGCTGCGCGCCCCTCCATCACACGTGACAAACGTGTGACTACGCGGAAATATTGATCGTTCCCTTTGCTCAGTACCGTCATCTGATTGACTAACTCACGGTCAATCTCATTCCCATCGCCGAGGGCATTAAGCGAGTGGACGCTGAATAACCCAACTGCACACCACAACAGGCAGAACAAACCCAGAATGGTCAGCATCACGGCGCGAATAGTGAAGTTTTTTAAGATACCCATACATAATCCCTTGGTGTGAAACGCGAAGGAGGCCCGATAAAATAGGGCATATTGCGTTTATCGGCATCGGTTAGGGAAAATGTAACGGTTTAATAAGCTAATTAATTGCTGGCTGCTTAAGGCGGATAAAACTGGCTATCAATATTAATCAGTGGATTAGCGGGAAATTTGCCTTAAAAAATCATTTGCGCAATTTCACTATTAGCGCACTTATCAAAGTTTGACGTGGTTGCGCATCATCATGCGGAACAGTCGCAGGCGTCCTCGCATAAATTTTGCTTTTAATACAGACTGGGGCTGACCATTGTGACCAAAGGCTAAAGTCAGGTCTGCATGCGGTCGCCATACCGGCCAGGCTAACTCCCCCCGGAGTTCCGAGCTAAACTCCGTGGCATCACGCGCAAAAGTGACCCAAAACGCGCTGACCTTTCGCGCGAAGGCTTGATCCGTCTCGGTGTAAGCCTGCTCGACCGGCGGTGTCAGCGTGCCAAGCGTATTGAACACATAAGGAATTTCATTGCCGTGCCAGGTACCGTGTGGATAGAGATCGCGCGCGTTCTCTGAGACATAGTCGAACCAGTAGCGCCAGGCCGGCATACCAATATCGTGTTGAGATTGCGCGACCAGCAATGGCATCACCGTGAAGGCCATGTCGCGCGCTACTGAGCGGCCTAATAACGTATCGTCATGGATATCGTATAACCATTTCATCAGGCTATAGCTAAAGCGGTTTTTCTTGCGCATCTGCTGCAACACCTGCGCGGCATCAACACCAAAATAGTCCAACACGCTGGCTTCATCACTGTTGCTACCCACCATCAGCGGCACGCGATGCTGTTTGCCTGCCATAAAAGTGTCCAGCATCGGTTTGGGCAATACCGTATCACCACTGATTGCCACCGGTCCTAATCCCAGCGATCGCTGCAACGACCAAAACTGGTCGGCAGGTAATTGACGCAATTGCGCTGCAGTGGCCTGGTCGGTCAGACCAAAATGTGCCGCGACCTGCCTGCCAATCTGCTGCGCTTTTTTACGCGGCACATCCGGCAAGCTATAGGCACTCTGCACAATGCCTTTGTGAAACAACCCTTCTGCTAAGGGTGAACAACACAGCGACAGCACGCTGCGCGCCCCCGAAGACTCGCCGAACAACGTGATATTATGGCGATCACCGCCAAAAGCCGGAATATTACGCTGAACCCACTGCAATGCCGCGATTTGGTCTAACAGGGCGAAATTATTGACAACTGATTTGGCCTGATATTCGGCATCCAGCGCAGGATGCGCAAAGAAACCAAAATGGCCCAGCCGATAATTTAGCGTCACCACAATCACGCCCTGCGCAGCCAGGGCTTTACCGCGGTAGGGGTCGAGGCTGCCAGCACCGATAGTAAATCCGCCGCCATGCAGCCAAACCATGACTGGCATCGGATGCGAAGGCTCGACGTCCGGCGTCCAGATATTAAGGTAAAGGCAGTCCTCACTATAACAGCCCGGATCACCACCACCAACGGCCACACAATAGTCACGATTCTGCCAACTGGCATTGCCCCACTCGGTGGCATCACGCACCGTTTTCCAGGGTGCGACCGGCTGCGGTGGACGCCAGCGTAATTTGCCTACCGGTGCAGCGGCGTAAGGTATTCCCTTGAAGACAAAGAGATCATCATCAATCAGGCCTCTGAGTTCGCCCTCTGCGGTCATAATCCTCAGACGTCGTTCGTTTTTCATCTCGGGTTCCCGGATAATGCGTAGTTCCATTATTTGCAGGCCTTGCACGAATGTCCATGTTCCGAAAGCATTTGCAGATTAAGCCGAAGCAGCATTCGATCCACTGAACAACACCATCAAATTTTTTGGCTAACCCTGGCATGGCAATGTGTTCTAAAGTTTTAAGTTAACCTGGCGAGACGGAGAAGCGCGATGTTCGGTGGAATCAATCAGATGTTCAGCCGGATGAGTGATCACCCGGATTTCGGTAAACTGCTGTTACGTCTCACATTTGGCGGCCTGCTGCTGTTTCATGGCGAATTCAAAGTGATGCATGGCGTCGACTGGATAGCCCATTTGCTGGCCGTAAAAGGTATGCCAGGTTTCATCGCTTACGGTGCTTACATCGGGGAAATAGTGGCACCTGTGATGGTGATCATCGGTTTAATGACGCGCCCAGCGGCCTTCATTATTGCGGTGAATATGATTGTCGCGACCTTGCTGGTAAAAATGGGCGCCGTCTGGCATCGAACAGATGTAGGAGCCTGGTCTCTGGAAACAGAAGCCCTTTATCTGCTTGGCGCGCTCGCCATCATGTTCTTGGGTGCCGGGAAGTACACGCTGGTGCGTGATTCGCGCCTGCAATAAATAGTAGAAGAAAAAATAGCCGGTCCGGTGAAGGGGATTGCCCCTCCACAGGCCGGCTTTCTCAGGCTTTGACAATGCCGCAACGCGCCAGACTGCGCTGTTGCATCTGCTGATAGAGCGCCATTTCGTCTTGCACCTTTGCACCTAATGCGGCTTCAAAATCCGCCCGACTGGCATTCCCTGCACTACGCGCCTGCACTTCATCACCCAGATTAGACTGGAAAATGCCCGCTGCACTCACTGGCAGAAAATCCTCATAGATAATCGGCTCGGCCTGTAACCGCCCCTCAGCGAGCAACTGCGCCACGCTTTCACCTGGCTGTGGACGCTGATGTTCCCCTTTATCGGTTAAACGGTAGCGGAACCATGCCAGCTCCTGCTCCCGCAGTGAGTCCTCAACATCGGGGAAGTCGCGAAATACGGCGCTGAGATGCTGTTGATGATGCAGGTTGTCAGCACCGGTCCCCGCTTCCGCCAACAGACGGTCATAGAGTGCACGACCTTTTGGCGTTAATGCGGCACCGCGCTGCTCAATTTCGCCAAAGCGCGCGGTGTGGGTACCCGGCGATCCATCGTTAAAATGTACTGCCTCTTCCAGCGCTTTAAAACTGGTTTGACGGAGCAAAATCGGCACCTGCCGTTGAGGCGGCCCCTCAATCAGCGTTTTCGGATCAATACCCCGTGAGGGCATCAGCGCTTGCACGCGATCAATATCAAGGGTGCGCGGTGTGAGATGGTTAATGTGACAGCCCTGGAAGCACACAACATCAGCCACTAAACGATGTTGCTGAGACAAGGCGTGGTAAGTCTTGCTGTCTACGGTGGTATGGGCATGCCAGCGGAATGTTTCCAGTGCCTCTTTGACGAAACGGGCCGCATCAGCGGCATCTAATCCACCCTGTTGCTGATGCCGGGCAATTAATGCTCGACACTCTTCGGTAAAGATATCTCGCGCCGCTAAAATCGCGGCGGCCTGTTCGCGTAATGCCAGATCATCAATCAACTCCAGTCGCAGTAATGAAGTAAACACGCGGAAGGGATTACGCCGCAGCGCACTGTCGCTGACAGGACGAAAAGCCGTGGAGTGAACCGGCACACCCGCCTGGGACAGATCATAATATCCCACCGGTTCCATGCCCATGACAGCAAACATCTGCCGCAGCATACTGAGTTCAGCAGCCGTTCCCACACGAATCGCACCATGGCGTTCAACGCTTAGACGGCTCAGTTCATCGGCGGCTGCCAGGCGGTTTTTTAAGGCGGGGTTGGCTTCCAGCGTACGTTCATTCACGGCGGTGACCAATTGCGTCAGCGTGCCATACTGAGGCACTTCTTGCTGATACATGCTGGACATCGCCTGGGAGAACAGCGTGCGAATGGCATCGCTGGTGAGAAAGTTTTCCATGGTCATCACCTCGGGCTAAAGGGTTGTTGCTAATGTAGATCAACCCTTTAACGCCGTGGGAGAATTTCGTCGAACTGTGATCGCCCTGTCACTCAAGCCGTTCGGCCTGGTCGCCAAAACGGCACTTCAACGCCAGCATGATGGTGGTCAATACGGCAGGGATCGCCAGTAACAGGAAAATCTGGCTAAAAGACCAGCCGAGGGAAAGGAGTTCTGCGCCGACAAACGCGCTCATTATCGCCCCCACGCGCCCAACGCCGTGCATCCAACTCGACCCGGTGGCACGCGCATGTGTAGGATAATAGCTGGCGGATAAGGCATTCATGCCGGTATTGGCCCCGTTGAAACAGAAGCCACTGAAGAAGGCAATCGCGCTCATCAAGCCCACCTCAGCCGGTGAGAAGCCCAGCGCGACTATCGCAATGCCTCCACAGAAATAGATCACCGCCAGGGCGATATTGGCATTGATGCGGTCCATCAGCCAGCCTGCAAACAGCGAACCCACGGTACCGCCCGCCTGATACATGGCGGTGACAATAGCCGCTTCCGTGACGGACATGCCCAAAGTATTAATGAGCGAGGGCATCCAACTGCCGATCAGATACACCAGGAACAAGCCCATAAAGTAGCCGCCCCACAGCATCAGGCTGCCAAACAAGTAGCGCTTTGACACTACCGTGGCCACTGCCCCCCGACGCACGGCGATATGTTCACTGGACTGATAATGGCTATCGGGCTGAACGACGCCCGGCAACATCCGTTCAAGAATGGCGTGGATGCGTGCAGCAGGCGCACGGCGACTGATGAGAAACCGCACCGACTCAGGTAAACCGCGCAGCAAGAATGGCAGCACAACCAAGGGCAACACGCCGCCCATCAGCATCACCGAATGCCAGCCATAGCGAGGTAGCAACCAGGAAGCGGCAAATCCACCGGAGGCAGCACCAAAGGTAAAGCCACAAAACACCACGGTAATAATGAAAGAGCGGCGGCGCTCGGGTGCGTATTCCGCCACCAGCGTCCCGACATTCGGCATCGCCGCGCCCAGCCCCAGGCCGGTAAGAAAACGGAACAGCATCATCTGTTCCACGTTTTGCGCCATGGCGGTTGCCAGCGTCCACAAACCAAAGAAGCCCACGCTGAGTAATATCATGACCCGACGACCATAACGATCGGCCAAAGGCCCGGCAACCATCGCGCCTAACGCCAGCCCGATCAGCGCTGCACTGATCACCATGCCAAGTTGATGGTTGGTGACGCCCCAACTGACTTTCAATGTCGGAGCAATAAAGCCCATTAACGCGATGTCCATACCATCCAGCGCCACAACGATGAAGCACAGTGCAATCAGGCGCTTTTGCCAGCGACTGAGCGCACTCTGATTAATGAGCTGGCGAACATCTACGGCTTCAACGCTGGTCACTGATTAACTCCTGCACTTTCATTGTCTATACCTGTTCTACTTCTCACCGCAGTTGCGTTGGCTGCGCAAGCGCTTTTTATGCAGCAATTCGAATTATTTAGGGTATGTCATCAGTTTTGGTAAAAAAAACGGCGCTAATGATAGCTCATCGTTAACAATAACGGGCAGGATTTTTGAGTGTAACTGAGAATTATTCAAATTTTGCGAGATTAAGCAGTTGATATTACAGAAGGTGATAGTTTTGCCTTGAAATGCGTTTTCAATTTATCGAATCATTACAATGCGTTAGTAAAACCGGTACGGATTGCCGATTTTGTTAATATAATTTTGCAGTGAAGTTAACATAATTCCCCTTTTTCAGTTGCCGCCACCCGACAAAACTCATTATGTTGAGGGCTATGGACAAAAATATCCTTTTCAATCAGCGCATTCGCTTGCGCCATTTACACACCTTTGTGGCTGTCGCCCAACAAGGGACGCTGGGGCGCGCGGCTGAAACATTGAATCTAAGCCAACCTGCGCTTTCCAAAACGCTCAACGAGCTGGAAGAGCTGGCAGGAGCACGGCTGTTTGAACGCGGTCGTCTCGGCGCGCAACTCACTACTTTAGGCGAGCAATTTCTGATTCATGCAGTGAAGGTGCTCGATGCACTGAATCATGCGGGCCAAAGCTTTAATACCCCGCAGCCCGGTCGGCCGGTGGTGATCCGCCTAGGCGCCCTGACGACTGCAGCGATGGGGATGCTGCCGCAAATTCTCGATCGATTCCACGAACAGCAGCCCAATACCACAGTGCAGGTTGCAACCTTACACAACAACGTGCTGCTGGCGGGTCTACGTGCCGGAGAATTTGATATTGGTATCGGTCGTATGGCGGACAGTGAAATGATGGCGGGACTCACTTATGAGTTGCTATTCCTGGAGTCACTGAAGCTGGTGGTACGCCCTGAGCATCCGCTTTTAAGTGACAACGTCACGCTGTCGCGCGCCATGCAGTGGCCGGTGGTGATTTCACCAGAAGGCACCGCGCCGCGCCGCATCGCGCAGCATATGCTGGATGAACAGGGTTGTTCTCTTCCCGCCAACTGCGTGGAAACGTCATCGACTTCCCTCGCCCGTCAACTGGCACTACGCTATGACTATGTATGGTTTGTGCCTTCTGGTGCGATCAAAGAAGATTTGAGCCATCAGGCCGTTGCGGCACTACCAATTAACTCACCGGGACCGGGAGAACCGGTTGGGATCATTACGCGAAGCGCGAGTAGCCTAAGCCTCAGTGCCGAAGTGCTGATGGCGACCATTCGTAAATTCCACACCTGACTAACGGCTGCGCTTGGCGTGGCGCTCACGGTTATCCTGGCGTGCCTGTTCGGTTTTACGTAAGCCGACGTAGAGTGCGCCACCGCCACCATGCTGCGGCTGTGCGATGCAAAAACTTTGCACCTCTTCGAATTCGGGTAGCCAGCGCGCCAGATAGCTACGCACGATATTGGCATGTGATTCATCGTCCCGGCCTTTGCCATGGATAATCAGCAGATTACGCAACCCTTGTTTCTGGGCTTGTCGCATAAAACTAAACAACGACTGACGGCAAGTTTCCACTGGCTGCCGTAGCAGATTCAGACTGGCATCCAGCGGGTATTTCCCCTGTCGCATTTTATCCAGTACGCCCTGTTGAATCCCTTCCGTTTTATATTCCAGCGGCGTCGTCAGTGGAATAATGTCGAGAAAGCCTCGGGTAAGGAAATTCTCCTCTTCATCGCGCAATTGCGCAGCGCGCGGTTCTTTGGTCGAAGGTGCGCGCAGCCATTGGGTGTTAGCGCAATCTTTCAGTGGTGTCACATCGCCCATGGCATCCCGGAAAAGGTCTTCATCGTCTAGGTTCATGGTTTCGTCTCACGCCTGGTGGTTTGCTTAACGCAACATGCCGCTCAAAAGCAAATAGTAGCAAAGGATTTTTGGCATCACATCTGTCACGTTTTGTCTGATGACAAGCTGTGAACAGATGTAAACATGGAAAGAAAACGTGCCAGATCAAAAAACGCGTTGGCATCCAGGTTGCGTAAACGCAGGAATACCCGCCTTTAGTGGGGTTTTTAGGATTATTACTGCTCGGATGAGTTCCCTTAACCAATAAAAATGTTAAAATTGACAGCAGTCAATAATCACCGAGCGAACCTATATGATCCAGGAAAAACGCAGCATTCGACGTATTCAGTCAGGCGGTTGTGCCATCCATTGCCAGGATTGCAGCATTAGCCAATTGTGTATTCCCTTCACGCTGAACGAACACGAACTTGATCAGCTGGATAATATCATCGAACGCAAAAAGCCAATTCAGAAAGGCCAGACGCTGTTCAAAGCCGGTGATGAACTGAAATCGCTTTACGCTATCCGCTCCGGCACCATCAAAAGCTACACCATTACTGAACAGGGTGACGAACAGATCACCGGTTTCCATCTTGCCGGAGATCTGGTCGGCTTTGATGCCATTGTCGGCGCGCATCACCCCAGTTTCGCCCAGGCGCTTGAAACGGCCATGGTGTGTGAAATTCCTTTTGAAACCCTCGACGACCTTTCCGGTAAAATGCCAGCACTGCGCCAGCAGATGATGCGTCTGATGAGTGGCGAGATTAAAGGCGATCAGGACATGATCCTGTTGCTATCAAAAAAGAACGCGGAAGAGCGTCTGGCGGCTTTTGTCTGGAACCTGTCGCGCCGTTTCGGTCAGCGTGGTTTTTCACAACGTGAATTCCGTTTGACCATGACACGCGGCGACATTGGTAACTACCTGGGACTAACGGTAGAAACCATCAGCCGCTTGCTGGGCCGCTTCCAGAAAAGCGGTATGTTGGCAGTAAAAGGCAAATACATCACCATTGAAAACCATGCTTTGTTAGCAGAACTGGCTGGCCAGGCTGAACAGGCTGCCTGATTCTGTGCCGGGTCGATAAATGTTATTTTATTGATCCGGCAACAACTTTTCCCCTTCTGCCCTGCGCCAACTTAGGCTATCTTTAATCCAACTTGCTTTGGTTTGAGGAGATTGCCTTATGTCCCGGTACCAAAATATTCTGGTTGTGATTGACGCCCAGCAGGATGACCAACCCGCGCTGCGCCGTGCGGTGTATCTCAATCAACGTATCGGCGGAAAAATCAAAGCTTTCCTGCCTATCTACGACTTTTCCTATGAAATGACCACCTTGTTGTCGCCAGATGAGCGATCCAACATGCGTAAAGGGGTGATCAGCCAACGTACCGAGTGGATTCGCCAACAGGCCCATGCCTATCTGGATGCTGGTGTTGACATCGAGATCGCCGTGGTGTGGCACAACCGGCCTTACGAGGCGATTATTCAGGAAGTGATGGCGCATCAGCATGATTTAGTGCTGAAAATGGCCCATCAACACGATCGTTTGGAAGCGGTGATTTTTACCCCTACAGACTGGCATCTGCTGCGTAAATGCCCGTGCCCGGTGTGGATGGTAAAAGACCAGCCTTGGCCGGAAGGCGGTAAAGCAGTGGTAGCGGTCAATCTGGCGAGCGAAGAACCCCATCATGATGAGCTTAATCAGAAACTGATCCGCGAAACCGCTCTGCTGGCCGACATGGTCAACCACACGGAAGTTCACCTGGTCGGCGCCTATCCGATCACCCCTATCAATATCGCCATCGAGTTGCCTGACTTCGATCCCAGCGTTTATAACGACGCGATCCGCGGCCAGCATCTGGTGGCGATGAAAGCGTTACGGCAAAAATTCTCCATCGGTGAAGAGTTTACCCACGTGGCGAAAGGTCTACCTGAAGAGGTCATTCCGGATATCGCTTCACATCTGGAAGTCGGGATTGTGGTGCTGGGCACCATTGGGCGTACCGGGTTGTCGGCAGCGTTTTTGGGGAATACCGCGGAACAAGTGATTGACCATCTGCGCTGTGATTTGTTGGCGATCAAACCTGACGATTTTAAATCGCCGATTGATTACGACGATGAAGAAGACGAGGACGATTGAAACAACAAGGGCGACCATCGGGTCGCCCTTCTTCTTACTGCGGTAACGGCTTACAGCGCGCGCAAAATACCTTCTACGCTGGCTTTGGCATCGCCAAACAACATTTGGGTGTTGTCTTTAAAGAACAGTGGATTCTGCACACCCGCATAACCGGTGTTCATCGAACGCTTGAACACGATAACGTTCTGCGCTTTCCACACTTCCAGCACCGGCATGCCCGCGATAGGACTGCGCGGATCTTCCTGCGCCGCCGGGTTAACGGTGTCATTGGCACCGATAACCAGTACGGTATCCGTGTCGCTGAAATCATCGTTAATCTCGTCCATTTCCAGCACCACGTCATACGGCACTTTCGCTTCCGCCAGCAACACGTTCATGTGTCCAGGTAAACGCCCCGCCACCGGGTGGATACCGAAACGCACTTTGATGCCACGCGCACGCAGTTTCTCGGTAATTTCTGCCACCGGATACTGTGCCTGCGCCACCGCCATACCGTAGCCAGGGGTGATGATCACCGAAGTCGAGTTTTTCAGCAGTTCTGCGGTCTCTTCCGCCGTGATTTCACGATGTTCACCCTCTTCTTCGCTTTCCCCACCGACACTCACGTCCGTGCCAAAACCACCGGCAATCACGCTAATGAACGAGCGGTTCATCGCTTTACACATAATGTAAGAGAGGATGGCACCAGAAGAACCGACCAGCGCACCGGTCACGATCAGCAGGTCGTTGCTCAGCATAAAACCTGCAGCCGCTGCGGCCCAACCGGAGTAGGAGTTCAGCATTGAGACCACCACGGGCATATCCGCACCGCCTATCGAGGCCACCAAATGCCAGCCGAACACCAGCGCAATCACCGTCATCAGCAGTACGGCAACCACTTGCGAAGCGGTGCTGTCCGTCTGAACAAACCACAGCATCAGCAGGAAGGAAACCACCAGCGCCGCCAGATTCATTTTATGGCGATGCGGCAGCATCAGCGCTTTTGACGAAATCTTGCCGCGCAGTTTGCCAAACGCCACCAGGGAACCGGTGAAGGTCACTGCACCGATAAAGATGCCGAGGAACACTTCCGTCAGATGGATATTCTCCATCACTGGTGCCAGACCCGGAGCGTGGTCCAGGTAGCTGTTGAAGCCCACCAGTACCGCAGCCAGACCCACGAAGCTGTGCAGGATCGCCACCAGCTCTGGCATTTCCGTCATTTCGACTTTCTTCGCCAGACGCACGCCTATTGCACCACCGATCACCATTGCCAACAGGATCCACGCAACGTTACCGCTGTTTGGACCGAAGATGGTGGCCAGCAGAGCAATCGCCATGCCGCTCATACCAAAAATATTACCCTGCTTGGAGGTCTCATGCTTTGAGAGACCCGCAAGGCTGAAAATAAACAGAATTGCGGCAACAATGTATGCTGCAGTCACTAATCCGCCAGACATGTTGTTACCCCTTAATTCTTACGAAACATTTTCAGCATGCGCTGGGTGACGGTGAAACCACCGAAGATATTGATGCTGGCAATCAGTACGGCAACGAAGGCCAGGAACGTCACCCAGCCACCGTGGCCCATCTGCAATACTGCCCCCACAACAATGATGCCGGATATGGCGTTAGTGACAGACATCAGCGGGGTATGCAAAGCATGACTGACGTTCCAGACCACGTAGTAACCGACTACGCAGGCGAGCGCAAAGACGGTGAAGTGAGACAGGAACTCTGCCGGTGCCACGTTGGCCAGACAGGCGAACAGCACAATCGCCAGGGCCAGCAGCAGATACTTACGCCAAGGCGAAACCGGTTTGGCTTCTACTTTAGCTTTCGGCTCAATGGCGGCTTGCGTAGCTTTAGGTGCGGCTGAAACCTGAATTGGCGGTGCAGGCCAGGTCACTTCACCTTCGCGAACCACAGTAACGCCACGTACCACGACGTCTTCGAAGTCGACGGTGATTTCGCCGTTCTTCTCTTTACACAGCAGTTTCAGCAGGTTGACCAGGTTGGTGCCATACAGCTGGGAAGACTGCGTCGCCAGACGGCTTGGCAGATCGGTATAACCAATGATCTTCACGCCGTTGCTGGTCAGGGTAACCTGATCGGCAACGGTGAGATCACAGTTACCACCGGTGGCAGCCGCTAAATCGACGATCACACTGCCAGGCTTCATGCTGGCAACCATTTCTTCAGTGATCAGTTTCGGGGCCGGTTTACCTGGAATCAGGGCGGTCGTGACAATGATGTCGACTTCTTTCGCCTGGGCGGCAAACAGTTCCATCTCTGCCTTAATAAAGGCTTCGGACATCACTTTGGCATAGCCATCGCCACTACCGGCTTCTTCTTCGAAGTCCAGTTCAAGGAACTCGGCGCCCATACTCTGCACCTGTTCTTTGACTTCAGGACGGGTGTCGAAGGCACGGACAATCGCTCCTAAGCTCCCTGCTGCACCGATAGCTGCCAGACCTGCAACGCCCGCACCGATGATCATCACTTTCGCTGGCGGTACTTTGCCTGCTGCGGTGATTTGACCGGTGAAGAAACGTCCGAACTCGTGAGCAGCTTCGACGATCGCACGATAACCGGCGATGTTCGCCATGGAACTCAGTGCATCCAGAGCCTGCGCGCGTGAAATACGTGGCACAGAATCCATCGCCATCACGGTGACCTGACGGGCCGCTAGTTTCTCCAGCAATGCCGGATTTTGTGCTGGGCAGATAAAGCTCACTAGCGTGCTACCCGCACGCGTCAGCTCAATTTCTTGATCATCCGGCGCGTTCACTTTTAACACAATGTCAGACTGCCAGACATCAGTGGTACTGCTGATAGTGGCACCAGCGGCGATAAAGCTTTCATCATCGAAGCTGGCACGCATTCCCGCGCCCTGTTCGACAGTTACGCTGAATCCCAGCTTGATCAGTTGCTCAACGGTCTTAGGCGTCGCGGCGACACGTGACTCGTTGGCTAACCTTTCTTTGGGTATCCCAATTAACATACTGTTTCCTTTCAACAATTAAAGGATGAGGTTCTGTAAGTGGCACAAGCCCATAAGGCTGAAACAGCGTTTCAGCTTTTTATGAGCAAAATGCGCAATGTAACAAAGTCTTTATAACCTACTGAAAATGTGAAAAGTGATCCACAGCGATAACGCACACTTATGACATTCACTCAAATATTCAGATGCAAAGATTGAATGCCACGTTTTGCCACTAGTTTTATGACGTAATAAAAAATAATCTGCTGCGCAAAATCGTGTCATGTCGAATTAAGTGTTTTTAAAAACCTTTATTTAACAATACTTTAACCATTATGGCACTATGCGTTACCAGAATTAGTGGTAACCTGGTTAAAAAAAAGCCATAGCATAGGCAAATGACATGTCGATGAATAATTTGCGGTGATTGTCAATCTTATGCGCATAAATTGGCTGAGACAGGCTGATTATTACATGCAATAATCAGCGGCTAATCTGTTATACATCAAGAGTCCAGCACGTTTTCGTACTCATTTTGCGTAAGGCGAAGGATCATTTTTATGAAGCTGAAGAACACCATTCTGGCGTCCACCTTGTTATCTCTGCTGGCAGCAAATGCATTTGCCGCCAAAGAGTTGACGCCAGAACAAGCGGCCGCGTTGAAGCCATTCGAACGTATTAATATCAACGGCCGTTTTAATGCCATCGGTGATGCCACTGATGCCATCTCTAAAGCCGCCGATGAGAAAGGCGCTGACTCTTTCTATGTGCAAGGTATCAATGACACCAATGGCAACGGCGGTAACTGGCGTGTAACGGCAGACCTGTACAAAGCCAATGCACCTAAAGCGGATGAGTCCACCCAGTATCGTATGTTTAATGGCGTGAAAGAGTTGCCTAAAGCAGAAGCCTATCGCTTAGAGCCATTCGATACCGTATCCGTCAGTGGTTTCTTCTCCAGCCAGCCCGACGTGAATGATGCCATTGCCAAACAAGCTAAAGAAAAAGGCGCAGCGTCCTTCTTTATTGTGCGTCAGGTTGATGCGAACAACGGCGGCAACCAGTATGTCACCGCTTACGTTTATAAAGCCGATGCACCAGAGCGTAAGGTGCAGAACGTCTCTGACTCCATCCCTGCCGATTCAGAAGCCGGTAAAGCAGCGCTGGCAGCAGGCGGCGCAGAAGCGAAGAAAGTCGCCATTCCGGGCGTAGCCTCTTCCGATACACCAAGCCGTAGCGTGGGTCGTTTCTTTGAAACCCAGAGCTCAACCGGCCAACGTTATACCGTGAAGCTGGCTGATGGTCGCAGCGTTCAGGAAGTGAATGCCATCACCGCGGCGCAAATGCAGCCGTTTGATACCGTGACCTTCTCTGACCACTTCGGTACACCAACGGAAGTCTCTGAAGCGGTAGCAAAACGCGCTGCGGACAAAGGTGCGAAGTACTATCACATCACCCGTCAGTGGTCGAGCCAGAGTGGCGGCAACCTGACGGTGACTGCCGATCTGTTCAAGTAACACCCAAGCAGGGTGGCATTCGTCGCCCTGCTTTCTGTTTGCATAGTCTGTGCGCAGATTTGCATAATCCTGCATTGCCTTCCCCATTCGCTCTCCGTAAAATCCTTCGCCTGTTTTTAGGGTATTCCGTTTCAATCTCGGCTTATTGCCACGTTACTCTCCAGCGGAATAGTCACTACCCAGCATACTCTGCTGCTCAGGAATGGCGTTTTGGATAAAAAATTAGGTCTTGGTGCACTCACCGCGCTGGTACTCAGTTCAATGTTGGGCGCAGGGGTGTTTAGCCTGCCGCAAAATATGGCCGCCGTAGCGGGACCCGCCGCCTTGCTGATTGGTTGGTTGATTACGGGCGTGGGGATCATTTTTCTTGCGCTGGCCATGCTGTTGCTGACACGTCTGAAACCCGAGCTGGATGGCGGAATCTTTGCTTACGCACGCGCCGGTTTTGGCGAGCTAATGGGCTTTTGCTCCGCGTGGGGCTACTGGTTATGCGCGGTGATCGCGAACGTCTCCTATCTGGTGATCGTCTTCTCAGCACTGAGTTTCTTCACCGACACACCGGATCACGTAGTCTTGGGTGATGGCAATACCTGGCAAGCGATGCTGGGTGCCTCGATGTTGCTGTGGTTGGTGCATTTTCTGGTCTTGCGCGGCGTACAAACCGCAGCCAGCATTAATTTGCTGGCCACCTTGGGCAAACTGGTGCCGTTGCTGTTGTTTGTGGTGCTGGCACTGTTGGCCTTCAACTACGATCGTTTCAGCGTGGATTTCAGTGGGCTGACGCTCGGGCAGCCGCTGTGGCAGCAGGTCAAACAAACCATGCTGATCACGCTTTGGGTATTTATCGGCGTTGAAGGTGCCGTGGTGGTCTCCGCGCGCGCGCGTCATAAGAAAGATGTTGGACGCGCCACCATGCTCGCGGTGATCGCGGCGCTGCTGGTCTATCTGCTGGTGACGTTGCTGTCATTGGGTGTGGTGCCGCGCGCTGAGTTGGCACAGATGCGCAACCCTTCCATGGCAGGATTAATGCAGCATTTAATGGGGCACTGGGGTAATGCTGTTATCGCCGTAGGCTTGATCATTTCCGTTTGCGGCGCGTATCTGAGCTGGACCATTATGGCAGCCGAAGTGCCCTTCCTCGCCGCGCAGCAAGGCGCTTTTCCGCGCATTATTGCACGCCAGAACCGCCACAACTCGCCCACCGCCTCATTATGGCTCACTAATGGCAGCGTACAGCTGTGTCTGATCCTGATCGCTATTACCGGTGCCGACTACAACACCTTGCTGACCATTGCTTCAGAGATGATTCTGGTGCCCTATCTGCTGGTGGGGTTATATCTGATTAAAGTGGTGCGCGGGCAGAACAAACCGTTGGCGATGATCACCGGCATCGGTGCCAGCGCCTATGGGCTGTGGTTGTTGTATGCCTCTGGCCCGTTGCACTTGCTGCTTTCTGTGGTGTTGTATGCGCCGGGATTGCTACTGTTCCTTTATGCGCGACGCGGCGGTCGCAGTGACAAGGTGCTGTCACAACTGGAGCGCATCGCGATTGTCTTGCTGATGGCGGCTTCACTGCCTGCGGTATGGCAGCTCACGCAATAATTAGTGCGGTTGTACCGGAATAGAAACACACAGCAGGTCATCCTGCTGTGTCAGATTAAGCGCTTTACGGTATTCCTGATGGATTGCGTCAAGCTGCTCAGCTGACAAAGGATAAGGTAACTGGATATCGAAACGACTGATGTGTTGCTGCTCAGCTAAGGTGATGAGTCGAGCGATGTTTATCTCGTCACTGACCTGAGTTGAAATGATTTGTAATGCTAATTCTTTGAGGTGATCGTCACTGGCCGCTAAGCCATGCGCAGATTTACGCGTCACCATGCCAAAGATGGGCATCACGCCGTAAATGGCATCGACAAAACTCCAGCGTTTTTTGCAGGAAGCGGAAAGAAAATCACTGTAATTGAAGCAGATGCGGTCACTGTATCCGGCTGAAGCCAGCTCTTTATCAGACACCCTCGCACTCCTCCTGGTTTTTATTGCGGTTCCGAACCTTGCGCTACAACGCGCCGCTAATAATGGCACATTTCCCTGGGAACATACCAGTCAGAGAGGGATATTTCGTGCGATAGCGTAGAGCTCAGGACCAGGAAAAGTTATGCTGCTGTCATTCTCATCACGCGCAGAGAAATATGAACAGAATTGTCTATGTGGAAGATGAGCCAGAAGTGGGCGAACTGATCGCCGCTTACCTTGGCCGCCACGATATTGAAGTCACGGTTGAAACCCGCGGTGACCGCGCAGAAGCCACCATTCTTGAGGTCGATCCCGATCTGGTTTTGCTGGATATTATGCTACCCGGCAAAGATGGCATGACGGTGTGCCGCGATCTTCGCGCCCACTGGCAAGGTCCAATCGTATTATTGACCTCACTCGACAGCGATATGAACCACATCCTTGCATTGGAAATGGGTGCCAACGATTACATTCTGAAAACCACGCCACCTGCCGTGCTGCTGGCGCGCCTGCGTTTGCACCTGCGCCAGGCGCAGGGTATGCAACCGGAAGTGGCGCCCGCCGTGCAGAGCTCACAGCGCGTGCTGCGCTTTGGTTCATTGACGATAGATTCACTGAATCGTCAGGTGACGCTGTTCGAGGAAAATATCACGCTGTCCACAGCTGATTTCGATTTGCTGTGGGAGCTGGCAACCCATGCTGGGCAGATATTGAATCGTGATGCCCTGCTTAAAACGTTACGTGGCGTGACCTATGACGGCATGGATCGCAGTATTGATGTGGCGATCTCGCGCCTGCGTAAGAAGCTTTATGACAGCGCCACCGAGCCGTTCCGCATCAAAACTATCCGTAATAAAGGTTATCTGTTCGCACCACAGGCCTGGGATACCCGCTCCGCATGAGAAAGCTCTTCATTCAGTTCTATTTGCTGCTGTTTGTCTGTTTTCTGGTGATGACGCTGCTGGTCGGTCTGGTGTACAAGTTCACTGCTGAACGTGCTGGTCGTCAGTCGATGAATGACTTGATGGCCAGCTCGCTGTTTTTGATGCGCAGCGAACTACGCGAGATCCCGCCGCGTGACTGGAACAAAACCATCCGCAATCTCGATCTCGATCTGTCGTTTGAGCTGCATATCGAACCGATGAGCAAGTATCAGCTGGATGAAGCCGACATGCGTCGCCTGCGCGCAGGTGAGATTGTCGCACAGGACGATCAGTACACCTTCCTGCAGCATATTCCGCGCAGCCATTATGTGCTCTCTGTCGGTCCCATTCCCTACTTGTTCTATCTGCATCAAATGCGCATCCTGGATATCGCCTTACTGGCCTTTATCGGAATGTCACTGGCGCTGCCGGTGTTTATCTGGTTGCGACCGCACTGGCAGGAGATGCAGCGCCTGGAAAAAGCGGCACAGCGCTTTGGTCGCGGTGAACTGGATGTGCGAACCCATTTTGAAAGCACATCCAGCCTGCACAGCCTGGGCGTGGCGTTTAACCAAATGGCGGATAACATCAATACGCTGGTCGCCAGTAAGAAACAGTTGATTGATGGCATCGCGCACGAGTTGCGTACGCCGTTAGTGCGATTGCGTTATCGCTTAGAAATGAGCGATAACCTGAGTGAAGCGGAGTCCGCCGCGCTAAACCGCGATGTCGGCCAGTTAGAGAGCCTGATCGAAGAATTACTCACCTACGCTCGCCTGGATCGCCCGCGTGTTGACCTCAATTTGCAGTCATTCGACCTTGCCCAATGGTTGCGGCTGCATATCGAAGATGTGCAAACCATGAATCCGCAGGCGCAGATCGCGCTGGATATCCCGCAACTGGAAAATGTCGGTGCCGCGGATACTCGCCTGATGGAGCGCGTGCTGGATAATCTGGTCAATAATGCCCTGCGCTATGCCCAACAGCGATTGCGCGTCAGCTTATGGTTTGACGGCGCGATGGCTAATTTACAGGTAGAAGATGATGGCCCAGGCATTCCTCAGGAAGAGCGCGCCCGCGTGTTTGAACCGTTCGTGCGTCTTGATCCCAGTCGCGACCGCGCCACAGGCGGCTGTGGTTTAGGCCTGGCGATTGTTCACTCTATCGCGCAAGCGCTGCAGGGACAGGTCAGCATTGAGAGCAGCCCGTTAGGCGGTGCCTGTGTTCGCTTCTGCTGGCCGATTGATCTACCCTTGCGAGACATTCCGCCCCGTTTACCGTCATAAGGAGCTTCAACTGTGACATCCGCTTATCAGCAACTTAGCCGTACATTCCAGCGCTTATCGCGCTTCGGTCATCTGGGCGCTATCGCTGGCGTCGATATGCAAACCACCATGCCACCGGGCGGTAGCCAGGCACGTGGTGAAGCCATGGCCGAACTGAGTGTCTTCATGCATGAACTGTTGACCGATAAGCGTCTCGGCGGTTTGTTCGATGCTTCGCAGCAGGAATCCCTGAACGACGTTGAGCAGGCCAACCTCAGTGAAATGCAACGTGCGTGGAAGCAAGCGACAATCCTGCCCGCTGCGCTGGTGGAAGCGAAATCGCTGGCGGGCTCACGTTGTGAGCATGCGTGGCGTCAGCAGCGCCCGGCCAATGACTGGGCTGGCTTCTCTGCCAACTTAAAAGAAGTGGTCAAACTCAGCCGTGAAGAGGCCCAGTTGCGAGCAGCAGCCTCCGGTGTTTCCCGTTATGATGCCTTGCTGGATGTGTTCGAGCCCGGCATGACCAGCGCCCAACTCGATAGCACCTTTGGCGAGTTAAAAAGCTGGTTGCCAGACCTGCTGCAAAAAGCCGTAGCGAAACAGCAGAAAACCCCCATCGCGGCGCCTGTGGGTCCTTTCGCCATCGATGCACAGAAACAACTGGGTCTGAGTGTCATGAAGACGCTCGGCTTCGACTTCAATCATGGTCGTCTTGACGTTAGCGCCCACCCCTTCTGCGGCGGCGTGCCAGAAGATGTGCGCATTACCACGCGTTACAACGAGAACGATTTCCTCAGTGCCATGATGGGCGTGATCCATGAAACGGGCCACGCGCGATACGAGCAGAACCTGCCGCACCAGTGGCGTGGACAGCCGGTTGCCCATGCGCGTTCCACGGCGATGCATGAGTCACAAAGCCTGTTTATGGAGATGCAGTTGGGGCGCAGCAACAGCTTCCTGCAACATATTCACCCGCAGGTGGTGGCTCTGATGGGGGATCAGCCTGCGTTAGAAGTCAGCAACTTCATTCGCCAGACCCAGCGTGTCAAACCCGGTTTTATTCGCGTTGATGCAGATGAACTGAGTTATCCGGCGCATGTGATCCTGCGTTACGAGATTGAACGCGCGTTGATTGAAGGTGACATTGAGGTTGAAGATATCCCTGCGCTGTGGGACGAAAAGATGCAGCAATCGCTCGGCATTGACACCCGTGGCAATTACCGTGACGGCTGTATGCAGGACATTCACTGGACCGACGGTGCCTTTGGTTACTTCCCGACTTATACCTTGGGCGCCATGTACGCTGCCCAGCTGTTCCAGGCGGTGAAGCGGGCGATTCCGCAGGTGGATGAACTAATCCTGAATGGCGAGTTGCAGCCAGTCTTTGACTGGTTACAGCAAAACATCTGGCAACACGGCAGCCGCTTCCCTACGCAGCAGTTGCTGATCAATGCGACAGGGGAAGCGCTGAATCCGCACTATTTCCGCCAGCACCTTGAACAACGCTACCTCTCTGAGTAAACTGCGCGGCGGCCAGTCAGGCCGCCCTTTTCACATCCTTTACCTTGCTTTGTACATTCCGTTACACGCCGATACCAATGCCTCACGGAAAGACCGAATTGTTTTTCATATAGTTCTTTCACCGGCCCCGCAGTGGGCTACACATGAAAAAATAGTTCGAGGATTTTGCGATGAAAAAATTAGTTGCACTGGTGATCGCCGCTGCTATGGGTATGTCTTCTGTTGCTTTCGCTGCTGAGACAACTGCTGCTCCGGCTGCCGCCGCTACTACTACCGCAGCACCGGTTAAGCACAAAGCTGTTCACCATAAAAAAGTTGCCCAGAAAGCGCAGGCAGCTAAGAAACACAAAAAAGTAGCTAAGAAAGCCCCAGCTGCACAGAAAGCTCAGGCTGCTAAAAAGCACCACAAAAAAGCAACCAAGCCAGCTGCACAGAAAGCCCAGGCTGCTAAAAAGCACCACAAAAAAGCAACCAAGCCAGCTGCACAGAAAGCTCAGGCTGCTAAAAAGCACCACAAAAAAGTAACCAAACCAGCTGCACAGAAAGCTCAGGCTGCTAAAAAGCATCACAAAGTGAAAAAAGCGGCTAAATAAGTTCGGCTCTTAGCGCCAACACCGCATTAATATTTAAAAAACACCCGGTTATGCCGGGTGTTTATTTACTGGAGTAGCGAAAAATGGTGCGTCGCTATCGCTTCGAAATTATCCTGATTGTGATGATACTGTGTGGCATCGTTGCAGCCAGTTTTTTTATCTAGTCGTTGTAGCGTGCTGATTACTCCAATATTTCTCCCTTTTTTTCCGCTCTCCGACTATAGTTACCGCTCACGCGTGATGACAATAACCTCTTTTTATTCTCGCCATTGAGAGAACTATGCGCCTGGCTATCCTGTTTCTTGTTGGTATTTTCAGTTTCAACCTCACAGCACATGCCGATGATGAAGATGGGCCAAGCCCGGAAGACATCAAAACACTCTTTTTTGGCAAAGATCACCGCAAAGCGATCACCGATGTTAGCGCCGCGCCCTGGGACGCCATTGGTCAGTTAGAGACCGAAAGCGGCAACCTGTGCACCGCCACCCTGATTTCTGCGCATCTGGCCTTAACCGCCGGACACTGCTTGCTGGCCCCGCCAGGAAAATTCGATAAACCCGTTGCGCTGCGTTTTATGGCTGGATCTAAGGGCTGGCGATACGAGATTCATGATATTGATGCGCGCGTCGAGCCCTCTTTAGCCCGTAAACTGCAGGCAGATGGTGAAGGCTGGATCGTGCCGCCGGGTGCCGCCCCTTACGATTATGGTTTGGTGATACTGCATAACCCGCCATCGGGCATTGTGCCGATTCCGCTGTTTGACGGTTCACGCAGTGATTTGACTGATGCACTCAAAACCACCGAGCGCAAAGTGACGCAGGCTGGCTATCCGGCTGATCATTTGGATACGCTCTATTCGCACAGTGATTGTTTGATTACCGGTTGGGCACAGCGCGCGGTGCTGTCGCACCAGTGTGATACCCTGCCGGGCGACAGCGGATCGCCGCTGTTGTTGAAAACCGCTGATGGCTGGCAGTTGATTGCCGTGCAAAGTTCGGCACCAGCGCCTGCTGACCGCTACCGCGCGGATAACCGAGCGATTGCAGTGACCTCGTTTAAAGACCGTCTTGAGGAGTTGGCAAAGTAACCGCCTCACGGTCGCCATGAATGGCGCCCCTACAAAAATCGATGCCGTATTTCGTAGGGTGCGCATTTATGCGCACCGGCATACGCATTAACCTATCTGCTCCATCGCCTGCAAAATACGTTTTTCGGAGATCGGGAACGGTGTGCCCAACTGCTGCGCGAAATGGCTCACCCTCAACTCTTCAATCATCCAGCGAATAGCCTGTACATCGGCATCATCCTGACGTTGCGGCGGCAACTTGTTGCGCCATGTCTGCCACGCCTTTTCCACCGCCTGCACTTTCAGCATCCGCGCACGATCGCTGTGCGGGTCAACCGGCAGTTTCTCCAGACGGCGCTCAATACCCTGCAGGTAACGCAACGTATCAGCCAGTCGTTGATAGCCATTGCCCGTCACAAAGCCGCGATACACCAAGCCACTCATTTGCGTTTTGATATCGGACAGCGCCAGAGCCAGCGACATATCCACACGGCCTTTCAGGAACTTATTGATATTAAACACCGACGTCAGGATCTGCTCGACCTGTTTGGCGATGGTCACCACCGTCTCATTGAGTTCTGCACGCACTTTGTCACGCAGTTGTTCGAAGTTTTCTTGTTGCCACGCCGGACCGCCCGCCGCCGCCATCAGCTTATCGACGCCACAGGCGATACAATCATCGATCAGATCCAGCACTTTGCCGTAGGGATTGAAGTACAAACCGAGTTTGGCCTTATTTGGTAGCTTCTCGTGCAGATACTTAATCGGCGACGGGATATTCAGCAGCAACAGGCGACGCTGTCCGCGCCACATCATTTTTTGCTGCTCTAGCTCATTATCGAACAGACGAATAGCGACACTGTCTTTCTCATCGACCAGCGCCGGCCAGGCTTTTACCTGATAGCTGCCGCGCTTCTGTTCATAGCTTTGTGGCAAAGTGCCAAAGCTCCAGATATGCAGCCCGCTCTGCTCCAGCCCGTCGTCGGCCACTTTTGACAACGTCTCCTGCACTTTACCCTTCAGCACTTGTTTCAGCTGATGCAGATCTTTGCCTTCCTGCAACTTGCGGTTGTGCTCATCAACGATACGGAAGGTCATTTTGAGGTGATCGGGCACCTGATCCCACTGCCAGGCTTCGCGGTCGATGGTAACGCCGGTCATGCGACGGAATTCACGTTCCAGCGCGTCTAACAGCGGCAGTTCCATAGCCTTAACTCTGCCAAGGAAGGCTTCTGCATAGTTCGGAGCTGGCACCAGATTTCGACGGGTCGGTTTGGGCAGTGATTTGATCAGGGCGATCACCAACTCTCGGCGCACGCCGGGAATTTGCCATTCAAAACCGCTCTCTTCGACCTGGTTTAATAACGGTAATGGGATATGCACGGTCACCCCATCCGCATCGCCGCCCGGCTCAAACTGGTAGCTCAGTTTGAGCTTCAGATTGCCCTGCTGCCAGAAGTTCGGGTAATCCAACTGGCTGACTTTATCGGCACCCTCTTTGATCAACATCTGCTTATCAAAGCTGAGCAAATCGGGATTCTCTTTGCTCGCTTGTTTCCACCAGCTGTCAAAATGACGCGCTGAGACCACGTCGCTGCCAATGCGTCGATCGTAGAAGGCAAACAGCGTTTCATCGTCAACGAGAATGTCACGACGGCGCGATTTGTGTTCCAAATCTTCAACTTCACTGCGCAGTTTAAGGTTGTTGCGCAGGAACGCGTGACGTGTTTGCCAGTCTCCTTCCACCAGAGCATGACGGATAAACAACTCGCGGCTGAGTTGCGGATCGATACGGCTGTAGTTGACCTTACGCGCCTGCACAATGGCCAGGCCGTACAGCGTGACTTTTTCCGTTGCCATAACCGCACCCTGGGCTTTTTCCCAGTGCGGTTCACTGTAGCTACGTTTGATCAGGTGTTGTGCCAGCGGCTCAATCCATTCCGGATCGATGCGCGCCGCCACACGTCCCCACAGGCGGCTGGTTTCCACCAGCTCCGCCACCATGGTCCACTTCGGTGGCTTCTTAAACAGGCCCGAACCGGGGAAGATGGAGAAACGCGCATTACGCGCCCCGGTAAACTCCTGCTTCTCGTTATCTTTTTGCCCGATATGCGACAGCAATCCAGTCAGCAACGCGCAGTGCACTTCACGATAGGGTGCCGGTTCGCTGTTGACTGACATGCCCTGCTCACGCACCACCTGGCGCAACTGGGTATAGATATCCTGCCATTCACGGACGCGTAAATAGTTGAGGAAATCAGCCTTACACTGGCGGCGGAAATGGTTACCAGACAGCGCTTTTTGCTGCTCTTGCAGGTAATTCCACAGATTCACAAAGCTGAGGAAATCAGACTCTTTATCGGCAAAACGACGATGTTTCTCATCAGATGCCTGCTGTTTTTCACTGGGACGCTCACGCGGGTCTTGAATGGATAACGCCGCTGTGATGATCATCGCTTCACGCACGCAGCCAAATTTCTGCGCTTCCAGTACCATACGCGCCAGACGCGGATCGACCGGCAACTGCGCCAACTGGCGGCCTGATGAGGTTAACTTATAGGTTTCATCCTCGCTCAGCGTAATCGCGCCCAACTCTTCCAGCAGACGTACACCGTCCTGGATGTTGCGCTTGTCTGGCGCTTCGACGAACGGGAATGCACCGATATCGCCGAGGCCCAGTGCCGTCATCTGCAGAATGACCGATGCCAGGTTGGTGCGCAGAATTTCTGGGTCGGTAAACGCCGGGCGGCTGAGGAAATCGTCTTCTGAGTAGAGACGAATACAGATCCCTTCCGATACGCGACCGCAACGCCCCTTACGCTGATTGGCAGAGGCTTGCGAAACAGGTTCAATCGGCAGACGCTGCACCTTGGTGCGATAGCTATAGCGGCTGATACGTGCTGTACCGGGATCGATAACGTATTTAATGCCCGGCACCGTCAGAGAGGTTTCTGCCACGTTGGTCGCCAGCACGATACGGCGCCCGCTGTGTGACTGGAACACGCGGTTCTGTTCGGCGTTGGAGAGACGCGCATAAAGCGGCAGGATTTCCGTATGCGGAATATCCCGCTTCATCAGCGCATCAGCGGTATCACGGATCTCACGTTCACCGCTCATAAAGATCAGGATGTCGCCACGGCTCTCGTGGCCCAGCTCATCCACCGCATCAAAAATCGCCTGAAGCTGGTCACGATCGGTGTCGTCAGCATCTTCTACTATCGGGCGATAACGCACCTCCACCGGATAGGTGCGACCGGAGACTTCAATCACCGGTGCGTTGTTAAAATGACGCGAGAAACGCTGCGGGTCGATGGTGGCCGACGTGATGATAACTTTCAGGTCGGGACGGCGCGGCAACAGTTCGCGCAAATATCCCAACAGAAAATCGATGTTCAGACTGCGTTCGTGCGCCTCATCGATAATGATGGTGTCGTATTGCAACAGTTGACGGTCCTGCTGGATTTCCGCCAGCAAAATACCGTCGGTCATCAGCTTCACCTGGGTGGTGTCACTGACCTGATCGTTAAAACGCACTTTATAACCAATGGTGCCACCCAGTGAGGTTTCCAGCTCATCGGCAATACGGTTCGCCACGGTGCGTGCCGCCAGACGACGCGGCTGAGTATGACCAATCAGGCCCTTCACGCCCCTTCCGAGCGCCAGGCAGATTTTGGGTAACTGCGTGGTTTTCCCTGAGCCGGTCTCACCTGCCACGATCACGACCTGATGGTCGCGGATAGCTTCGGCAATTTCCTGCTGCTTCTGACTGACCGGGAGATTTTCCGGGAAGGTAATGCGCGGAGTGGCAGCAGTACGTTGGGCAATGCGCTGTTCAGCCGCAGCAAATTCAGGCTCCAGTTCAGCTGCAATGCCCTGCTGTGCCACAGGATTTTTCACCTTCGCCGCGCCATGCAGACGGCGCTGCAAACGCTGGCGATCGCGCAGCATGAGATTATCGAGCCGCGTCCAAAGTGGGGCTAAAGGGGAAGTGACGGATGATGACATAGTGATGTGTTACCTGTTGTCGCGGCGAGCCTGACAAAGTGCGCTCGTTGCCGGCAAAATTTCCCGGCGGATTCAATCAATTATTGCCCGGCATAATAGCACACTCTGGACAACCTCACCTGACCGGACGTGCGACCTTATTCAATAATTTCGAACATAGGTCTCGAAATATTGCGCTTTTACCTCGCGGAGGAACTCCGTAGAGTGTAACGCATTGAGCGGTAAGCCAACCGCGTAACGCACAGGAAAATACCATGAGCAAAGTTTTAGTTCTGAAATCAAGCATCCTCGCTGGTTACTCTCAGTCAAACCAACTGGCTGACTTCTACGCTGAAGAAGCGCGCGCAAAAGGTAACGAAGTTACCGTACGCGATTTGGCTGCACAGCCGATTCCAGTACTGGATGGAGAGTTGGTTGGCGCACTGCGTCCTTCTGATGCTCCACTGTCTCCACGTCAGCAGGAAGCGCTGGCGCTGTCCGACGAATTGATTGCTGAACTGCAAGCACATGACACTGTGGTTATTGCTGCACCAATGTACAACTTCAACATCCCTACTCAGCTGAAGAACTACTTCGATCTGATTGCTCGCGCTGGCGTGACCTTCCGCTACACTGAAGCAGGCCCAGAAGGTCTGGTAACCGGTAAACGCGCAGTGATCCTGTCCAGCCGTGGCGGTATCCATAAAGATACCCCAACCGATCTGCTGACCCCATACGTGAAACTGTTCCTGGGCTTCATCGGCATCACCGACGTAAACTTCGTGTTCGCAGAAGGTATTGCTTATGGTCCAGAAGTGGCGACCAAAGCGGCTAACGACGCGAAAGACGCTATCAAACAAATTGTTGCTGCGTAATCATTGAGAACGTGATGAATACCCGAGAATAATGGGTATGATGCCATCTTTGCCGGGCCTGAGTGCCCGGCTTTTTTGTGCCTGTTGTTCGCCATAAATGCCCACTCTACAACGGTCTGGCGTGGTTTGAGTAGGGTGCGCATTTATGCGCACATGAACTCTAAGGCACTCATTTACGTAACCACTGCCCGTTAATTCCGCGCACATATTCACCGCTGCCCGCGCGGTTCACCAGCTTCTCGCCGGCGATACGCGCCACTTCGCTGGTGGTCAGATTGTTCTGCTGCGCCACACGCTGATATTGCTGGGTACGACCATCGTTGATGCGCTTCACCAGCGCCAGGGTCTCATCATCCTGCTGGCGTGCCGCGATAAAACCGCTCAGCGTCTCGCCCACGCGCCCCTGTTGCCGCGCCTCATCAAGCGTTAACGCCCACGCGGAAGGGATCATCAATAGCGCCAGTAACATTGCGGTCAACTTGCGTTTCATCATGCCGCTCCTCAAAACAGACCGCTTTGATTTTTCAACAACGCTTCCACGTCTTTATCGACCTTGATATGGATCTCATGCTCGATCTTGACGTTCATATTGATGGTGATGGGCTCTTTCGGTGCCGCGACTTCAATGCGCGGTACACATCCCATCAGTGGCAGCCCAGCGGCTAAAACCAGTAGTGCCCTCAGGCTCATGGTTGGGGATCCTTTTTCGATGGCAGGGTGGCGTTTTGCTCCACCCAGGATTGCAAATTATCGCCAAAGCGCAGACTGCGCCACAGCTGGAACAGATTTTCCTGATGCCGGTAGTTAAGATTGATCGACTGGCGGCGATTACTGAACTGGCTGGTGCCTTTGACTTCCGACTGCATGGTGAGATTGCCGAAATTATCCAGGTCCAGCGTCGCCCATGAACGGGAAATCTCCATATAGCGCAGCCAGTCCATGGCCGCTCCCGCCGCAAAGTTATTGCTGACGATGGCATCGGCCATGTCTTTATCCATGCGGAACGTCAGCGGGCCGCTATTGGCGATCCATCCTTTCTCAATCAGCCATTGCGGATTATTGACCCACAGCGGTAACTCGCCGTTGACCTTACCCGACATGGCAAACTGCTTGGGCTTGATGGCGGTAATCAGCTTGCTGAGATTGATTTCCCGCAGTGACACGCGCGCGGGTTGATGCTGCGGCATACGCAGTTCAGGCATGCTGACATGCCCACCAAGCAGATCGAGATTCACATTGCTCAGCGTTAATGGCTGGCGCTCCTGCCACGGATAGTGCCCCTGTAAATCGGCGGTAATGTTCTGCAGGGCGAACTGATTTTTCACCTCGGCAATGCGCAGCGAAACCGGCCCACGGCGGCCGAGCTGCCACTGATGATCTTTCAGACGGAACGGCAATGAGAAGTCGATACCATTAATTTCGCTGTCTGGCATCCATACGCTGCCATTTTTCACCGCCCAGTGACCGCCGGCTTCAAAACCCTGATCATTCGCGGCGGAAAAAGCGATTTGAGCGCGTAACTCACCCGATTGAATGCGCATCTTCAAATCGCTGCTGAGCAACGGCTGAAACACGGTCAGCGATTGGGCTGGCCACCAGGCTTCTCCGCGTAAACGTTCACCATCCCAACGCCCATGCACACGCACAGGGCCAATATCTTCCGCGGTGAGCTGTCCACGCCAGACAAACCGGCTGGGATCGCTGCCCTTGGCTTCAAAATTTAATTCAGACGGCGGCAGCCAGCCACCATAACTGAACTGCGTCTGGCCGGATTTCAGCGTGAACCCGCCGTTAAACGCAGGATGATTGATGTCACGCTGCCAACGCACGGGCGCAGTCAGCGTCAAGCGCGGTTTGTCGACCTGCACCATGCCATAGGAGAGTTGGTCAAAACCGGTATTAAGTGTGTCGAGACTGATCAACGTATCTTGCCAACTGCCCGTGCCCTTCACGTCCCATTTGGCATTAAGTGGGGCCATCTCGCCATCGCCCCAGTAACGCCAGTTCCAGCGCCCGCTGTCGGGCCAGAAATCACTGGCGCGTCCATCAAGGTGCAGGGTAAAACGGCCAAAACTGGGATCGTGCGCTTTAAGAATGGCCTGCAAGCGACCATTGATGCCGCGTGACGCCACAGTAACGCCCGCCAGCGGCCAACGTGCTTCATCCACTTCTAATGTCGAGAGTAAACGACCGCGCAAGCGCAGCAACGATCCTTGTTTCAGGCTGACTTGCGGATCGGTAAGTATGCCGTGCAGCACGCCAGGCATCGTGCCGAAAAGTTGCAAATCGGCAAACTTGCTCTCACCCGTTAACTGAAATGGCAAGTGGCTATCGGTGAGACTTAAGTTGCCGGGTCCAACACTCAGCACCAAGTTGCCTTTCCCCCCGCGCCCTTGTGTTAACAGATTAAATCGGCCGCTGATCTGCGTATTTTCTAATCCCTGCTGCCAGTTTTCCAGCGTCAACGCCATGCCGCCGGACAAGGGTTGGTCAGCTTGTGGCCAGCGCCAATGGCCCTCGGTAATGCGAATTTGTTGCGCGTCAACTTGCCACGGCAGCTGCAACAATGGCTGATCGTCACCCTGTTGCTTAACGGTCAATGTGCCCTGCTGTTGCTGCCAGTTGAGCGCCACGGACAGCGGCTGCGGCCACTGTGCCAGATTGACATCGCCGTTCAACTCGCCCGCCACGGGCAAGCCATCAGCAAATGTTGGCAGAGTGAGATCACCGTGCAGATCGAGCGGTTTGGGTAACAGCGGATGGGTGAACTGGAGTTGGGTGATATGCAGTTGCTGCCCTTGCAGGTTGGCATCCACGCTGAGGTTATCGCCCAGGTAATGCAGCTGTTGCGCGTTCTTATCTAATGTCAGGTCAAAGCGGCCGGCATATTGTTGCCACGGCAGAACACTCAGTTGTTCAAGATGAATATCGGCCCCCGGCAACATCTGCTGCCATTCGGCCAGACTACGCGGCGCAGCGCTGTTGCTGCCCTGCGGCAATGCTTGCAGGCAATCGCTGTTAAGCTGGACGCTGTGCGCATTAACCTGCCAGCGCTGGCTGTGCCAACCCAGCGCGACGTCTTCGACTTTCGCCAGTTCGCAATCTCCCGCCAGGTAACGTACTTCGGGAAAATGCAGACCGCCCTGATGCCAGCGCGGTGCACCGTTCAGTTCAACACGGGTGTTTTCTGGCAGCCAGATGCCCGCCAGCCGGGGTAACCATTGCGTTAACGTCAGCAATAATCCCAACAGCAGCAGTATCAGCGCCAGTAGCGCAGCAAGTGTTCGACGAAGGCCCCGCGTCATGGCAGCTAACTTTCCTGTTCTTTACGCAATCCTGACAGTGATGATGTCACGTTATGCCCGGCAAATGAAGGTGTTAGCTTAATAGCCTGGCTGAAGAACAGCAAAGTGACGCGGAAAACGTTATCCTGTTGTGATACCGACAGTGCATTTTTCAGGAGCGAAACAATGAAAGTTGCGGTTTACAGCACCAAACACTACGACCAGAAATACCTTGAACACGTCAATGCCCGCTATGGATTTGAGCTGGAGTTTTTCGATTTCCTGCTCAGCGAGGCGACGGCAAAAAACGCAGCGGGCTGCGATGCGGTGTGCATTTTTGTCAATGATGATGGCAGTAAATCGGTGCTGGAAGAGCTGGCCGCATTGGGCGTGAAATATATCGCGCTGCGCTGTGCGGGTTTCAATAACGTCGATCTTGCAGCGGCGGCTGCGCTGGGCCTTCAGGTGGTTCGCGTGCCAGCCTACTCACCGGAAGCGGTGGCCGAACATGCCGTCGGGTTGATGATGACGCTCAACCGGCGAATCCATCGCGCTTATCAGCGCACGCGTGATGCCAACTTCTCACTGGATGGCTTAACCGGTTTCAATATGCATGGCAAAACCGCAGGCGTGGTAGGCACCGGCAAAATCGGTGTGGCGGCCATGCGCATATTGAAAGGGTTTGGTATGCGGCTGCTGGCGTTTGATCCCTATCCCAGCGACGCTGCACTGGAGTTGGGTGCGGAGTATGTGGATTTGAAAACGCTGTTTGCGCAATCCGATGTGATTACGCTGCACTGCCCGCTGACACCCGAGAATCATCATCTGCTGAATGCGCAGGCATTCAGTCAAATGAAAGATGGCGTGATGATCATCAATACCAGTCGCGGCGGTCTGATTGACTCACAAGCGGCTATTGATGCACTGAAACAGCAAAAGATCGGTTCGCTCGGGATGGATGTGTATGAAAACGAGCGCGATTTGTTCTTTGAGGACAAGTCGAATGATGTGATTCAGGACGACATCTTCCGCCGTTTGTCAGCCTGTCATAACGTGTTATTTACCGGCCATCAGGCGTTCCTGACCGCCGAAGCGTTGACGGCGATTTCAGAAACCACGCTCAGCAATCTGCAACAGCTTGAACGCGGTGAGACCAGTCCGAATCAAGTGAAAGCTTAATCGTCTTGCGCCTGCGTTAGCGGGCGCAACGTCCCCCCATCAGCGCCTGTTCGTCACAGCGACGTCCATTCGCCAGTTGGCACATACCAATACGCGAACCATCTAACTGACGCGAGAAGGCCAGTGAGCCCCCGGCATTACTGCAATTCACTTCAGCCAGAGAAGCCATGACCACATGGGATGGCACATGTGCAGCGGTCGCCTGTTGCGGTGGTTCGTTATCACTGTTGCTGCTGCAGGCAGAAAGTAACAGCGCTGCACCGGCCAGCAGTAAGGTAGCGGCTTTCATCGGTCGGGCTCCGGGGAGTTGGGCGTAAGAGAACCCCCAGCATATGTCAGGTCCCATCAGGGGTCGATAGGCGACACAGCTTTTTACAAAATTTTTTATCACCCTTTGCAAGCAGAATTATCCTGATTGAACGCAATTATCCTTTTCGCGACAAAAGATCGCGATTTATCAACAGCCAGGAGGAACCATGTTAACGGACATGCTTATCCGTATCGCCCTCGCCGGAATTCTCGGTGGGTTGATTGGCCTGGAGCGCCAGATGCGCGCCAAAGAAGCCGGACTGCGCACCCATATTCTGGTCGGTATTGGCAGTGCGATGTTTATGCTGGTCTCCAAATACGGCTTCTCTGACATGCTCAACAGCGACCATGTGGCACTCGATCCCAGCCGTATTGCCGCGCAGGTGGTCAGCGGGATGGGCTTCCTCGGTGCGGGTACCATCATCATCCAAAAACAGATCGTCAAAGGTTTAACCACCGCCGCCGGATTATGGGTCACCGCCGCGATTGGCCTGGTGATTGGTAGCGGGATGTACGAAATTGGTATCTACGGCACGGTGCTGGCGCTAGTGGTGTTAGAAACCTTCCGCCGCATCAGTCACTGGTTGATTGGCCGCCATCACACGCTGTTGGTTCACCTGAAACCGAAAAGTGTGCCGTTGGTCCTGCTGGTGATGCAGCGCGAGAATTTGCGCTATGGCCATATCGCGGTGGTCAATCGGGATGAAGAGAACGGTCTTTGTGAACTGAGCGTCGAGGTGACATTGTCACGCAATGCGCCTATTCATACCATTTATGACAAAGTGATGGAAATCAAAGGCGTTCAGTCCCTTGAGATGATGTAAAAAACAGCAACCTTAGGTGTCTGTGCGTTCATCCTCAGACACCACACAGATGAAAAAGTCCCGCCCCTGCGCTTTGCTAAACTGAATCATTACCCCCGTAAATTTTATGGGTTTCCAGGCTCAGCAAAGGACGTTTTATGATTACCGTCGACGGCAATGGCGCGGTGGCTTCGGTCGCTTTCCGCACCAGTGAAGTGATCGCCATCTATCCCATCACCCCCAGTTCCACCATGGCGGAACTGGCAGACAGCTGGTCAGGTGAAGGGCGCCGCAACATCTGGGGCGACGTCCCGCGCGTGGTGGAGATGCAATCCGAAGGTGGCGCAATTGCTACCGTCCATGGTGCCTTGCAAACCGGCGCCCTCTCCACCACCTTCACCTCCTCGCAAGGTTTGCTGTTGATGATCCCCACGCTGTACAAGCTGGCGGGGCAACTGACGCCGTTTGTCTTGCATGTGGCGGCGCGTACTGTGGCAACCCACGCACTCTCTATTTTTGGCGATCACTCTGATGTGATGGCGGTACGCCAGACCGGTTGTGCCCAACTGTGCGCATCCAGCGTGCAGGAGGCGCAAGACTTCGCGCTGATTTCCCAGATGGCGTCGCTCAATAGCCGCGTGCCCTTTATTCATTTCTTTGACGGTTTCCGCACCTCGCATGAGATCAACAAAATTGTCCCGATCAGCGATGAAACCCTACAGGCGCTGATGCCTACCGAAGCGATTGCTGCCCACCGCGCGCGCGCGTTAACGCCCGATCATCCCTCAATACGCGGCACCTCCGCGAATCCGGATACCTATTTCCAGTCTCGCGAAGCCACCAACCGCTGGTATGACGCCTGTACCGGTCATGTTGAAACAGCAATGGCCGCCTTTTGCGCGGAAACCGGCCGCCACTATCAGCCTTTTGAGTACTACGGTCACCCACAGGCTGACCGCGTGATCGTGATGATGGGCTCCGGCTGCGGCACTGCCGAAGAAGCAATTGATACCCTTCTGCAACGCGGTGACAAGGTGGGTCTGGTGAAGGTTCGCCTCTATCGCCCATTCTCGGCTGCGCATCTGATCAAAACCTTACCTACTTCAGTTCAGCGCGTGGCTGTACTGGACCGAACTAAGGAGCCTGGCGCCCTCGGTGAGCCGCTGTTTTTGGATGTGATGACGGCGTTGGCTGAAGCCTTCAGCTGTGGCGAGCGCCCGACGCTGCCCAAAGTGATTGGCGGGCGTTATGGCTTGTCGTCAAAAGAGTTTGCGCCTGACGCAGTGTTAGCCGTGTTCCGCGCCCTGCAGCGCGATACGCCGCCATCCCGTTTTACCGTCGGGATTTACGATGATGTCACCCATCTTTCTTTACCGATGGAAAGCAACATCGTGCCCAACCGCGCGCGGCTGGAGGCTCTCTTCTATGGGTTGGGTAGCGATGGCAGCGTCAGCGCCAGTAAAAACAACCTAAAGATCATTGGCAACGCAACGCCGTGGCATGTTCAGGGCTATTTCGTCTACGATTCGAAAAAGGCTGGCGGCCTGACGGTTTCACATTTGCGCGTCAGTGAACACCCGATTCAGTCAGCATATCTGGTGCAGCAGGCTGATTTCATCGGCTGTCATCAGCTGCAATTTATCGATAAGTATTCGATGCTCGATCAACTCAAACCTGGCGGGATTTTCCTGCTCAACACGCCTTATGCCGCGGATGAAGTCTGGTCACGTTTGCCGCAAGAGGTGCAAAGCCAACTCAATGAGAAACAGACGCGTTTCTATGTGATCAATGCCGCCCGCATTGCGCGTGAATGCCAGTTAGGTGCGCGCATCAATACCGTGATGCAAATGGCCTTCTTCCAGCTGACCCAAATTCTGCCCGACGACAGCGCGCTGACCGAACTGCAAAATGCCATCTCACGCAGTTACGGCAGCAAAGGCGAAGCGTTAGTACAACGCAACTGGCAGGCACTGGCGATGGCACAACAAGCGCTGGAGGCCGTACCGCTGCAGCCCGTCGACAGCCGCAGCCCGCATCGTCCACCGGTGGTTTCCGACAGCGCCCCCGATTTCGTCAAAACGGTGACCGCCGCCATGCTGGCTGGCCTGGGTGACAAGTTGCCGGTTTCGGCCCTGCCGCCAGACGGCACCTGGCCGGTGGGCACCACGCAATGGGAAAAGCGCAATATCGCAGAAGCGATTCCCATCTGGCAGCCCGATCTCTGCACTCAATGTAACCATTGCGTGGCCGCCTGCCCGCATTCGGCGATCCGTGCCAAAGTGGTGGTACCAGAAGCGTTAGCGTCAACGCCAGACACACTCGCCTCACTGGATATGAAATCACGCGATATGCGTGGGCAAAAATATGTCCTGCAGGTCGCGCCTGAGGATTGTACCGGCTGCAACCTGTGCGTGGAGGTGTGTCCCGCCAGCGACCGACAGCATCCCGAAATCAAAGCCATCAATATGCAGTCGCGTCTTGAGCATGTCGAAGTCGAGAAAGTGAATTACGATGCGTTTCTCGCCTTGCCGGAGATCACCGCTGAGCAGCTGGAGCGCATAGATATCCGCACCTCGCAATTGATCACCCCGTTGTTCGAGTATTCCGGAGCCTGTTCCGGCTGCGGTGAAACGCCCTATATTAAGTTGCTGACCCAACTGTATGGCGATCGCTTACTGATCGCCAACGCCACTGGCTGCTCATCCATCTATGGCGGTAATCTGCCTTCAACGCCTTATACCACCAATGCCGAAGGGCGCGGTCCGGCGTGGGCAAATTCGCTATTTGAAGATAACGCCGAGTTCGGCCTCGGCTTCCGTCTGAGTGTGGATCAACAAAAACAGCGTGCGCTGCGTCTGCTGGAACAGTGCGCACCGCAGTTATCTGCGCCTTTAGTGGAGGTGTTAAAAAGTGACAATGTCACACCATCTGTGCGCCGTGAACAGATTGATCAGCTGCGAGCACAGCTGAAACTTTCGCCCTCACCTGAAGCGGGCGAATTGCGTGAGATTGCGGATGCGCTGGTTGAGAAATCGGTGTGGTTAATTGGGGGCGATGGCTGGGCATATGACATTGGCTATGGCGGACTGGATCATGTGATGAGCCTGAACGAGAACGTCAATGTTTTGGTGCTCGATACGCAGTGCTACTCCAACACTGGTGGGCAAGCTTCCAAAGCCACGCCACTCGGTGCCGTGACCAAGTTTAGTGAGCAAGGTAAACGCAAAGCGCGCAAGGACCTGGGGATGTCTACGCTGTTGTACGGGCATGTGTATGTGGCGCAGATTTCACTCGGTGCGCAGCTCAACCAAACGGTGAAAGCGATTCAGGAAGCGGAAGCCTGGCCAGGTCCATCATTGATCATCGCCTACAGTCCCTGTGAAGAGCACGGCTACGACCTGGCCTACAGCCATGAGCAAATGCGCCTGTTGACCACCAGCGGATTCTGGCCGCTGTATCGTTATGATCCTCGGCGCGCCGAACAAGGAAAAGCCGCACTGTCGTTGGATTCGCGTCCACCGACATCGGAACTGGAGCAGGCGCTGATGAATGAACAGCGCTTCCGTCAGTTGCAAACCCGAGATCCCGAAGCCGCCACGCAGCTGTGGCATGATGCCACTGAAGCCGCCAGTCAGCGTTATCAACGACTGGCGGAGATGGCCGGTAAAGCGGAGAAAAGTGAGTAGCTAAAGCCATTGACCAAAGGGGGCGTGCCTTAGCTCGCCCCCCACAGATCAACACGGATTCAGCTGAATAATCGCCATCTCCACCGCGCGATTAGGTGAACCGGTCAACTCACGGTAGCGCAGTTGCAGGTTACGCAATTCGGTCGCCACCACCTCTTTTTCTGTTGCGGATCCGCGCTGAGCCAGCTCCAGATAGCACTGCCCGACTAACCGGCACGCTTCTTCAAATACCATGTCGTACGTTTGCATTTGCCTCTCCTCACCTTTAGAAACTAAAAAAACTCTGCTTCCATCCTGTCAGGCGCGAAGGTGTCCAATCTTTACCCAGATCAATAAATGGGCAGAATGTTCTGGCAAAGTGTGCGCTTTTATCGCAAGCATCAGATGCGGCGGCGTAAAAAGAGATCACATCAGATCTGGCATTCGCGCCCGCAATCCGTACCATACGCACTCATGTTAGAGGGGTTTATTGCCGCTGAAGCTTTTTCAGCCGCTAACGGCCCTTACCTTCACTCTCAAGCGTGAAAATAATGTCAGAAAATCAAGAAGTAACCAAAAAAGAACAATACAATCTGAACAAGCTTCAGAAGCGCCTGCGTCGTAACGTGGGTGAAGCCATCGCCGATTTCAACATGATTGAAGAAGGCGATCGCATCATGGTTTGCCTGTCTGGTGGTAAAGACAGCTACACCATGCTGGAAATTCTGCGTAATTTGCAGCAGAGCGCACCGGTGAACTTTTCGCTGGTGGCGGTGAATCTCGATCAGAAACAACCCGGCTTCCCAGCGCACATTCTGCCCGCATATCTGGATGAATTAGGCGTTGAGTATCAGATCGTTAACGAAGACACCTACTCCATCGTTAAAGAAAAAATCCCAGAAGGCAAAACCACCTGTTCACTCTGCTCACGTCTGCGCCGCGGCATTCTTTACCGCACCGCCACAGAGCTGGGTTGTACCAAGATTGCGCTCGGTCATCATCGCGACGATATTTTGCAGACGCTGTTCCTGAACATGTTCTACGGCGGAAAAATGAAAGGCATGCCGCCAAAGCTGATGAGTGATGATGGCAAGCATATTGTGATCCGCCCGCTGGCCTACTGCCGTGAGAAAGACATTATCCGCTTTGCCGAAGCGCGTCAGTATCCGATTATCCCGTGCAACCTGTGTGGCTCACAGCCTAACCTGCAACGTCAGGTCGTGGCCGATATGCTGCGTGACTGGGATAAGCGTTATCCTGGCCGCATTGAGACCATGTTCAGCGCGATGCAGAACATCGTGCCTTCGCATATGGCCGATATCAATCTGTTCGACTTCAAAGGCATTAAACACGGTGATGCAGTGGTGAACGGCGGCGATATTGGTTTTGACCGGGAAACCCTGCCAACACAACCTGCTGGCTGGCAGCCAGAAGACGAAGACGTTGCTGAACTCAGCGTGCGACTGGATGTATTAGAGATTAAGTAATCTTATTCCGGTTATGAAAAGGCGCAGCGCTCTGGCTCTGCGCCTTTTTTATTAACGATGGGGAGGCGGATCGATAATCGGTGGAAACTCAGGGTCGTAAGGCGGATCCGGTTGCGGAATCGGCTGGGGATGAGGGATCGGTTCGGGAATCGGTGGTGGATCGGTTGGGATAGGTTCGCTGGCAATCAGTTCTCGCATGCCCTGCTCCTTGTCGCGGAATGAATTTAAAGCTTAGGAAAGGAAACGCGGAGAAGCCAAGCGGCAAAAAAAAAGCCGGCGGATAGCCGGCGTCGTACGAATTATATGTGCTATGCAATAATTCAAAAAAGGAAGTAAGACAATATGGAGCGCAACGCCCATCGCTTGACGTTGCATTCACCTGCGAGAGAGAGTTTGCCTCTGTTAGGCGATCCCGTTATTGATTTCGATCAGGTTTTCTTCGCTTTATGAATTGGTCGGGCTTACTTAACAATAGGTTACCTGGTAGCAACCCAGCATTAACATCACTGCTTATCTAATGCCGCTCACTAGAGCAAAAAATGCATATGCCTGCGGTACACATAAAGGTACATCCGGGCACATGGGTAACACTTTTGCTGGTCTGGCTGGGGTTGCTGTGGGTATCGTGCACAGCCCCATCAAGGTCAGCCCGATCGCAAAGGAATCTCGCATCCATGCAGATCGGCCGCCGCTCCCGGCGGCGGACGCTTTGCTCTTCGGGCTGGCCTTCACGGGGCTTTTAGCATTGTCATTGCTGTGGCCAGTGATGGCAGCCATATTCTCCCCAACCCAATTTATTGCGCATTTGCCGCGAATGTTGACCGTGAAGGTGACAAAGCAACTGACTAACAAGCATCACAGCCATTTGCGGCGTTTGAGCCAAACCGCTACGCCCACCACCATCACCAGAAGTAATACGCAAAATGCGGTGAAGCCCAATGGCCAGCTGCCGCCCGGTATACCGCCGAGGTTGACACCAAACAGGCCGGTCAGGAATGTTGCTGGCAGAAAAATCATTGCCATCAGTGACATGGTGTAGGTACGGCGGTTCATCGATTCCGCCAGTAACGATGCCACTTCATCGGCCAGAATGCCGGTACGCGCCACGCCTGCATTAAGATCGTCTAAACCGCGCCCCAGGCGATCGGCTACGTCCTGCATGCGACGGCGATCGTCATCGTTCATCCACGGCAGCTTCTCACTGGCCAGACGCGCATACACATCTCGCTGCGGCGCCATATAACGTCGCATCACGATCAATTGCTTGCGCAGCAGCGCTAACTCACCGCGAGCCGGCACCTGCTGATCCATCAAGGCATCTTCCAGCTCAATAATTTTATCGTGCATCTCCTCGATAAATTCACTGGCGTGATCGGTCAGCGCATCACACACATCTACCAACCAACTGCCACCGTCCACTGGACCGTTGCCATTTTGCAGATCGCTGAGAACCGTATCGATGGCGTACACTTTGCGGCGGCGAGTAGAGACAATCAGTTTGTCATTGATAAATACCCGCATCGCGACGAGCTGGTCAGGACGAGAATCGGCGTTATGGTTGACGCTACGCAGCACGATCATAAAGCCATCGCCCAGTCGTGTGACGCGCGGACGCATGCTGTCGCCAGCCAGCGCATCGCGTACTGAATCGGGGATCAAAGGAGTATTTTGCAGCCATTCGGCGCTTTGGCGCTGAGTGTAGTTCAGGTGCAGCCAGCAATGACGCTCACAGTTGATGACATCTTTGTCTTCGATGGCAATCACGCCACCTTTGCCATCTAGCTGGCAAGAGATGATGGCATCCGAAACTTTTAACGCTTTTCCTTCAATGACGTTCACGTACGCGCCTCACTATCAAAATCAATACGATACAGTCTAGCGTGGCGCAGACGAGTTGCAATCATCAGGCTGTGAGCAAAGATGACAGGCGGGAAATAACAATGAATCCAGGTGCGCATAAATGTGCACCCTTCTAAAAACGACATCCATTCTTGTAGGGTCGCCATTCATGGCGACCCTCTGGCGCTTAACAGACAAGCATTAACCCATTCATGGCGGCCCGCACTTTAGTGCTTCTCAATCCACAGTTCGCGGCTGTAGGCCACATCTTCTGGATTGGTGATGGGATAACCTTTCACCCAGGGTTTGATCAACCGTCCATTCGTGTATTGATAGATCGGGGCGATCGGCGCCTGATCGGCGATGATCTGCTCGGCTTTGTTGTAATCGGTGTTACGCGCCGCCACGCTGGTTTCCATGCTGGCTTTGCTCAGCACCGCATCATAGTCTGCACTGTGGAAACGGGCGATATTGCCGCTGTGGGTCGAGGTCAACAAGCTCAGGAAGGTTGAAGGTTCGTTGTAATCACCCACCCATGAGGCGCGAATCACATCAAAACTCCCGCTGTTACGGCTGTCTATGTAGGTTTTCCACTCCTGATTCTGCAACGTCACATTCACGCCGAGGTTCTTTTTCCACATTGAGGCCACCGCGATGGCAATCTTCTGATGACTCTCAGAGGTGTTGTATAACAGCGTCAGGTGCAATGGTTTGCCAGGGCCGTAGCCTGCAGCGGTCAACAATGCCTTCGCCTGGGCGTTTAACTCTTGCTGGCTATGCTGTTGCAGATAACTTTGTTGCGGGGTAAAGCCTGCGGTGACGTCTGGCGTGAAATGCCAGGCTGGTTTTTCACCCGTGCCCAGTACTTTCTCGGCGATGATGCGGCGATCGATGCTCCACGAAAGCGCTTTACGCACCCGCACGTCGGCGGTTGGCCCTTTCTCGGTATTAAACGCGTAGTAGTAAGTACCCAACTGATCCGGCGTGTAAACCTGACCAGGCAACTCTTTTTTCAGCAGCGCGTACATATTTTTCGGGAAGGACTCGGTGATATCAATGTCACCGGCACGATAGCGCTTGGTGGCGCTCGACTCTTCATTGATCGGGATAAAGGTCACTTTGGTCAGCACGGAGTGGCTGTCATCCCAGTAATGCGGATTACGTACCAGCACAATCTTCTCGTTCACGACTCTATCCTGCAGCTGATAGGCGCCATTCCCGACCAGTTTACCTGGTGACGTCCAGCCATCGCCGTTTTGTTCAATCACTTTTTGTGGCACCGGATACATCGCGGCATTGGCCACCATGCTGGGGAACCACGGCACAGGCCGTGACAATGTCACTTTAAGATGTGTGGCATCCGTTGCTGTCACGCCCAGTTTATCGGGGCTCATCAGCCCTTTGGTGATGGCCTCCGCATTTTCCATGCCGCTTAACGCGGCAAACCAGGCAAACGGCGAACTGTTTTTGGGATCGACTAAACGTTGCCAGCTGTAGACAAAATCCTGCGCGGTAACCGGATCGCCATTCGACCAGCGTGCATCTTTGCGCAAAGTGAAGATCCAGGTTTTGTTGTCGTTGCTGCTCCAGCTCAGCGCCACACCCGGAACAATTTTACCGTGAGCATCCTGGTTGGTGAGCCCTTCAAACAGATCGCGCATCACCTGGATTTCCGGCAGGCCGACGGCCTTCATCGGATCGAGCGAGGCGGGTTCATCTTTAATATGACGGACGATTTCCTGCGAGCCGGCTAACTGTGCGCCCGGCGGCACGTCAGCAGCAAAAACGGGTGTGAATGCGCCAGCAATTAAAACGGCAGCCAGCGTCTTGCGGAAAGTCAGTTTCATCACCACTCCTTAACCCAAAAAATGGCGACCGCGAAGAAGTTTGTGTCGCCAGCGACTTTCGGCACTTTATCGCAAATCGCTGATTGATATATAGCTATTTCCCTGCGCGCTGATTACCGTTATGTTGAGGCTGGTTTCCCGGTCACACTTTTCATCTTGAACGCCAGCCGCAACCAGGCTGCATTGCACGTTTTCAGAGAGGAATGTCATGTCGTCACACCATCCCCGTCCGCTGCGCGGCAAGCTCGATGCCGTCTGGCAACAATATGGTCAGTCGGTGCTGGGTGCACCGCTGTTGTGGTTTCCTGCTCCCGCGGCGGATGCTGAGAGTGGATTAATTATTGCTGGCACGCACGGCGATGAGAATGCCGCCGTAGCAACCCTTTCAGGCGCGATGCGCACCTTGCCGGAAGCGTTGCGTCGCCATCATGTGGTGCTGGCGGTCAATCCGGATGGATGCCAGCTTGGGCTGCGTGCTAATGCCAATGGCGTGGATCTGAATCGCAACTTCCCGGCGGCAAACTGGCAAACTGGCGACACCGTCTATCGCTGGAACAGCGCCGCTGATGAGCGCGATGTGGTACTCTCCACCGGAAGCCGCCCTGCTTCGGAGCCCGAAACCCAGGCGCTGTGCCAGTTAATTCACCAGATCAAACCGAGCTGGGTGGTCACCTGGCATGAACCGCTGGCCTGTATCGACGATCCACATCACAGCACTTTAGCGCAGTGGCTGGCGCAACAAACACAGTTGCCGGTGGTGAGCAGCGTGGGTTACGCCACGCCAGGCTCATTTGGCAGTTGGTGCGACGATCTCGGCTTGTTGTGCATTACCGCCGAGATGCCGCCGATATCGGTCGATGAAGCCACCGAAGTGTACCTGGAAGCGATGATTAATCTGCTGCGTTGGCAGCCGCGAGATTAAGCACCCCCTGAGAGAAGTGCAGTGACGGCTCAACATCTGCAGCCAGCCAGGTTGGGCCGTCAAGATCGGCGAATTTTGCAATTGGCGTCAAGGGCAGTGCTGCTCGAATAGCGCGTGAGGTGCAGAGCATACAGCCCAGCATCACCGCAAAGCCCTGTTGCCGGGCTTCTTTCGCCAGCGCCAGTGCCTCTGTTAACCCCCCTGTTTTATCCAGCTTGATGTTGACCATTTGGTAGCGCCCCTGCAGTTGTCCCAGTTGTTCACGTGTATGGCAGCTTTCGTCGGCACAAATCGGTAAGGGGTGAATAAAGTTGGCCAGCGCGGCGTCTTCGGCGGCAGGCAGCGGTTGTTCCAGCATGGCGACGTTCAAATCTGCCAGTAACTGGCAACGCGCCGCCAACCCTTCAGCATGCCAGGATTCGTTAGCATCAACGATTAACGTGGCTTCCGGCACTGCCGTGCGAATCGCCACCAGCCGCTCACTGATCAGGTGATTATCGAGTTTGATCTTCAGCAGTCGCGCGCCATGCTGCCACAGCGCCAGCGCGCTGCTGGCCATCGCTTCTGGGGTATCTATGCTGACGGTATGCGCGGTATCTATGCTATCGGCCAGTTGCACTTCACACAGTGCTTGTAGCGTTTTACCCTGCTGCTGACACTCAAGATCCCATAAGGCACAGTCAAGGGCGTTACGGGCAGCACCAGCAGGCAATGCCTGTTGCAGCGCTGCACGCGTCATGCCGTTTTGTATCGCAGGCAGCTGCGAGGCAATTTGTTGCAGCACCGACTCTTCACTCTCGCCATAACGCGCATAAGGCGTAGCTTCACCGACACCTTTTATGCCGTCCTGTTCGATTTCCACCACCACCACATGCGCTTCTGTCCGGCTTCCGCGTGAAATCACAAACGGCGAATGCAACGGCCAGGCTTCCGGATAACTCTTCACTGTTCTCATTCATTCTCCTTAAATCTGCCACTTAATTGCGAACCGGCTCGGTCTTCACCACGAAATGCACTCGTAAACCCTTCAAAATTATGTCATAAACAAACGCTATATCTGCTCTGGTAGGTTAATGCCAGATTAATTCTTCGTTTAAAAGGAAATCGTATGTCTCAGAATGTTCACTTCCAGGGTAACCCAGTCCCCGTTGCAGGTCACTTCCCGCAGGCAGGCGAACAAGCTAAACCTTTCAGCCTGGTGGCTAAAGATCTTAGTGACGTATCCCTTTCTAAGTATGCAGGTAAACGCAAAGTTCTGAACATTTTCCCAAGTATTGATACCGGCGTGTGTGCCACTTCAGTGCGCAAGTTTAATGAACGCTCTGCTGAAGCGGACAATACCGTGGTGCTGTGTATTTCAGCAGACCTGCCGTTTGCTCAGTCTCGCTTCTGCGGCGCGGAAAACATCAGCAATGTCGTGACGCTGTCAGCACTGCGTGGTGCCGAGTTCAAAGAAGATTACGGTGTGGCGATTGCCGATGGCCCACTGAAAGGTTTGACTGCACGTGCCGTAGTGGTGCTGGATGAGAACGATAAAGTGGTTTACAGCGAACTGGTGAACGAAATCACCGAAGAGCCGAACTACGATGCTGCGCTGGCATCACTGAAATAAGTCTGAAACAGACAAAAACGCCGTCGAAAGACGGCGTTTTTATTTCCGGAGACACAGGGTTATTCGTTTTCGCCGCGCTTTTGCCCTAACCCATATTCACGCAGTTTATTGGCAATCGCGGTATGGGAAACCCCAAGGCGCTTCGCCAGTTTACGTGTGCTGGGATAGGACAGATAAAGACGCGTCAACACTGAACGCTCAAAGCGGCTGGTGATCTCATCCAGCGACCCTTCCATCGCTTCTTCTCCCAGTGAGACATCCAGTGCCTGCTCAGGCAACACAATATCTTGTGGACGAAGCTCATAGCCTTCCAGCTGCGTTAACGCACGGTACAGCGCGTTTTTGAGCTGTCTTACGTTGCCCGGCCAGTTGTAGCGGGTCAGGAACGGTGCCAGCTGCGGTGACAAACGTGGGCGAGGTAAACCCTGCTCATCGGCGAAACGGGCGACAAACATCTCCGTCAGCGGCAGGATATCCAGTGGACGTTCGCGCAGCGGCGGCAGGTTGAGCGTCAGGACATTAAGCCGATAGAACAGGTCTTCACGAAACTCACCCCGTTGTACCAGCTCGATCAGGTTCTTCTGTGTCGCGCAAATCACGCGCACATCAACATGCACTTCATGCTCTTCACCGACACGGCGGAAGGTACCGTCGTTGAGGAAACGCAGCAGTTTGGTCTGCATACGCGGTGACATCTCGCCGATTTCATCCAGCAACACCGAGCCACCGTTGGCCTGCTCAAAGAACCCTTTTTTGCCTTCCAGCGCGTTCGGGTATGCTCCGGCAGCATGGCCAAACAGTTCGCTCTCTGCCACATCATCCGGCAGCGATGCGCAGTTCAGCGCCAGGAACGGTTTTTTACCGCGCGCACTGCGAAGATGGCACGCGCGCGCCAGCATATCTTTACCGGTGCCGGTATCCCCCACAATCAGTAACGGGGCATCGTGCATCGCCAGTTTACGCGCCTGATCGATGACCTGGCGCATCTTCGGCGTCACGGCAACAATATGGTCAAACTCGGACTCATCAGTCACGGTGAGATTCTGCAACTGGCGGCCCATGCGCGCGGTGGATTTCAGGGTAATCATCGCGCCCACCGGCTGGTCGCTCTGCCCCTCTTCCTCAGCCATGTAAATCGGTCGGGCCTCCATCAGGAAATCACGCCCCTGAATCACCACATGCTGTGCCTGGGCTTCGACGCGCTCGTTTTCAATCCAACGCTGGAAGTTAAAACCCGTAATCAGCGTGGCCGCATTTTGATTGCGCAGCTTTTGCTCGTCGAGGTTAAACAGGCTCTGCGCCGCCGGGTTGGCCAGCTCAACCTTGCATTTGAGGTCAATAGAGAACACCGGTTCCGGCATCGCAATCAATAATGCGCTCAAGGCACGATGCTCGCGCTCCGAAGGCATGTAGCTGACGGTGCGCACATCTGTCACGCCAGGTGTACGGCGGATTTCCGCCATCAGATTGCTGAACGGTTCAAATTCCAGTGCGGAAAAATTGAGGTAGATGCGACCAAATGGCGCAATTTCGATACCGCGCAAGTCGATGTTGCGCGCAACCAGCAGGTCGAGTAGCTCGCGCGCCAGACCGATGCGGTCCTGGCAGAAAACTTCCAAACGCATTGCGATGAGCCTTAGTCAGGTTTTGATTTTAGAGATAATACGCTAACTTGCAGCGCCTCAGAAGGGGGCTGTCATGAAAAGTTGACAGTTCGAGGCAGGTGACGCGAAGAAGTGTAGCGGAACGCCCAGCATTAATCCCGCCGAATATCACAATTAACACAGATAATTTCACCTTTCACGCCTTGCGCAGCGTGAAAGGTGAACAATGAGCGATTATTTAGCAGGCTTATCTGCTTTATCCCCGCCTTTTACCAGGGATTCTTTTAACTGCCCCAGCAGTTCGCGGCGGAAGTCACCCAGTCGCGGTTTATCGTCCTCTAACCAGGGTAACGGACGGCATAATTCCATCGCTTTAATGCCGAGACGCGCAGTCAGCAAGCCAGCGCCAATGCCCTGTGCTGCACGCGCTGAAAGTCGGGCCGCAATATCCTGCGACATCCAGTCCATGCCCACTTCACGCACCAACTCAGATGCCCCAGCGAACGCCATATTCAGCAGCACCAAACGAAACAGCCGGATACGACTGAAATAACCCAGTTCAATGCCATATATCGCGGCAATGCGGTTCACCAGACGCAGGTTGCGCCAGGCGATAAATGCCATATCCACTAACGCCAGCGGGCTTACGGCGATCATCAAGGTGGATTCCGCCGCATGGCGGCTGATTTCACGATGTGCCTGACGGTCTAACACCGGTTGCACCAGCTGCGCGTACAGCAGCACGATTTCGCGGTCATTGTGGGTTTCATGCAGTGCCGCATGCCAACGCTGTAAAGCGGGATGCGCCTGATCGAGTTGCGCCTGCTGCGCCAGCTTCTCGCAAAACGCGCGTCCCTTGCCGATACCGTGACTATTCAAAAGTTCACGCCCAACATCGCGCTCTTCTGCACGCTGGCGTAAACGATAGAGTCGTCGCCATTCGCCGATCACTGCACCTGTACCTGCCACCACAATCAGACCACCCGCAACACCGGTGCCAAGAGAGAACCAGTCACGCGTGATCCAGGCATCATGCAACCACTGAACGCCCTGAGCGACCACGCTCACGCCAAATATCGACAGCCCGGCGCCAACCATTTTGCGCCACAAACTGCGTTTTGGCCGCAGCGCCGCTTCGACAACCTTTTCGCCTGCGCCCTCTTCCAGCACCTCTGTTTCGGCGGTAGCAAGAAAGGCACTTTCAGCGTCTGCGCTAAACGTTTGTGCGGCACGCAATGGCTTCTCCGCTTCCGCTTCCAGCGGTCGGGCAAAATCAATGCGCGGTTTTAAAGGGGTTTCGTCGCTCATCGCAATTTATCTCCTAAAAGAAATTCCAGCGCGGCATCCATGCGAATGTGCGGCAGCGGCCGATCGACATCAAGCTGCTGCGGCCGGAACTGTTCAAACTGAAAGCCCTGTTGTTGCCAGAACTGATGACCCGGCAAGCGCGGCGGCACTTCACCAGGATAGAAGGTCAAAGCTTCCCCATCATCGAGACGATGACCACGCAAGGCGGGTAACTTTTCGCCACGATGATCCACCAGACCACTCTCGGTAGCCTGTACCGATGCCAGCCCAAGGCAATCCATACTGATCCCTTCAAACGCCGCGTTTTGCCAGGCATCCTGCACCAACTGCTGTAACAGCGACACCATATTGGCGTGCTGATCGGCGGTGACATGGTCAGCCTTGGTGGCGGCAAACAACAGTTTATCGATCACCGGTGAAAACAGCCGACGGAACAAGGTGCGTTGACCGTAATGAAAACTCTGCATCAGTTGGGTCAGCGCCAGACGCATGTCATTGAACGCCTGCGGACCGCTATTGAGGGGTTGCAGGCAATCCACCAGCACGATCTGACGATCAAAGCGCAGGAAATGATTTTTGTAGAAGCCTTTCACCACATGCTGGCAATAGTAGTTAAAGCGTTGCTGCAGCATGGCAAAGTTACTGCCTGCAGGTGCCTGTAACAGCTTGCTGGCGTGCATCTCATCCACCTGCGGCCACGGGAAGAATTGCAATGCAGGTGCACCGGCCATATCCCCCGGCAACACGAACCGTCCGGGTTGGATAAAGTGCAAACCTTCACTTTTGCACTGGTGCAGATAGTCGGTCCAGGCTGCTGCAATCGCGGCCAGACGGTTTTCATCGGCGGGAGCAAAAGGATCAAGGTCCTCGCATAGGCTTTTCCAGCGCGCGGCCCACAGCTGCCTATCCCCCTGTAACAGCCCCATCATCTGCCGCGACCAGCCCAGGTAATCCTGTGCCAGCATGGGTAAATCCAACAGCCATTCACCGGGGTAATCAACGATTTCGAGATAGAGTGTTGCGGTATCTTTGAAGTGGCGCAGCAGCGACTGCTCTGGGCGATAACGTAGTGCGAGTCGCATTTCGCTCACGCCACGGGTGGGCGTGGGCCAGACGGGCGGTGTGCCATACAGTTGCGCTAACCCTTCGTCATAGGTAAAACGCGGCGTGCCGAGTTCGCGTTGGGGTACGCGCTTAACGCCCAACAGGCGCTCTTCGCGCACCACCGAGAACAACGGTAAGCGTGCACCACTGTGTACATTAAGCAGTTGGTTAACCAGCGAAGTGATAAATGCCGTTTTGCCGCTACGGCTTAAACCGGTTACCGCCAGGCGCAGATGGCGGTCAACACCGCGGTTCATCAACGCCGCGAATTCATTTTGCAGTCTTTTCATCGTTCTCCCTGACGAATCGCGCTGACAGGCGATTAAACACCTTACTCAGCAACGGTTCCAGGGCGGCCGCCAGTAACAAGCGCAACGGGCGACGCGCCACCGATTTTACTGCCCAGCCAGCCAGGCCGCCGGGCGCATAGGTTACTGCACTGATGATGATCAATTTCCCCGCCGACTTCAACGCAGGCGTTGCGCGACGGCGCAGAGCAGTAAAACGCTGATTGTGCATGTCCACCTCTTAAGGATAAACCGGAAAGCGGACCCGCTGCCGGGCCCGGGGAAGAAAATCAGATTTGGCGGAAACGACTGCGCACACTGAAGGTTTCAGAGGTGACGTAGCGTTCAATATCCCGCACGTTGCGCTCGTCACGGTGTAAGCTGGTCTCTAATTCATCCAGCATGTCACGCGCCGTGGGCGTACGTTGATCAGGCGCATCCTCCGGCTTCTCATCCAGGACGAAGCCAAGAATGAAATAGGCCACCACCGTGAACATGAACAGCCCGAAAAACAGCGACAACACCACAATCACGCGCAGCAGGCGTACCGGAATATCGAGATACTCCGCCAGCCCCGCGCACACACCACGGATTTTTCCCTGCTGCGGGATGCGCCACAGCTTGCGGCCATTCATCATGGTTGCCTCCAGTTCGGATGCTCAGCATCGAGAATCGCTTCCAGGGCTTCAACACGTTCGCGCATACGGCGCGCATCTTGTGTCAGTTGTTGCAGACGCTGCATATCGCCTGATGACAGTTCCGCGCCACCGTTGCGTTTGTTGCTGTAATGCAGCCATAACCAGATCGGTGCCACAAACAGCACGAAGATCGTTAAGGGGATGGCCAGGAATAGTGCGCTCATTGATTTTCCTTTTTCAGGTACACCTTTATCCACGGGCCCGCTAACAGGCCCGTCTTGATCATTCGCTGCGGTTCATTTTGGCTTTCAGCGCAGCCAGCTGCTGGCTGATTTCATCATCCGCTTTCAGCTCGGCGAATTCCTGATCTAAGCCTTTAGGCTTGCCGAAACGCTGGCTTTCCGCCTCTGCTTCCATGTGATCGATACGGCGTTCAAACGATTCGAAGCGAGCCATGGCATCATCCAGCTTGCCGCTGTCGAGCTGACGACGCACATCACGCGATGAAGAAGCCGCCTGATGACGCAGCGTCAATGCCTGCTGACGGGCACGGGTTTCAGTGAGTTTTTTCTCCAGCTCACCGATTTCACCCTTCATGCGTTCGAGAGTTTCTTCAACCTGAACGGCTTCCTGCTGCAATGAGGCAATCAGGTCGGTAAGTTTCTGTTTTTCGATCAAGGCAGCACGCGCGAGATCTTCTTTGCCTTTGTTGATAGCCAGTTCGGCTTTTTCCTGCCATTCAGCCTGCTGAATTTCAGCCTGCTCAATACGACGTGAAAGCTGTTTCTTTTCTGCCAGCGCACGAGCAGAGGTGGAGCGAACTTCCACCAGCGTGTCTTCCATTTCCTGAATCATCAGGCGTACCAGTTTCTGCGGATCTTCGGCGCGCTCCAGCAGGGAATTGATGTTGGCGTTCACGATGTCAGCGAAACGAGAAAAAATACCCATAATGATGTTCCTCAATGTGTCGTGTGATTGTTTCGTACAGGGTTTTCTAATACAAAGTGCATGCCAACTTTTAACCTATTGATTTATCGCAGTTTGCATATTTTACATCTGTCTGGTCATCGATTAAGGTAGTGAAATTGATTAACGTGTGGCGAAATTCATCATGGCAAATGGCAACGATAATCTGTTGGGCGAATCAAACAATTTTCTGGAAGTGCTTGAGCAGGTCTCTCGTCTGGCACCGCTGGAAAAACCGGTGCTGGTGATTGGCGAACGCGGCACCGGTAAAGAGCTGATTGCCAGCCGTCTGCACTATCTTTCCGATCGCTGGCAAGGCCCGTTCATCTCTCTTAACTGTGCCGCCTTGAATGAAAATCTGTTGGATTCCGAATTGTTCGGGCATGAGGCGGGCGCGTTTACCGGGGCACAGAAACGTCATTTGGGCCGCTTTGAACGTGCCGATGCGGGTACCCTGTTTCTCGATGAGCTCGCTACCGCCCCGATGCTGGTGCAAGAGAAGCTGCTGCGCGTGATCGAATACGGGCAGTTGGAACGCGTCGGCGGGAATCAATCGTTGCAGGTGAATGTACGTTTGGTGTGCGCCACCAATGAAGATTTGCCCGCGCTAGCCGCCGCCGGAAAATTCCGTGCTGACCTGCTGGACCGTTTGGCTTTTGACGTGGTGCAGCTTCCGCCGTTACGCGAACGCCGTAGCGATATATTGGTGATGGCCGAGCATTTTGCCATTCAGATGTGTCGTGAACTTGGCCTACCGCTGTTCCCCGGATTCAGCGAAGCCGCGCAGCAGACGCTGCTTAATCACCTTTGGCCAGGCAATGTGCGTGAGTTGAAAAATGTGGTCGAGCGTTCGGTATATCGCCATCACAGCGTTGATGAGCAGTTGGATAACATCATCATTAACCCCTTTGCCCCACGCAGCGCGGCGCCGGAAAGCATTGCCCCCCCGGTTGCCAGCACATCACCCACTCTGCCAGTCGATTTACGTCAATGGCAAAACCAGCAAGAGCGTGAGTTGGTGGAAGCCAGTTTGCAGCAGGCAAAATTCAACCAGCGCCGCGCCGCCGAGCTATTACGGGTGACCTACCACCAGCTACGCGCCATGATGAAGAAGCATGGGATTCAGGCCAGAGATGAAGTTTAAAAAGCAAAAGCGCGCCGCTACGGTTATGTTGCAGAGCCGAGCTTTAGCGCGCCCAATGCCGGCATCGGGTGGCCTGAAGGCCGCACCAGCTTGACGTGCAAGACGATAGCTACGGTTATGAGGTAGAAGCACGCCTAGCGACAGGCGGCCTGAATGAATTAACTGCACAGGTGTGTGGCGTTTTTCCCTAAAGCTTTCGTGTTGATGCAAGGCGGCAAGCGAGGACATCCCTGGGAGCATACATAAGTATGTGACCAGGGTGGCTGCGCGCAGCCAACGCAGCAGCAGCGCGAAAGATGACGGGAAAAACGTCACACAAAAAAAAGCCCGCACTATAAAGTACGGGCAACTTAATACTGGAAGCAATGTGAGCAATGTCGTGCTCTTCTTCGGTAGAGCCACCGTCGAAGCGCAGAAGAATAATAATCATTCTTATTATCATCTGTAAAGCCCTAATTGAGAATTTTTCTCATTTCCACACTAACGGTGTGATTATCTCGTGCTCATCTTGGCGAAAAAGAGCGCAGTTGTATCGTGAATTTGGGGAGTGCGTGACGTTTGCGATACACTCTCGCTATTGCCTCAGAATCGTTGAGTTCTATGCCAAAATTATTGTCTTCGCTGCTGCTCAGTCTCAGCGTAATGAGTGCGTCTGCGCTGGCTGCGCCAACCGATAACATCCGCAACAGCGGCTTTGTTTATTGCGTTAACGGCACCGTAAATACATTTAATCCGCAGATGGTCAGCAGTGGCCTGGTGGTCGATACGCTGGCTGCCCAGCTGTATGATCGTCTACTGGATGTTGATCCCTACACTTATCGCTTAATTCCCGACCTGGCGCAGAGCTGGGAAGTGCGCGATAACGGCGCGACCTACCGTTTCCACCTGCGTAAAGACGTGTCGTTCCAGCACACCAACTGGTTTAAACCTACGCGTAAAATGAATGCCGACGATGTGGTGTTCAGTTTTGCACGCATGTTTGATCGTCAGCACCCGTGGCACAACGTCAACGGCGGCAGCTATCCCTATTTCGACAGTTTGCAGTTTTCCGACTCGGTGCAGAGTGTGAAAAAGCTGGATAACGATACCGTTGAAATCCGATTAAACAGCCCTGATGCCTCTTTCCTGTGGCACATCGCGACGCATTACGCCCCGATATTGTCACAAGAGTATGCTGACAAACTCACGGCCAAAGGCCAGCAGGAGCAGTTGGATCGTGAACCGGTCGGCACCGGCCCGTTCCAGTTAAGCGAATATCGTACTGGGCAATACTTGCGTCTGGCGCGTAATCCACAGTACTGGAAAGGCGTCCCGCGCTTGCAGCAAGTGGTGATCGATCTGGGCGTCGGTGGCACCGGACGTCTGTCGAAACTGTTAACCGGTGAATGCGACGTGCTGGCTTACCCCGCCGCCAGCCAGCTGTCGATTTTGCGCGACGATCCGCGTTTGCGCATGACCTTACGCCCCGGTATGAACATTGCGTATTTAGCGTTTAACACCCGCAAACCGCCACTGGATCGCCCCGAAGTGCGTCACGCGCTGGCGCTGGCCATCAACAATGAACGTTTGATGGAGTCGATCTATTACGGTACGGCAGAAACCGCCGCTTCGATTTTACCGCGTGCTTCCTGGGCCTATGACAACGATGCACGCGTCACCGAGTACAATCCCGCCAAAGCCCGTGAAGAGCTGAAAGCCCTCGGGTTGGAAGATCTGCATTTGCGCTTAGTGGTGCCCACCACCTCGCAATCCTGGAACCCCAGCCCGCTGAAAACGGCTGAACTGCTTCAGGCTGATTTGGCGCAGGTTGGCGTGCGCGTCACCATTGCGCCCGTCGAGGGTCGCTTCCAGGAGGCGCAGTTGATGGCGATGAACCATGACTTAACCCTGACCGGCTGGGCCACCGACAGTAACGATCCGGACAGCTTCTTCCGCCCGCTGTTGAGCTGCGCGGCGATCCGGTCGCAGACTAACTACGCGCACTGGTGCTCGCCCGCTTTCGACGAGGCGCTGCAACATGCGTTGTTGTCGCAACAGCTCTCCGCGCGTATTGATAGTTATGATCAGGCGCAACAGATTCTCGCGCAGGAGTTACCGGTCTTGCCACTGGCGTCGTCACTGCGCTTACAAGCCTATCGCCACGATATTAAGGGGTTAGTGCTGAGCCCATTTGGTAACGCCTCCTTTGCCGGGGTTTACCGTGATGAGAGCAGCGAGGAGTAAGCATGATTATCTACATATTGCGTCGTTTGCTGTTGCTGCTGATAACGCTATTTCTGCTGTCGCTGGTGAGCTTTAGCCTGAGCTACTTCACCCCCAATGCCCCGCTGGAGGGTGCATCGCTGTTTGATGCCTGGTGGTTCTGGTTTAAAGGATTGCTGCAGTTCGATTTTGGCGTTTCCAGTACTAACGGTCAGCCGATTGATGTGCAATTGCGCGAAGTCTTCCCCGCGACGCTGGAGCTGTGCGTGCTGGCCTTTATGCTGGCGTTGCTGGTGGGCATTCCCCTTGGCATTTGCGCCGGGGTGATGCGTAAAAAATGGCAGGACAAAGCCATCAGCGCATTAGCCCTGCTCGGTTTTTCCATGCCGATTTTCTGGCTGGCGCTGCTGTTTACCCTGTTCTTCTCCCTGACACTCGGCTGGCTACCGGTTTCCGGGCGCTTTGATTTGCTCTACCCGGTGCAAAATATCACCGGCTTTGCGCTTATTGATGCCTGGTTAAGCCCTTCTAAGTGGCGCCACGAAATGTTGATGAGTGCTTTAACGCATATGATTTTGCCCGTCATCGTGCTGGCCGTTGCCCCCACCACCGAAGTGATTCGACTGCTGCGCAGCAGTACCAGTGATGTGATGGATAAAAACTATGTGAAAGCAGCAGCGACACGAGGACTTTCGCGCTTCACGGTGATCCGCCGCCATGTGCTGCACAATGCCCTGCCGCCGGTGATCCCGCGTCTCGGTTTGCAGTTTTCCACCATGCTGACGCTGGCGATGATTACCGAAGTGGTGTTTAACTGGCCGGGCATCGGCCGCTGGTTGATTAACGCGATTCGCCAACAAGATTATGCCGCTATTTCGGCCGGGGTGATGGTGGTTGGCGGTTTAGTGATTCTGGTTAGCGTCCTGTCCGATATTCTCGGTGCAGCACTTAATCCATTGAAACACAAGGAATGGTATGCCCTTAGATAACATCTACGCTGAAGAGCGCCTGCCCAGCCCATTCCGTCTGTTCTGGCAGCGCCTTTACCGCGACACCAGCGGCATGATCGGCCTGTATGGTTTCGGTATCCTGCTGTTCCTGTGCCTGTTTGGTGGCTTACTGGCACCTTATGGCATCGACCAGCAGTTTCTTGGTTATCAGCTGCTGCCGCCCTCCTGGTCACGCTACGGCGATGTGTCTTTCTTCCTTGGCACCGATGACCTGGGTCGTGATGTGCTGAGCCGCTTGTTGAGCGGTGTCGCGCCCACCGTGGGCTCCGCCATTTTAGTGACGGTGCTGGCTGCAATATGTGCGCTGGTGTTGGGTGTGCTGGCCGGTATTACGCACGGCCTGCGCTCGGCGGTGATGAACCACGTGCTGGATACCCTGCTCTCGATTCCGTCACTTCTGCTGGCGATTATCGTGGTGGCCTTTCTTGGGCCCCGCCTCGAACACGCGATGCTGGCGGTGTTTCTGGCGATTATCCCGCGTCTGGTGCGCGAGATTTATACTGCCGTCCATAATGAGATGGAGAAAGAGTATGTGGTGGCACTGCGTCTTGATGGCGCGCGCAATCTGAATATTCTGTGGAACGCGGTGCTGCCGAATGTGTTGCCGCTGCTGGTCAGCGAATTTACCCGTTCTCTGTCGATGGCGATTCTGGACATCGCGGCGCTCGGTTTTCTCGATCTGGGTGCACAACTGCCCTCACCCGAATGGGGCGCGATGTTGGGTGACGCCCTGGAGCTGATTTATGTCGCCCCCTGGACAGTGATGCTGCCCGGCGTGGCGCTGATGGTCAGTGTATTAATCGTTAACCTGCTGGGCGATGGCGTCCGTCGCGCCGTAGAAGCGGGAGCTGAATAATGCCGTTACTTGATATTCGTAACCTCACCATCGAATTCATGACCTCCGAAGGCCCGGTGAAAGCAGTGGATCGCATCAATCTCACGCTCACAGAAGGGGAAGTGCGCGGGCTGGTGGGTGAGTCGGGTTCGGGCAAGAGCCTGATTGCGAAAGCCATTTGCGGCGTGACCAAAGATAACTGGCGCGTCACTGCAGACCGCATGGTGTTTGACGATATCGACTTGCTGCGTTTGTCGCCACGCGAACGTCGCCGCATTGTTGGGCACAACGTGTCGATGATTTTTCAGGAGCCGCAGTCTTGTCTGGATCCTTCAGAGAGCATTGGCCGTCAGTTGATGCAGGCAATACCACGCTGGACTTTCAAGGGCCATTGGTATCAGCGTTTATGGTTCTGGCGCAAAGCGCGTGCCATCGAACTGCTGCACCGCGTGGGGATCAAAGATCACAAAGACATCATGCGCAGTTTCCCGTACGAACTGACCGAAGGCGAATGCCAGAAGGTGATGATCGCTATCGCGCTGGCTAATCAGCCTCGCTTGTTGATCGCCGATGAACCGACCAATGCCATGGAGCCGACCACGCAAGCACAAATTTTCCGCTTGCTGAGCCGCCTGAATCAGAACAACAACACCACCATTTTGCTGATAAGCCACGATCTGCGCACCATGAGCCAATGGGCAGATCGCATTAATGTGATGTATTGCGGTCAGACCGTGGAAACCGCGCAAAGCGAAGATTTAATGGATACACCACACCATCCTTACACCCAGGCGCTGATCCGCGCGATGCCTGATTTTGGCAGCGCCTTACCGCATAAAAGTCGACTGAATACGCTGTCCGGTGCCATTCCCTCACTGGAACACTTGCCGATTGGCTGTCGTCTTGGTCCGCGCTGCCCGTATGCGCAGCGCAAATGCATCGAGACACCGCGCCTGAGCGGCAATAAAGCGCATCTGTTCGCTTGCCACTTCCCGTTAAATATCGAGGGCCAGTAAGCATGGAAACCCTGCTGGAAGTGCGTAACCTGAGCAAAACCTATCGCTATCGTACCGGGCTGTTTCGTCGTCAGCATGTTGAAGCGGTAAAAGGGGTGAGTTTCACCCTACGTGAGAAGCAGACGCTGGCGGTGATCGGCGAGAACGGCTCGGGCAAATCTACGCTGGCTAAGATGCTGAGCGGCATGATCGAACCCACGGATGGCGAGATGTTGATCGACGACCATCCGCTGGAGTACGGTGATTACGGCTATCGCAGCCAACGCATCCGCATGATTTTTCAGGACCCGTCTACGTCACTGAATCCGCGTCAGCGCGTCAGCCAGATTCTCGATTTCCCGCTGCGCCTCAACACCGAGTTAGATGATGAGGAGCGCGAAAAACGCATTATCGCCACGCTGCGTCAGGTGGGTTTGTTGCGCGATCATGCCGGTTACTATCCGCACATGCTGGCCCCCGGTCAGAAACAGCGTCTGGCGCTAGCGCGTGCGTTGATTTTACAGCCAAAAGTCATCGTGGCGGATGAGGCCCTCGCCTCGCTGGATATGACCATGCGCTCACAACTGGTGAATCTGATGCTGGAACTGCAGGAGAAGCATGGCATCGCCTATATTTATGTGACGCAGCATCTCGGCATGATGAAGCACATCAGCGATCAGGTGCTGGTGATGCATCAGGGTGAAGTGGTGGAACGTGGCGGTACGGCCGATGTGTTGGCTTCCCCGTTGCATGACCTCACCAAACGTCTTATTACCAGCCATTTTGGTGAAGCACTGACCGCTGAAGCCTGGCGCAAAGTACGCTGATTGTTCAGCGCATCGCGGAAAACGCGGTGCGGTTTACCGCAATTGACAGAGACGTGCTAGAATCCGCACGTCGATTAACGTCGGTCGCCCACTTTCTAACCATTGCGACCGCCAACAACAATGACCATAAGGATTACAGCTATGGGTTTTCTTTCCGGTAAGCGCATTCTGATTACTGGCGTTGCCAGTAAACTCTCCATTGCCTACGGTATTGCACAGGCGATGCACAAACAGGGCGCAGAACTGGCTTTCACCTACCAGAACGACAAATTGAAAAGTCGTGTGGAAGAGTTCGCTAAAGATTTGGGTTCTGACATTGTTCTGCCATGCGATGTGGCAGAAGACGAGAGCATCACTGCGCTGTTCACCGAACTGGCAAAAACCTGGCCAAAATTTGACGGTTTCGTTCACTCGATTGGTTTCGCCCCTGGCGACCAGTTAGATGGTGACTACGTAAACGCCGTGACCCGTGAAGGCTTCAAAATCGCTCACGACATCTCTGCCTACAGCTTTGTTGCGATGGCGAAAGAGTGCCGTGCGATGCTGAACCCGAATTCAGCCCTGCTGACCCTGTCTTACCTGGGTGCAGAGCGCGCGATCCCGAACTACAACGTGATGGGTCTGGCGAAAGCGTCTCTGGAAGCAAACGTACGCTACATGGCGAACGCAATGGGTCCTGAAGGTACGCGTGTCAACGCCGTGTCTGCGGGTCCAATCCGTACCCTGGCAGCCTCTGGCATCAAAGATTTCCGTAAGATGCTGGCTCACTGTGAAGCGGTTACGCCAATTCGCCGTACTGTCACCATCGAAGACGTGGGTAACTCTGCGGCCTTCCTGTGTTCAGACCTGGCGGGTGGTATCACCGGTGAAGTGGTACACGTTGATGGCGGCTTCAGCATTGCCGCAATGAACGAGCTGGAACTGAAATAATGTAGAAGCCCACGACTGTGGGCTTTTGGGCGGCCTGATGGCCGCCCCTGCAACCCTTGTCTTATACCAACCCGCTATTTGTTATTCCCCTTCATTCTTTTGCCACAGACAGTGCTTCAGCGACGATAAGCTAGCCCTTTGGTGGCGATGCGCTTTTCAGATTTGCTCGTCGTTAACCAAGTCCGTTTTTTGCGCAAGGAATGACCATGGAACAACGCCGCTCTCCCGGCCATGACCACTGGTTTTATGAAAGCCAGACTCGCCCGCCATCCCATGCCACCGCGCCTCTGGTGCCCGAGGCCGCTTACATCGAAGATCGTTTTTTATTGGGGCTGCAGCAAGAAGCCAGCGCGTTACAGCCGCTGTTGAGTCGCTTCCAGCCTGCCTTGCTGGCCGCGCGCGATCTCAGTCAAATTCTGTTTCCTGACACGCTGAACACCTCGCTGACGCACACCTTGACGCTCTATGATCGTCTCAGCACCGCGCTGACCGTGGCGCAGGTGGCTGGCGTGCAACGCCTATGCAACCACTACTCGGCACGCTTGAATCCCTTACCCGGCCCCGACTCCTCACGTGAGAGCAATAATCGCCTGACGCAGATCACTCAATATGCACGCCAACTGGCGATGCAACCGGCCTTGATTAATGCCAACAGCATCAGCGCTCTGGATGCGGTCGGGCTGACCGAACCGGACATCGTCACGCTCAATCAGTTGGTCGGATTTGTCAGCTATCAGGCGCGCGTGGTGGCCGCCTTGCAGGCAATGATGGGATTGCCAGTGCGCTGGATCCCTGGCGTGTCACCGCCGCCTGATGCCGATCCTGCGCTGTTTTCCTCTTCTTCGACGTGGCAACACGCGTTGAAACCGGTCGAACTGCGTTACGCCAGTGCGGAACAGTTAGCTGCTGTCACCTTCTGTCAGGGCATACCGGATTTAGAGGATGCCGTCTGGTTGTTGGTACAGGATGCGCAGGTTCTGTATGGCTGGGCCACCCTGCAACAGCGTCTGAGCGACCATTTTGGCGAAGAGGCGTCTCTGGCACAGGCGGTGAGTGCACGTATCCTGGGTAGCCGTCGTTTGTTTGCACAACGAGCCCACCATCACCGCGATCTGCTGTTGCAGGACGTCGATAAAGCGGGAGAAACGGTCCCACTGATTCACGTCAGTGGGCAGTTGGTCCGTTTGCCAGAGCGCTTCAGTGCCGCGCATCTGCAGCCCTTGTTGAATGCCGGATGGGGTAGCGAACGCATTTTTACCCTGCTGCTGGCGGTGGCCTTCGCCAGTTGGCAAGATCGTGTATTTATGGCGCTGGGTGAAGTCCGTTAATCCGGGAGATGTCGACGCGCTTCATCAAAGAAATGCTGGGCCAGCGGCGATGCCCTGCCCGGCTCGGCAATCACTAAAGCGGCCTGGCGTCCCATGGGAGCCATCTCAATCGGGCGGCGCGCCAGATTCTGCAACATCTCCGGCAATAAGTGATCGCACGGCGACACCATCACGCCCAGCCCGACCTGCGCACTCTGCAGCAACTGCATAATCGAGGCACTCTCGACAATCACACGCGGTAAGATCCCGGTCTCTCGCAGCTGTCCATCCAGGTAGCGGCGAAAATAGCGCGTGGGTTCGGCAAGGCACAGAGGCTGCGCCGCCAGTGTCTTCAGTGAAAGGGTCTGCTGTTCCAGCAACGTCGGGAAATGCTCAGGGTTAAAAATCGCTTCGACGCCGCGATCCTTCAACAGCGCGGTCTGAAAATGTAGTTCACGCAGTGACGTCAGTTCAAAGAAGCCGATACCGCCATCCACTGTGTGACTGTTTAATGCCTCCAGCAGTTGGTCGGCACTCATCGCCGCCACGCGATAATCCAGTTGCGGATAACGCGCCTCGACGGCTTTTAACAGTGCGGGCAGTGCCACACTGCACTGCGGCATCACCCCCAGACGCAGCGTACCGTTAACACCGTGCTTCAGTGATTCCACTTCCAGTTTCAGGCCCTGATACACCGACACAATCTCGCGCGCCCAAGTCAGCACCCGTTCGCCTTCCGGCGTGAAACCGTCGAAATTATTGCTGCGATTGATCAGCGACAGGCCCAGCTCGCGCTCAAGATTTTTCAGCCGCATCGATAACGTCGGCTGGCTGACATAACTGGCCTCTGCCGCGCGGCCAAAATGGCGCTCACGCTCTAAATTGCACAGGTAAATCAATTGCTTGATGTCGATTTTTTCATCCACCCTGAAGTCACGATCGCGCTATGGTAGCAAACTCAGGCGCTAAAAAGCACAAAGGCCGCCGGGTGGCAGCCTTGGAATAAATTATTGCCCCACCCGGCGCTTATCTCCGGCACTCGCAATGGCTTAGCTCTTGAAGGGGCGAGGTCATCATCGCAAATTCCCCGCCTTGAGATTTAACAATGATTGCGAATTTTATTATTAGCGTGGTAACTAAATGTTTTATGCCACGCCTAAGGCACTTTTTACCTCATTGGCAATCTTTTCCACCTGCGGGCCATAGATCACCTGCACATCATGTTCGCTCACGCGATTAACGCCGTTGGCCCCGGTGGTCAGCAGCGTCTGATCAACCACTTCATTCATCTGCTTTACTCGCACACGCAATCGGGTAAAGCAGCAATCGACGTCCTCTATATTGCCCTGCCCGCCTAACCCACTGATGATCACTTTAGTGCGCTCATCTGCCGTGACCTGAGCAGTTTGTGGCTCTTCTTCCGACTCGCGCCCCGGCGTTTCCACTCGCATCTTTGTAATTACAAAGCGGAAACCGTAGTAATAGATCGGTGCATAAATTACGCCCAATACCACCGTCCACCACCAGTGCGTTTTGCTCCCGCCCAGTATGCCGAATACCACCAAATCGATGGCACCGCCCTGCACGTTACCAATCATCAAATGCAGCATCGACATCAACATAAACGACAAGCCGGTAAGCAATGCATGCAGGATATAAAGCACAGGGGAAACGAAGATAAAGCAGAACTCCAGCGGCTCGGTGATCCCGGTGGTAAATGATGTCAGCGCACCCGCCAGCACCAGCGCTTTGACGCGCTGTTTATGCTCTGGTCGCGCCGTGTGGTAAATCGCCAACGCAGCAGCAGGTAAGCCAAACATCATCACCGGAATTTTACCCTGCGCGAGAAACTGGGTGGCACTGCGGACGGTGTCATCGGGGATGGCGCCAGGATGGGTTAAGGAACTATTGAAGATATTGAGCGCACCGACGATGGTTTGCCCGTCCATCGTTGCCATGCCACCAATCGGCGTGAAGCGCACGGTTTCATTGAGGATATGGTGCAACCCCGTGGGGATCAGCAGTCGCTCACCGGTGCCTAACAGAAATGCACCGTACTGGCCACTCTTGCCAATCATCTGTCCTACCCACGCAATCCCAGCGCCAAGGGTGGGCCAGATCAGCGCCAGTAATACGCCAATCAGCGGTAACACGATAATGGTGACGATGGGCACAAACCGCCGCCCGCCAAAAAAGCTGATCGCGGTAGGCAGTTGCTGAGTATAGAAACGGTTATGCAACAGCACGGTGATCAGCCCGGCAATCACGCCGCCCAGCACGCTCATGTTGTAGGTGAATATCCCCAGCATGTCGATGTACTCGGCGGAAGTCATCATAGCCGCGGTCTGATCCATTCCCGCCTGCTGCAGCGCTTCTGGTGTGGTGGTGGCGGCAGTCAACCCTTTAGCGGCCAATGTGGCATTGATACCCACATTCATCGCGATATAGCCAATGACGCTGGCAAAGGCCGCCGTGGGTTTTTCTGCTTTGGCCAGGCCAATCGCGCTGGCGACGGCAAAGAAAACCGGCAGATTAGCAAACAACGCAGCAGCCACTTTACGAATAAAACCGATGATCAACTGCGGTACATGCAAGTTTGCAAACGCATCGCCGGTGACAGCCGGGTTTTGCATGGCAGCTGCCAGCCCGAGAAAGATCCCTGCGGCGGCGATAACGGAAATCGGCATCATTAAGGCTTTACCGAAGGCATGGATTTGGCTGGCCAGATTCTTCATGGTGCGCGCCCTTTCTTCGATTGAAAGAGCAATTATTAGTCAGTTATCAATATTTCACGTCACAGCGCCCGGCTGTCAGCCTGAAGAATTTGAACTGCATCACGCTTTAATGCCTGATAACGCGATAAACCGCCTCTATCGCACCATTAAACCAATCAATTAGACAACTTTTGCTGTCAGTCGCACACTTCTTTCCAACAGAAGTCATATTCTGATAACAATTCATAAACAATAAGCCTGCGACGACCATGAAATTTAAACGTAAAATTCAGCCTTATCGTGCCGCTGCTGGCGGTTGGGGCTCTTTGGAAGCAACCACTCGCTTTGTCCTTGATAGTAAAGCTGCCCTGAAAAACATGCGTAATCTGATGCGCATGAACAAAGCGCGTGGCTTTGACTGCCCAGGTTGTGCATGGGGCGACGACAACAAAAGCACCTTTAGCTTTTGTGAAAACGGGGCCAAAGCGGTCACATGGGAAGCCACGCGTCGCGTGGTGGAGCCCGAATTTTTTGCTCAGCACAGTGTCAGCACCCTGTACCAGCAAAGCGACTACTTCCTTGAGTATCAGGGCCGTCTCACACACCCAATGCGCTATAACAGCGAAACCGATCACTATGAACCGATCGGTTGGGATGATGCGTTCGCGTTGATTGCCAAACACCTCAACGCGATGGATCACCCCGATCAGATGGAGCTGTACACCTCTGGTCGCGCCAGCAATGAAGCCTCATGGCTCTATCAACTGTTCGGCCGCGTGATGGGCACCAACAACTTCCCTGACTGCTCCAACATGTGCCACGAAGCGAGTGGCACCGGCCTGAAGCGCAGTATTGGCGTGGGTAAAGGCACCATCCGCTTGGACGATTTTGATCACGCTGATGCGATTTTTGTCTTCGGGCAGAACCCGGGCACTAACCATCCGCGTATGTTGCACAGCCTGCGTCATGCGGCCGATCACGGTGCCAAAATCGTCACCTTTAACACTCTGCGTGAGCGTGGACTGGAGCGTTTTGCCGATCCGCAAAAGCCGCTGGAAGTGGTCACCTCAATGGCAGGCACGATTAGTTCTGCCTATTACCAGCCCAGTCTGGGGGGGGACATGGCGGCGATTCGCGGCATGGTGAAAACGCTGCTTGAAGTGCAACGTGAACGTCTGGCAGCAGGTGAGCCGGGTATCTTCGACCAGGCCTTTATTGATGCCAATACCCATGGTATCGAGAGTTACCTTGCGGCGGTGGATAACACGCGCTGGGATGACATTGTGCGGCAATCTGGCCTGAGTGAAGCGCAGATCCGCGAAGCAGCGGCGATTTATCAGAGTGCTGAGCGCGTGATCATCACGTGGGCGATGGGCATCACCCAGCACAAACACTCGGTGGATACGGTACGCGAAATCACTAACCTGCAATTGCTGTTTGGTCAGTTGGGCAAAAAAGGCGCGGGTCTGTGCCCGGTTCGTGGTCACAGTAATGTGCAGGGTAACCGCACCATGGGCATCGACGAGAAGCCCAACAAACCGTTCCTTGATGCATTGGGCGCACATTTCGATTTCGAGCCTCCACGTGAACACGGCCACAACACCGTTGAAGCCCTGAACGCGATGCTGCGTGATGAAGTTAAAGTGCTGATTGCGCTGGGCGGTAATCTTGCTGCGGCGGCGCCGGACTCTCCGGTGACAGAAGAAGCGCTGCAACATTGCGGCCTGACCGTGCACATCAGCACCAAACTGAACCGAAGCCATTTAGTACCGGGCCACGAAGGGTTGATTCTGCCGACGCTGGGCCGTACTGAACGCGATCGTCAGGCCAGCGGCAACCAGTTCATTACCGTTGAAGACTCCTTCAGCATGGTGCATGCGTCTGAGGGTGTGGGGATTCCACTGGCCGATACACAGCGTTCTGAAACCGCGATTGTGGCCGGCATTGCACATGCCACGCTGGGCAGCGACAAGATTGACTGGTTAGGCATGGCGGATAACTATGATGTGATCCGCGATCATATCGGTGCCACCATCCCGGGCTTCGCGGATTTCAATAACAAATGTGATATTCCGGGTGGCTTCTATCTGGGAAGCGCCGCGGCAGAGATGCGTTTCAACACGCCAACGAAGCTGGCAGAGTTTAGCGCGGCGGCCCTGCCGACCTCGTTGTTCCCGCAATTGGGCAACGATGTGGAAGTCCCGTTCACGCTGCAAACCCTGCGCTCGCATGACCAGTACAACACCACCATTTACGGCCTCGATGACCGTTATCGGGGTGTGTACGGTCAGCGTGAAGTGGTGTTTATCCATCCGGACGATATGGCGTCTCTGGGCTTCAGCGAAGGTCAGTTAGTGGATATTGAAACCCTGTGGAACGATGGCCTGACACGCCGGGTGAGCGGCTTCAAACTGGTGCCGTATAACATTCCGCGTGGCAACCTGGCGGCCTATTATCCGGAAACCAACCCGCTGGTGCCCCTTTCCAGCTATGGTGATGGCAGCGGCACACCGACTTCAAAATCGGTGCCAGTGAAACTGGCGTTAACAGCTGCTGTACCCACGCAGCGTATCGCCTGAGTCATCAGCGTTATCAGAAGGTAAAAAGCCGCGCAAAGCGGCTTTTTAGCCTGTTTTGGCCTTGCCGCGCGCCCCTGATTCGCGTAAAACTGTCCACCGCTCTTAGGCCACGAAACTAAATACATTATGTTCCAGGATAACCCGCTGCTCGCGCAGCTGAAAGAGAAGCTTCACGCGCAAACTCCGCGCGCCGAAGGTGTTGTGAAAGGCACGGAAAAAGGGTTTGGCTTCCTTGAAGTCGATGCTCAAAAAAGCTACTTCATTCCTCCTCCGCAGATGAAAAAAGTGATGCACGGTGACCGTATTTCAGCGGTGATCCACACTGATAAAGATCGCGAGAGTGCCGAGCCGGAAACCCTGATCGAGCCGTTCCTGTCCCGCTTTGTCGGTCGCGTCCAGAAGAAGGATGACCGCCTGTCGATTGTCCCTGACCATCCTCTGTTGAAAGATGCGATTCAATGCCGCGCGGCGCGCGATGTCACGCATGAATTCCAGAACGGTGACTGGGCTGTGGCAGAAATGCGTCGCCATCCACTGAAAGGCGATCGCGGTTTCTATGCTGAACTGACTGAATTCATTGTCACTGCGGACGATCACCTCGCGCCGTGGTGGGTCACCCTGTCGCGCCATAATCTGGAGCGCGAAGCGCCGAAAGTGGCCTTCGGCGAGATGCTCGACGAACATTTACAGCGTGAAGACCTGACCGCACTGAACTTCGTGACCATCGACAGCGCCAGCACCGAAGATATGGATGATGCGCTGTATGTCGAAACCACCGCCGACGGCAACGTGTCACTGACCATCGCCATCGCCGATCCTACCGCCTATGTGGCAGAAGGCAGTGAGCTGGATAAACTCGCCTCTAAGCGTGCCTTTACCAACTACTTGCCGGGCTTCAACATCCCGATGCTGCCGCGTGAGCTGTCTGACAATGTCTGTTCACTGCGTCCTGACGTCCGTCGCCCAGCGTTGGCCTGCCGAGTCACTGTCCTGCCAGACGGCAGCCTGGCTGACGATGTGCACTTCTTCGCGGCCTGGATCGAATCTAAAGCCAAACTGGTTTATGACGAAGTCTCCGACTGGCTGGAAAATACGGGAAGCTGGCAGCCGGAAAATGATGCCATTGCTGAGCAGATCCGCCTGCTGCATCGTGTATGCCTGGCCCGCAGCGAGTGGCGTCAAACCCATGCGCTGGTGTTCAAGGATCGCCCTGACTACCGCTTCGTGCTGGGTGAGAAAGGCGAAGTGCTGGATATCATCTCTGAGCCACGTCGCATCGCTAACCGCATTGTAGAAGAGGCAATGATTCTGGCTAACGTCTGTGCAGCAAAAATGCTGCAAGAGAAGTTGGGCTTCGGTATCTACAACCTGCATACCGGTTTTGACCTGGCGAATGCCGAGCAAGCCGCTGGCGTGCTGGCCGGTCACGGTATTACCGTTGACCCTCAGGCGATCATCACGCTGGACGGTTTCCGTCAGCTGCGCCGTGAACTGGATGCACAGCCAACGCAGTACCTCGACAGCCGTATCCGTCGCTTCCAGAGCTTTGCCGAAGTCGGCACCGAGCCCGGCCCACACTTTGGCCTTGGCCTCGAAGCCTACGCGACCTGGACTTCGCCCATTCGTAAGTATGGCGACATGATCAACCATCGCCTGCTGAAAGCTATCGTACGTGGCGAGAGCATTGCGCGCCCTAACGATGACGTCACCACCATTATGAGTGAGCGTCGTCGTCTGAACCGCATGGCTGAGCGTGATGTCGGTGACTGGCTGTATGCGCGTTTCCTTGCGCCGTCTGCTGGCACTGACCGCAAATTCAGCGCGGAGATCATCGACGTTTCTCGTGGCGGCATGCGTGTGCGCCTGCTGGAGAACGGTGCCGTTGCCTTTATCCCTGCCCCGTTTATCCACGCGGTGCGTGATGAACTGGTGTGCTCGCAAGAGAGTGGCACCGTGCAGATCAAAGGCGAAGTGGCCTATCGCGTGACCGACATTATCGATGTGACCATCGCCGAAGTGCGTATGGAAACCCGTAGTGTCGTGGCGCGTCCTGCTGCCTAAACCCAAAATAATTCGAATTACAGCAATGCTGGCGGGATAACATCTGTCATCCCGCATTTTCCTTCCTCCGTTTCATCTGAAGTTAAATTTGCCTCCCGCTTCACACTTCTGATTCGACTACCTTTCGTTAACAATTCATTACATTACTTTTAACTTGTTGTATCCGATCGCTTATTTTCCCGGTCCCTACAAGGAGTTAACACATGAACAACGTCAAAACCGGATTGATCTGGTTAGCGGTGGCGTTAATTGGTGCTGGTGCGTTTGCCATGCTGGCACTCAGCCGCGGCGAACACGTCAATGCCGTCTGGCTGGTTATTGCCTCCGTGGCCTGCTACAGCATTGCCTATCGCTTTTACAGCCTGTTTATTGCTGAACGTATTTTTGAACTGGATGACCGTCGCCGCACGCCTGCGGAGCGCCTGAATGATGGCCTTGACTATGTGCCCACTAACAAATGGGTGCTGTTTGGTCACCACTTCGCGGCGATTGCCGGTGCTGGCCCGCTGGTTGGTCCGATCCTCGCGGCGCAAATGGGGTTCTTGCCTGGCACGATCTGGATTCTGGTCGGTGTGATGCTGGCCGGTGCCGTGCAAGACTTCCTGATTCTGTTTATCTCTACCCGCCGTGATGGCCGTTCATTAGGTGAAATGGCGCGTCAAGAATTGGGATCTTTTGCTGGTGTAGTCACCATGCTGGGAGCGCTCGGCGTGATGATTATCATCCTGTCCGCGCTAGCGCTGGTGGTGGTGAAAGCGCTGGCCAACAGTCCATGGGGACTGTTTACCATCGCAGCAACCATTCCGATTGCCCTGTTTATGGGCGTCTATATGCGTTATCTGCGCCCTGGCAAAATCGCTGAAGTGTCGATAATTGGCTTTGTGCTGATGATGGCAGCGATCATTTACGGTGGTGATGTGGCGGCCGATCCCTACTGGGGACCGCTGTTCACCTTGAAAGGAACCGAACTGACGTGGGTGCTGGTGATCTACGGCTTCGTCGCCTCTTCCCTGCCGGTGTGGCTGCTGCTGGCACCGCGTGACTATCTCTCGACCTTCCTGAAAATCGGCGTGATCATCGGTCTGGCGGTGGGCATTCTGTTTGCCATGCCAGAACTGAAAATGCCGGCGGTAACCAAATTTATTGATGGCAGCGGCCCGGTGTTCTCTGGCGCGCTGTTCCCGTTCCTGTTTATCACCATCGCTTGTGGAGCCATCTCCGGCTTCCATGCGCTGGTTTCCAGTGGTACCACGCCGAAACTGGTGGAACGTGAAAGCCATATCCGCTTTATCGGTTATGGCGCGATGCTGATGGAGTCGTTCGTGGCCATTATGGCGCTGATTTGTGCCTCAGTGCTCGATCCAGGCGTTTACTTCGCCATGAACGCCCCTGCCGCGCTTATTGGCACCACCGTGGAGAGTGCTTCTCAGGTGATTAACGGCTGGGGCTTTGTAGTGACGCCTGAAATGCTGAGTGGCATTGCCCGTGATGTTGGGGAATCCACCGTGTTGTCCCGTGCAGGTGGCGCACCGACCTTTGCCGTAGGCATGGCGCACATCATCACCGAAGTGTTTAACAGCCGCGTGATGATGGCCTTCTGGTATCACTTCGCCATCCTGTTTGAGGCGCTGTTTATCCTGACGGCGGTGGATGCCGGCACGCGTGCCTGCCGCTTTATGGTGCAGGATCTGGTGGGTACCGTGGTGCCTTCTATGGCTAACAACCGCTCCTGGCTGGGCAATATGGCGGGCACCACCGTTGCGGTGGCGGGCTGGGGCTTCTTTGTTTATCAGGGCGTGGTCGATCCGCTGGGCGGCATTAATACGCTGTGGCCACTGTTTGGTATTGGCAACCAGATGCTTGCCTCGATGGCATTGATTCTGGGCACGGTGGTGCTGTTCAAAATGAAGAAACAGCGTTACGCGTGGGTGACAATTCTGCCAACCGCGTGGCTGTTTGTAACCTCAATGACGGCAGGCTGGCAGAAGATCTTCCATGAGAAGCCCTCCATTGGGTTCCTTGCCCAAGCCAACAAGTTCCGTAAGGGTATTGATGAAGGTGTAATCATCGCGCCGGCAAAAACCGTGGCCGACATGCAAACCATCGTGTTTAGTAATCAGATTAACGCGGCCCTGTGCGGCTTCTTTATGCTGGTGGCCGTCACCATGCTAATTGCCGCCTTCTTTGTCATCCGCCGGGCGTTGCGCAGCCACCTGCCTACCACCCACGAATCTGAAATCTCACTGCGTAAAGAGGTGCGAAATGTCTGAGTCCATTTTTCGCTGGAGAAAACCGGTCGGTGTCTGGCATATCAAGCACTGCTTACCGATCGCAACCGAGACGGCTGGGCAAACTCTTAATCGCTGGCAACGGATCTGGCAGGGATTGCAGCAAAGTTTTCGCTTAATGGTTGGCGTTCATGACTATCAAACTTATCTGAAGCATATGCGCCAGCATCATCCAGGGCAGACGCCAATGGATGAACGCGCCTTCCATCGCTATTGCCTTGAGGCGCGTTTTCCCAGCCAGGCTGGCAAGCTGGGCAAGTGTCCTTGCTGACAAATCTGAGCCCCGATTATCGGGGCTTTTTCGTGCCATTCTTTAGTGAAAACAAAAATATATTTGGTTTGCATCTTGTGCTGATGCTGGAGGTTGAATACTGTTGCTAAAATAATGAGATACCGACCGCTGAGCATTTCCCCGGAGGAAGTTTCCATGACCGATGAACAAGGGCAAACGCTGCTATACACCTTGTTTGGCACAACCAGCCCTCATTGGCGTTTAACTTCAGATAGCGATGCTCTGCATTTTGCCGAAGACGAGAACGCGCGCACCAATCTGGCGGTGGCTCTTACGCCTGCACAGGCCAGCCTGTTACGTGCGATGACGGTTATTACCTCCAGCATCAACCTCACGCTCTCTTTGCATGGTTCGCCCGTGCCGATGCACTTTGTGGGTCGCAAAGTGAATCAATCCACCTGGGCTGGCACCTCTTCCGCCTGGGGCGACACCTCTTCGGTGGCCCGCGATTTAACGCTGGGCTTATCTTTCGCTGAGCAGGTGGTTTCTGAAGCTAACTCGGTGATTGTAATCCTTGATCAACGCGGCAATATTCAGCGTTTCAACCGCTTAAGTGAAGAGTATACCGGTCTGAAAGAGCAGGAAGTGATCGGCCGCAACGTGTTTCAGCTGTTTATGACTAAGCAGGAAGCACAGGCTTCGCGTCGTAACATCGCCGGCTTCTTCCGCGATGGTAATTCTTACGAAGTCGAACGCTGGATTAAAACCAAAAAAGGTCAACGACTGTTTCTGTTTCGTAATAAGTTCGTCCACAGTGGTAGCGGGAAAAATGAAATTTTCCTCATCTGTTCTGGAACCGACATCACAGAAGAGCGACGTGCCCAGGAACGCCTGCGCGTGCTCGCCAATACCGATACCGTGACCGGTTTGCCGAACCGCAATGCCATCCATCAACAGATTAGTCTGGCACTGGAACTGGCTAACGGCAGTCAAACCGGCGTGGTTTACCTCGATTTAGACAATTTTAAGAAGGTCAACGACGCTTACGGCCATATGTTTGGCGACCAGCTCCTACAGGCCGTGTCGTTAGCCATTCTGAGCTGCCTGGGCAAAGATCAGACGCTCGCGCGCCTGGGCGGTGATGAGTTTGTGGTGCTGGCCGAACACACCAGCCAGGCAGCACTGGAAGCGATGGCCTCGCGCATTCTTGAGCGCCTGCGCCAGCCGTTCCGCGTTGGCCTGATTGAGGTCTACAGCGGCTGCTCTATTGGTATCGCCCTCGCCCCTTTGCATGGCGAAGATCGTGAAAGCCTGATTCGCAACGCCGATACCGCGATGTATCACGCGAAAGAGAATGGTCGCGGCAAGTTCTGCGTGTTCGCCAACGAGATGAACCAGCGTGTTTTCGAGTATCTATGGCTGGATACTAACCTGCGTAAAGCGCTGGAGCTGGAGCATTTGGTGGTTTACTACCAGCCTAAACTGGACCGCGATGGTGAAGTGCGCAGCGCTGAAGCACTGGTGCGCTGGAACTCGCCTGAACGCGGTTTGGTGCCGCCAGGAGATTTCATCTCCTATGCCGAAGAGTCCGGCCTGATTGTCCCCCTTGGCCGTTGGGTGATGCTTAACGTGCTGCAACAAATCATTCAGTGGCGCAGCGAAGGCATCTACTTAAGAGTTGCGGTTAATGTTTCAGCTAAGCAACTGATTGATCAAAGTATTTACAGCGATTTGAAGCAGGCTTTGAGTGAGGCGGGCCTCAACGATTGTCCGATTGATATCGAATTGACCGAAAGCTGCCTGATCGAAAACGAAGCGGGTGCGCTGTCGTTGATGAAACAGTTTCAGGAGCTGGGTGCTCAGGTTCATCTCGATGATTTTGGTACTGGCTACTCCTCGCTTTCTCAACTGGCTCGCGTACCCATTGATGCGATTAAGCTTGATCAAAGCTTTGTGCGGAACATCAATAAACAGCCGGTTGCGCAGTCGCTGGTACGCGCCATTGTTGCTGTGGCTAAAGCCCTTGAGCTGCAGGTGATCGCTGAAGGTATTGAAACTAAAGCCGAAGAAAAGTTCGTGTTAACCAACGGTGTCGATGGACGTCAGGGCTATTATTATGCAAAACCAATGCCCGCAGAACAGCTCGGGCATTGGCTGGCTAAGCATCCTGCCCGCGTTTAACGCTGGTCTTGGTTATCCGGCTTTGCGCAGGGATGCGCTATGACGGTTCTGTAGCTGTACCAGTCGTTCCATGTAAGCAATGTCTTTTGGCTCCAGTGTAAAAGCATAATCCACCCAATCTTCCGTGATATCCATTAACTCCGCTCGCGAGAGTTGCAGCACGCGCTGACGCGCTTTTAGCATCGCACGTACACCATTGAGTTTCGGACGTAAGGTATCGATAAAGGTACGCGTAGTGCGATAGGCGTCGCCTGGCTGGAACACTTTATCCACCAGACCTCGCGTTTCGTACCACTCTGCACTGTGCGATTCCCCTTCACATATCAGCTCTTCGGCCAGCTTCATGCCAGAACGACGCGCCACTAATGAATATCCGCCCATACCCGGGAACAGGTTGAAGGCAATCTCTGGGAAGCCCATTCTTGCGCTGTTCTGCGCCAGAATGAAGTGATGCGCCAGTGCGGCTTCAAAACCACCGCCTAACGCGCTGCCTTCGATCATCGCCAACGTTACTGCACCCGTATCAAACCCACGCGCGGCTGAATGGATGCAATCCACACAGGCACGTGCATAAGCCCTGAGCGCTTCACGACGGTTATTACGAATGCACTCCACAAAGAAGCGTAAATCTCCCCCGGCATTGAACATCTGTGGCACTAATGAGCCCGTTACCCAGAAATCAATGGGCAGGCCAGAACGCTGAGCGGCATAGCTCAGGTTCATGATCTCCTCAATTAATTCGTGGTTGAAACTGGGGCGCGGTTGCGCACGCAGCATCATCCACATGGTGTGTCGACCCTCTTCATAGTAGGCCGCCAACTGGGTGGTTTGTCCGACTTCCGTAAACAATCTGCAAGTTGGTTGGTTAATTACTGTCATAGTCTCATCCTCTAGTTATGTGATGCGTTAAACGCCACATCAGCGTAATCCAGAGTGAGGCCAGACCAAATGAGAGATTGATTTATAAAGTAAAATCCAGAGATATCCCCGACCGAGGGGCCGGGGAAAGATTAGTATGCTTACTTGATGGCGGCGCGCTGCCCGACGGCAACATGAGATTGCTTAACACGTCGTGAATAGACGGCGGTGATGATCGGCACTAATACAGAAGTCACGATAACCGATGTGGCCACCAGTGCAGTGGCAGCTGGCGCGACCGGTTTAAACTGCGGTAGCATCTCGGCGATGAGCACCGGAGTTGCCACCGCTGCGCCTGCGGTACTCGACGCCGCAATGCCCGCCGTACCATCGCCCCCGCCAATGAGTCGGTCAGCCAGAATCAGCGGGATGCCCGTCACAATGATAACCGCAACGCCCAGTAACACGCCGAGCAGGCCGGTTTGTGCGATGACCGCCAGATCAATGGTATTGCCTAGCGCAAAGGCAAAGAAGGGAATCAGGGTGTGTACAGCTTTGCCGAAGAACTCGCGTAATTCAGGGTCAAGATTACCCAGCGCAAACCCCACCAGGAAAGGTAATACCGCGCCGATGAAGACATGAGGCTCAAAGGATGCGATTCCCGCGGTGCCGAGGATCACCATGGTCATCAACGGGCCCGATTCCAGTGACATCAGCACAAAGGCCCCCGCCTCCTCTTTCGAACCGTATTGCTGCATGATAGAGGCATACAACCCGCCGTTGGTCATATCCATCGCTGCGACCAGCGCCAGCGTTGATAATCCGGCGAACATACCGACTTCGACGCCGTTTTCGGGCATCACGCGCGAAGCAATTGCTGCCACGACCCACGCCACCGCGATTTTAGTCAACACCAGCGTGCCTGATTTACGTAACACGGTGCCGGTGGCACTGAGTTTGATTGACGCGCCCATACAGAAGAACCACACCGCCAAAATCGGTACCGTGCCGGTCATTAATCCGTTGGAAAAAGATCCCAAATACTTACCTGCGCCAGGGGAAAACGTGTGGCAAAGTGCGCCCAGAAACAGCGGAATCAGCATCATGCCGCCTGGAACTTTATCGATTGCACGTTTGATATGCATAATTGTGTCACCTTAACTGAGCCAGAAGGAGGTGCGTTATGATTTGCCGGATGGCATGGCAGGCAACATAACCTTTGGGCAGGGAGAAAAAAGTGATCGCAATTCTATTTATGAAACGTTGTTTTATTATTAATGAATGATCATTTTATTTTATGACGCGCATCGCCATACCAGTTTAATCATGGCAAAAATTAAGGCGCCCACAGGCGCCTTAAGAGGGAATGAAGGTTACTTCTGCCCGTACCAGGCGTTTTTACCGTGCTTACGCAAATAGTGCAGGTCTAGCAAATTTTGCGATATGGGCGGGAGTTCCTCACGTAAACGCTCTGTGTGCATCGCCATATAGGCGACTTCTTCTAACACGACCGCACTGTGCACCGCCGCATGCGCGTCTTTCCCCCACGCAAAGGGACCGTGTGAATTGATCAATGCGGCTGGGATATCCTGAGGCTGGATACGACGCTGCGCGAATGTCTCAATGATTACTTGCCCGGTGTTCCACTCATACTCTTGCTGAATCTCCTCACGCTTCATCGCACGCGTACAGGGAATGGTGCCGTAAAAGTCATCTGCATGGGTGGTGCCCAGCGCAATGATATCGCGCCCGGCCTGAGCCCAGATGGTGGCATGCCGCGAATGGGTATGGACGATCCCCCCAATCTGTGGCCAGGCGAGATAGAGTGCACGATGCGTGGCAGTATCGGATGAAGGACGCAGCGCCCCTTCCACCACTTTTCCGCTCTCTAACTCAACCACCACCATATCCTCTTGCTTCATGTTTTCGTATTTCACGCCCGATGGCTTGATCACCAGCAGCCCTCGCTCGCGGTCTACCGCGCTGACGTTGCCCCAGGTAAAGGTGACGAGGTTATAACGTGGTAAATCGAGATTGGCTTCCAGCACCTGTTGCTTGAGGGATTCCAGCATGATTTTTTCTCCTGCGAACGGTAATCACTAAATTGTGCTGATCGACCAGAGAAAATGTTATGGAGCGGATCGCTGTAAAAGCAGCGGAAAGTCGCTGAGCAGACAAAAGTGTGGTTCAGGGCTCCAGGAATAAGACCATTTGACACTGCAGGATGAAGTGCTTTGTTGCGCAACATCTATACTTATGAGGTTGCCTCTGTGCAAACAACAAAGGAGAAAGTCATGACAATAACAATGAAACGTTTCACCGCAGCTGTACTGGCGACCACGTTGGTCATCGGATTGAGCGGTTGTTCAAATTGGTCTAAACGCGACCGTAACACCGCGATTGGTGCTGGTGCTGGCGCCATTGGTGGATCGGTACTGACCAACGGCAGTGCATTAGGAACCGTGGGTGGCGCAGCCGTAGGCGGTATCATCGGCCATCAGGTTTCTAAATAAAAAAGAATGCTTCAGGCTACGCAGCGCATCTACTTAATCACGGGCCACATCCAATGTGGCCCGCTCTTCTGTTAGCCGCCGGCTAATTTGACCTTCATGCCTTTGGCTTCAAGCAGGGTTTTGAGCAAATCACGTTTATCCCCTTGAATCTCGATCACGCCATCTTTTAACGCACCGCCACAGCCGCATTTTTTCTTCAACTCTGCGGCCAGTTTGTTCAAAGCGTCATCGTCAAGATCGATGCCGGTGATGAGGCACACGCCCTTGCCCTTACGGCCGCTGGTCTGGCGCTGAATACGCACGATACCATCCCCTTTGGGACGCGGTGCCTTTGCTTCTTCTTGCGTGATTCGACCGGTTTCCGTGGAGTAAACCAGGCGGTTATCGTCAGCCATTAGGCCTCCTGTAAACTTTGCAGGATCGCGTGCAGTGTGGAGGCGGGATCGTTGGATTGGGTGATCGGACGTCCAATCACCATATAATCCACACCCGCCTGCTTCGCCTGTTGCGGCGTCATGATACGTCGTTGATCGCCCGCATCGCTGCCTTCAGGACGAATACCCGGCGTTACCAGCGCGAAATCCTGGCCAATCACTTGCTTGAAGTGTGCAGCTTCCTGCGCGGAGCAGACCACACCATGCAGCCCGCAATCGCGGGTCAAACGCGCCAGGCGCTCTGCCTGCTCTGCCGGTGAAAGCGTAATGCCGAGCCCTTTTAGGTCCTCAGCATCCATGCTCGTCAGTACGGTGACGGCAATCAGTAACGGCGCATCTTTACCAAATGGCACCAAGGCCTCGCGTGCGGCATTCATCATGCGTGCCCCACCGCTGGCGTGGACGTTCACCATCCATACTCCGAGATCGGCTGCGGCTGCCACGGCATGCGCGGTGGTATTCGGAATGTCATGAAACTTTAAGTCGAGAAAAACGTCGAATCCACGTTCCTGCAATGTTTTGACCAGCGAAGGACCAAACAGCGTGAACATCTCTTTGCCCACTTTCAGACGGCACTGGCTCGGGTCGATGCGGTCAACAAATTGCAGCGCACTGTTGAGATCATGATAGTCGAGTGCCACCAGAATTGGTGAAGGGGTAACAGGCATAACGTTTCCTCAGAAGCGGGCACCCGCAGGCGCGATGGACAAACGGCATGCATTCTACCCGCGCACACCGGGCAGGACAATCACACGCATAAGATTAGACGTTGATTAACAGGAATGGGCACGGTGTCTATGTTGTTGATATCTGAATTGGGTATACGGTATGTTGTAACTATAAGGTATTAAAACATTACAACCAAGCGCGGCCATTACTGGCCGTCGAGCCCGCGGATTGGTTTCACCGAAGACCACGCGCGGCATGATGGGCAATGCCAGTAAAGCGCATGCGCGGTGAAGCCGCACTTCTGGCAGCGATAACGCGGCTTAGTGCGAATTTGCTCACCCACCATATCGCGTAGCACCATCAGGCTCTCTTTCGCACGCCCGTCTTCAGCCTCGTGCAAGTGGAAGTCCATCAAACGATGGAATACACGCATGGTGGGATGTCGCTGCAACTGGCGATTGATATATAACTGCGCCGCTTCCGGGCCCTGCTGCTGTTCCAGGATATCCGCTGCGTATAGCTCCGCGGCGGCGCCGGTATTCTCTTCAACACAGCGTTGCAGAAAATGTGCCCAGCCTTCTGGCTGATTCAGACGTTGGTAGCAGGTCTCCAGCATCGGTAAGGTTTCACTGACCAGCTCCTTATCCTGCTCCAGCACGCGCTCCAGATGCACTACGGCTTTTGCATACTCGCCCTTTTCCATGAAGATGCGGCCCATCATGATGGAAACGCGGGCACTCTGATGATCGGCGGATTCACCCTTCTTCAGCAAATTCATGGCGCGATCAAGGTCATCGCTGCTCATCGCCTGAAGTGCAAGCTCACAGTAAAAGTGGGCGATTTCGCCCTTCTGCTTATCTTTGCCGAGTTTCACTAATCTTTCGGCCACTTCAATCGCTTTCTGCCAGTCACTGGTAGCCTGATGAATCAGCAACAACTGTTGCAACGCACCGATACGGAAATCCGTTTCATCAATCAGCTGACCGAACATGTCTTCCGCGCGGTCGTACAGCCCTGCCGCCATGTAATCACGGCCCAGTTGCTGAATCGCTAATAAACGTTGTTCATAGCTGAGTGATGCGCTTTCCATTAACGACTGGTGAATGCGAATTGCGCGGTCAACTTCTCCGCGTGAACGGAACAGGTTACCGAGCGTCAGGTGTGCTTCGACGGTACCGCTATCCTCTTTTAACATATCCAGAAAGAGGTCTACGGCTTTGTCCTGTTGGTTGGATAGCAGGAAGTTGACGCCAGCAACGTATTCACGCGACAGGCGGTTAGCTTCCTGTTGCTTATCCTGATGGGCACTGCGGCGGCCCATGTACCAGCCATACGCCGCAGCAACAGGAAGAAGCAAAAACAGCAATTCAAGCATCGAAACTTAATCCCGACGACCAGCAGTAGAAGAGGTTGTCACAGCCGTTGATTGTTCGTTCTGTGCCTGCATACGTTTCAGCTTGCGCTGCGCATTGGCCAGAGACACACGAATCCGTAACCAGAAAAGACCGCAAATAGCCCATCCGAGCAGGAATCCAGCGCCAAACAGGCAAGCCAGTAAAGTGGAGATGCGGAATTCGCCCTGCGCCAGCAGATAATTAAAGGTGACGACTTGATCATTGTGCGCTCCGAGCGTGACGGAGATGATAAAAATGACCAATACCACGAGAAAAATCAGCAAATATTTCACATTGCGTCCTGTCGAGAGGTTATCCGTTAGAAGTATGCCAAAAAAGCGCCGCCGATGCTGCTTATCCGCGCATCAGTTAGCGCATTTTCTGTAAGGTTGATCGATCATATGGGGGCGCGATCAGAAATTACAATACATCATCACGTTGCGCGATCTCTTGCTGCTCTTCGCGGGGTAACGTGAGTGGTCCACAGAAGCGCTGTGCCAGCCAGGTGGCCAGTGTCACCAACAACCAAGAGATGATGGTGGCCACCACCAGATCACGTGGCCAGTGCATCCCCAACAGCAAACGGCTGCCCATCACCATGGTTGCCCAGGCAAACACCACCACCACGGTGATTCTGTGACGACGTGGCCACAGCAAGCCAATCACCAGTAACGACCAGCTGGCGGCAAACATGGTGTGTCCAGAAGGAAACGCAAACCCGGTTTCAAACGCCCAGTGCTGCTTCAGCCATTGCGGCAATTGGGTGTCATTCGCCAGCAAGTTCGAAACCATCTGGCTGCGGCCCTGTCGATTGAGCTGGTAAAATTCTGCTTCATTAATGCCGTGGCTTTTTTCCAGCCACACCACATAGGGGCGCGGCTCCTGCACCTGTTCCTTGATAAAGGATTTCGTGTACTGACCGGCAAGAATGGCACCATTCATGATCAGAATTAACAGGATGGCGGGTTTAAGCCGAAAACGCAGGCACCATAATGCCCAGGCACTGAGGATAAGGCTAGTCAGCGTGCCCCACGGGCTGGTCACCGTTTCGGTTACCCAAAATAATACGCGCAAAAACAGCCCACTTTCACCGGGCTGCCACTGCCAGCCGGATAGCCAGACGCCAAGCGGCATGATCAATAACAGCAACATTCCAAGTGTGGTTCGTTGAGCGATTTTTAACATCCTGTTCCTTTTCGATCCGCCTGTTCTAGCAGGCCGTGCATAACTTTAGCTGAAAAAAGAATAACATACACGTTGCAGCTTGGATAATTGTGCTTTATCACTACAATCACTCTGACTGATTAACGGCTAAAGTTCATGTTGTGGCACAATATTGTCAGTTTTGTCGGGCCAATCGGGCCCGTGCGTTATCATGATGATAGCGCATCCTCTGAAGGTTCTGGAGAGTCACATGCAGCTTAAACGGGTAGCAGAAGCCAAACTGCCCACGCCATGGGGAGATTTCCTGATGGTTGGTTTTGAAGAACTGGCGACCGGCCAGGATCATGTCGCGCTGGTTTACGGTGATGTTAGCGACCACAATCCGGTGCTGGCCCGCGTCCACTCTGAGTGTCTGACTGGCGATGCGCTGTTCAGCTTGCGCTGCGACTGCGGTTTTCAGCTTGAAGCCGCGCTGAACGCCATCGCGGAAGAAGGTCGTGGTGTGCTGTTATATCACCGCCAGGAAGGTCGAAACATTGGTTTGCTGAACAAAATTCGCGCCTATGCCCTGCAAGATAAAGGCTACGATACAGTGGAAGCTAACCATCAACTGGGCTTTGCAGCGGATGAGCGTGATTTCACGCTGTGTGCGGATATGTTCAAACTTCTGGGTGTGAATGAGGTCCGTTTGCTGACCAATAACCCACGTAAAGTTGAAATCCTCAGTGAAGCGGGCATCAACATTGTTGAACGCGTGCCTCTGGTGGTAGGGCGTAACCCTAAGAACGCGCACTATCTGGATACCAAAGCGGAAAAAATGGGGCATCTGCTGCCTAAGTCATAAAGCAGAAAAGGAAGAGCCGGGAAATTTCCCGGCTTTCTTTTAGTTAAGCATGTTACGAATCACGTAGTGCAAAATGCCATCGTTTTGGTAATAAGTCAGTTCATTACCGGTATCGATTCGGCAGCGTGTTTCGAGGGTTTCCTTGGTGCCATCGGCACGCGTTAGCGTCACTTTCACCGTACAACCAGGTTTAAGCTGGGCAAGGTCGGCCACATCAATGAACTCCTCGCCGGTCAACCCAAGGGTTTTGCGCGTCACCCCAGCAGGGAATTCCAGCGGCAGAATGCCCATACCAATCAGGTTGGAGCGATGTATACGTTCAAACGATTCGGAGATAACCACGCGAACACCTTGTAAACGAGGCCCTTTCGCGGCCCAGTCACGACTTGAGCCGGAGCCGTATTCTTTCCCGGCGATGACCGCCAAGGGCACGCCCTCTTCCTGATACTTCATCGCCGCATCATAGATAGCCAGTTGCTCATTGCTCGGGAAGTGTTTGGTATAGCCCCCTTCAACGCCTGGCACCATTTCATTGCGAATACGGATATTGGCGAACGTACCGCGCATCATCACTTCATGGTTACCACGACGTGAACCGTAGGAGTTAAAGTCGGTACGCTCAACCCCATGCGACAACAAATAGCGGCCTGCAGGACTTTCCGCTTTGATACTCCCCGCCGGGGAAATGTGGTCAGTGGTGACTGAATCGCCCAGCATCGCCAGAATACGCGCCCCCTTGATATCCTGTACCGGTTTCGGCGCTTCCTCCATATCATCAAAGAATGGTGACAGACGAATATAGGTGGACCCTTCATCCCAGTCATAAGTCGCGGCTTCACTGACTTTGATCTGTTGCCACTCTGGCGTGCCATCAAACACTTCCGCGTACTCCTTGTGGAACATGTCACTGGTCACTTTCTGCACCGCTGCGGCAATTTCTTCCGGAGAGGGCCAAATATCCTTGAGGAATACGTCTTTGCCCTGATGATCCTGACCAATGGGATCACGCTGCAGATTCAGTTTCATGTTACCGGCCAGCGCATAGGCAACCACCAGCGGTGGAGAGGCCAGCCAGTTGGTTTTCACCAGTGGATGAATACGTCCCTCAAAATTGCGGTTACCCGACAACACTGCACCGACCGTCAAATCCCCTTCTTTGATGGCACTTTCGATTTCATCCGGCAGCGGACCAGAGTTACCGATGCAGGTAGTACAGCCATACCCCACCAGATTGAAGCCCAGTTCATCCAGATACGGCGTGAGCTGCGCCACGGCGAGATAATCTGACACCACTTTTGAGCCTGGAGCCAGTGAGGCCTTAACCCAGGGTTTGCGCATTAAGCCACGCTCAACGGCGTTTTTCGCTAAAAGGCCTGCAGCCATTAATACGCTGGGATTGGAGGTATTGGTACAGGACGTAATCGCGGAAATCACCACCGCGCCGTCATCAAGTTGATAGCTTTCGCCGGTTTCACTGTCGCGATAGCTGACCGTCTTGTGCGCTTTCTGCGCATGATTCACTTCCAGTTCATTACTGGCGTCAAATGCGGCGGGAACATCACCCAGCGATACACGATCTTGCGGGCGCTTAGGTCCAGCGAGGCTCGATTCCACTTCGGCCATATCCAGCGCCAGCGTGCTGGTGAACACCGGTTCATCACCGGGATGACGCCACATGCCCTGCTGCTTCGCATACGCCTCGACCAATGCCACCTGTTCAGACTCACGGCCGGTGAGCGCCATATAACTCAGCGTGATTTCGTCAATCGGGAAGAAACCACAGGTTGCACCATATTCTGGCGCCATATTGGCAATGGTCGCGCGGTCGGCGAGCGGCAAATCAGCTAATCCATCACCGTAAAACTCAACAAATTTCCCCACCACACCGTGTTTGCGCAGCATCTGCGTGACGGTCAATACAAGGTCAGTGGCGGTTATGCCCGGGCGAAGTTTTCCGGTCAGTTTGAAGCCTACAACATCGGGGATCAGCATGGATACCGGTTGGCCTAACATAGCGGCTTCCGCTTCGATACCGCCCACACCCCAACCCAGTACGCCGAGCGCGTTGATCATCGTGGTATGGGAATCGGTTCCCACCAGCGTATCGGGATAGGCCACTTCTTTACCATCCTGGGTTTCATGCCAGACCGATTTGCCCAGATACTCCAGATTCACCTGATGGCAAATCCCGGTGCCGGGCGGCACCACGCGGAAGCGGTTGAACGCTTTCTGTCCCCAACGTAGAAACACGTAGCGCTCGTGGTTACGCTCCATTTCGAGGCGCACATTCTCTTCGAAGGCTTCATCGTCGCCGAAATGGTCGACCGTAACAGAGTGGTCAATGACAAGGTCGACAGGCGAAAGCGGGTTCACTTTGGCAACATCGCCTCCAAGGCGCTTTACCGCTTCGCGCATGGCGGCTAAATCAACCACCGCAGGTACACCGGTAAAGTCCTGCATCAGCACGCGTGCCGGGCGATAGGCAATCTCCCGATCGGCATGAGCATCTTTCTGCCAGTCCACCAGCGCCTGAATATCTTCCGCAGTAACAGAATCGCCATCCTGCCAGCGCAGCAGGTTTTCCAGCAGGACTTTCATCGATTTGGGTAAGCGATCAATATTGCCCAGTTGCTGGGCGGCTTTTGGCAGGCTGTAGTAATGATATTTTTGTGCCCGAACGTCCAGCGTATCCTGGCTGTGCTCGCGTAAGGTTAACGACATAACTCCTCCTTTAATGGGCCTTTCTTTAAACCTCAATAACCGCAAGGTTTAGGTTAAAGATAGACCACATTGTCGTTAACGATTTGATAACAACACAAAATGACACATAAATGCACAAAGAAAAATGCCCCGACGATTGTCAGGGCATGAATAACAGGACGAATAATTTGAGTTATTGGATTACATCATTGCCCACACGGCAGCTGCCCAAAATGCAAATGAAAAGGCATAAACGCTAATCCATGAAAAAGTTGTTGTATTCATTGAGTCACTCCCTCCCGGATTCCGGGCAAAAAAAGTCCACCGTCTTCAGCGTTGTACTGATGACACCGTTTTTTTAATGCTGAGTGTTAAAGAGACGGGCTTTTAAAATGCCCACCGGATAATCCGGTAAAATGAGGGACGAACATCTATATAAAGAACAGAACGCAGACTGCGTTATTTCGACTTCGGATCCATGAAAGATTCGATAAAGTTACGCTGTTTCTCACTCAGTTCCCACGACGCAGGAATCGCCGCTGGTTGTTCAGCGCTCTTGACTTCTTTCGCTTTGCACGCTGACGTGTTCGGCTGACGCGCAGAAACCGGAGACTTACGGCTGAGTGTATTTGCCCACATGGCTTAACCCCACATACGCCAAATCATTAAAGCCACCACTACCCAGAACAGTGCTGAAGCAGCGAAGACAGTCAACCAAGCTTTGCGACGGGTGTTGCCAGTGCGCTCAACTTTGGTGCTTTTGGTCCGGAAGTCCGGCTGTACAGTTAATCTAGTATTCATAGTTTTTGATAATCACTCTCAATAAAACGATTGTTGACAACGATTAAGATTTAGGACGAATCCTAAACTTGTTAAGACCGAAAATCCAGTTATTTTTATTGAGCACAACGATTAATGCTATTTATCAAAACTCAAAAAATAGATGAGATAAACTTAATCACGAAGCTAACTATTAATTAAAACATCACATTGTAAATTTGAGTTAAAACTAATTTAGATCCAATCTAAATTAGAGTCTTATTTATAGAGCCGCTGAAAAAGCCCTTCTTCATCAGCTCTTAACTGGAGTATGGGAATATTCCTGGCGGTCCGCAAAGTAGCAACGTAAAAATTGTGTACTGATTCGCATTTAAGAACTAACAATGAAAAAACATGTGACCTATGTTTCATTTACAAAAAAATAATGAAATTTTTTGAGATTCTTGTGGCGCTAACGGAGGCGGGATTTGCAAGGTGCCAGCAAGACACCTTGACAAAATAATGACTTAAGGAACTATTTGAAAGGTAATTTGATATCGCGGAACATCGCTTCGATGTCCTCATTGGAGCGTAATGCTACCGCTGCATCCACCACATCTCGTGTCAGATGAGGTGCAAAACGTTGAATAAAATCATACATATAGCTGCGGAGGAATGTGCTGCGTCTAAAGCCAATTTTGGTTGTGCTATTGGTAAATATCTCTGAAGCTTCTATCCGAACTAAATCAGGATCTGAAACCGGGTCCACCGCCATGCTGGCAATCACGCCCACACCAAGCCCTAAGCGCACGTAAGTCTTAATCACGTCGGCATCGGTTGCCGTAAACACAATACGCGGTGTTAATCCTGCACGATTGAACGCCGTGTCCAGCTCAGAGCGGCCGGTAAAGCCAAAGGTGTAAGTGACGAGTGGGAAGTCAGCCAGCTCTTCAATGGTGACGTTAGATTTGCCCGCCAGTGGATGGTCCGGCGTGACCACAATTGCCCGGTTCCAGTGATAGCATGGCAGCATAATGAGATCGTCATAGAGATGCAGTGCTTCCGTGGCTATCGCAAAGTCTGCATTGCCTTTCGACACGGCTTCTGCAATCTGTGTAGGCGATCCCTGATGCATATGCAGCGAAACACGAGGATAGCGCTCAATAAAGCCTTTAATCACGCCAGGCAGCGCATAGCGCGCTTGTGTATGCGTGGTGGCCACATACAGAGAACCTTTGTCAGGCCAGGTATGCTCCCCCGCTACCGACTTAATGGCATCCACTTTGGATAACACTTCCCGCGCGATACGGATGATCTCTTCACCGGCTGGCGTCACTTGGGTCAGGTGTTTACCACTGCGCGCAAATATCTGTACACCGAGTTCATCTTCAAGCATACGAACTTGCTTACTGATGCCGGGTTGTGAGGTGTAAAGCCCTTCGGCGGTCGATGAGACATTTAAATTGTGATTGACCACTTCGACGATGTAGCGTAACTGCTGCAATTTCATAGTTATATCTTCCCGGTAGCGACAGAGGGGCAATCCCAGCAGGCGTGTTTCCGCCCTGATGAAGGTATGGCGAGGGAAAGCGAGTCAGCGAAACGAAAAAAAGCTATAACCACTATATCAGTTAAAGAAGGAATGTAGAACGATTAGCTATAAGGATGGTGAAAAGGCCAGCAGATGCTGGCCTTGAGGGGTATTACTTCTTCGCTTCCTGCCATTTACCATCGATATAGAACATCGACCAGCCCGTTGCCTTACCCTCTTTTTCCGAGGAGACATACTGCTGTTTGGTTTTACGGCTGAACCGCACCAGAGTTTTATTGCCTTCTGGGTCGGCGGCCGGCGCCTCAGCAAGGTACTTCAGCTTTTCAGGTAAACGGTCAGCAAAACGCTGCAGCTCTTCCACCAGTGGCGCACGTGTCTCGCGCGATTTAGGGAAGGTGTTGGCCGCCAGGAATACCCCTGCCGCACCGTCACGCAGGACGAAATAGGCATCTGATTTCTCACATGCCAACTCTGGTAACGGAACCGGATCTTCTTTTGGCGGCGCAACGTCGCCATTACGCAGAATCTTACGGGTGTTTTTACATTCGTCGTTGGTACACGCCATGTATTTACCAAAACGACCCATTTTCAGGTGCATTTCAGAACCACATTTTTCGCATTCAACGATCGGGCCATCATAACCTTTGATGCGGAATTCGCCCTGCTCGATTTCGTAGCCATCACACTCTGGATTGTTACCACAGACATGCAATTTACGTTGATTATCGATCAGGTAACTGTCCATCGCCGTGCCACATTTCTGGCAACGACGACGCGCACGCAACGCATTGGTTTCGGCATCATCGCCTTCCAGCACGTTAAGTACTTCGTTTTCCGGAATCAGGTTGATGGTTTGTTTGCAGCGCTCTTTCGGCGGCAAAGCATACCCGGAACAGCCCAGGAATACGCCGGTACTGGCCGTGCGAATGCCCATTTGACGGCTACACGTCGGGCAGTCAATCGAGGTCAGTACCATCTGGTTCGGCTGCATGCCGCCCTCTTCCGGTTCTTTCTCGGCCTGTCCTAACTGCTGGCTAAAATCGCTAAAGAACGAATCCAGCACCGCTTTCCACTGCGCTTCGTTGTTGGCGACCTGGTCAAGGCTGTTTTCCATGCGTGCGGTGAAGTCATAATTCATCAACTCGCGGAAGTTCTCTTCCAGACGGTCGGTCACAATCTCGCCCATTTTTTCAGCGTAGAAGCGGCGGTTTTCCACTCGCACGTAACCACGGTCCTGAATAGTCGAGATAATTGATGCGTAGGTCGACGGACGTCCGATACCGCGTTTTTCCAGTTCGCGCACAAGGGAAGCTTCACTGAAACGAGCTGGCGGCTTGGTGAAGTGCTGGCTTGGCATCAGCTCTTTGAGATCAAGCATATCGCCAACGTTGACTGGCGGCAGCGTCAGATCGTCATCGTTCTTACGCAGAGCAGGCATCACTTTCGTCCAGCCGTCGAAGCGCAGCGTACGGCCTTTGGCCTTCAGTTTGAAGTCTGCCGCGCCTACGGTCAGCGTGGTGGAATCATACTGGGCAGGCACCATCTGGCAAGCGACAAACTGACGCCAGATAAGCTGATACAGTTTCTGCGCATCAGCTTCCATATCTTTTAACTGTTCCGCAGCGATGTTGACATCAGAAGGACGAATCGCTTCGTGCGCTTCCTGCGAGTTCTCTTTATTGGTGTACGTAATCGGTGAATCCGGCAGGTATTTCTTACCGAAACTCTTCTCAACGTAGCCGCGGGCCATCGCCACCGCATCCTGACTCAGGTTGGTGGAGTCGGTACGCATATAGGTGATATGACCGGCCTCGTAGAGACGCTGTGCCATCATCATGGTTTTTTTCACGCCAAAGCCCAGGCGCGTACTCGCTGCCTGTTGCAGCGTTGAGGTAATAAAGGGAGCAGAAGGTTTACTGCTGGTCGGTTTATCTTCACGATCCAGCACTTCAAAACGTGCTTTCTGCAAAATGGCGACAGCGGCTTGTGTTTGCTCGCGATTAACCGGACGGAAGGCTTTGTCACCCTGATGCGTGACCTGCATGGCCAAATCATCACCCTTCGGCGTGGTGAAATCAGCATCAATATCCCAGTACTCTTCCGGCACAAAGGCTTTGATTTCATGCTCGCGTTCCACCACCAAACGCACGGCTACAGACTGTACACGACCGGCAGAGAGGCCACGGGCGATCTTCTTCCACAGCAGCGGAGAAACCATGTAACCCACGACGCGGTCCATAAAGCGGCGCGCTTGCTGCGCATTGACGCGCTCAATATTCAGTTCGCCCGGCTTTTCAAACGCCTGACGAATCGCATTCTTGGTAATTTCGTTAAACACCACACGGCTAAAACGCGTGTCATCGCCACCGATCACTTCCCGCAGGTGCCATGCAATGGCCTCCCCTTCGCGGTCAAGGTCCGTTGCGAGATAGATGTGGTCGGCATCAGCAGCAAGATTTTTCAGCTCGGCAACGACTTTCTCTTTGCCTGGCAGGATTTGATAATCCGCTTCCCAACCATTCCAGGGATCAACACCCATACGGTTAACCAGCGCGACTTTCTCATCTTTCTTAACCTTTTTGCCGCTTTTGGCTTTTTCCCCGTCAGCACTTTTACGGGCCGTTGAACCACTGGTCGGCAAATCACGGATATGACCCACGCTGGATTTCACCACGTAGTCATTGCCGAGGTATTTATTGATTGTTTTGGCCTTTGCCGGGGACTCAACGATGACGAGTGACTTACCCATATGTACCTTTACCTAAATTGAAACGTCCTGATAACGGGAGAGGATTCGAAGCCCCAAAATCCAACGGGTTGAATATTGCTGCCAGCTTTTCACTTTTCAAGGCAGCGGGGATAATCTCAGGTCAGATTGCATCGACTTATGCAACTTTATGATTAGAAGCGAGTTTTCCGTCTGACAGTATCACACATCCTGGTGTGATCTCCCTGAAAGCTGAATCGCCCACACTCTACCTGATAAAATCCGTTACGCAACTTAATTAGCATTCTGTTTAATTTTGCGCCAGTTTTGCTTGCCTTTGTTGATTTGCTGAACATGCCAACTCGCAAGTAATATAGAAGGAGAACAATCGCTGTCAAAAAAGGAGTGCAAAATGTCAGCAGAAACGGAATCTATTTCACACCAGGCGTTACTGGAAATTGCCAATCAAATGATCAAACAGCACGACGATTATTTGGCGGGCATGGAAGCCAATGACGTGATTCAGCAAGGTGAAGTTTTCGTGTTTCGCGGCCCCTATTTTCTTGATGACGAGGGCTTGCCCACTGCCAAAACCACCGCGGTTTTTAACGTCTTTAAACACCTCGCTGTGGTGCTCTCCGCGCAATATCATCTGGCATAAAAAAGCCCGGCATCTGCCGGGCTGGTTTACAACAGCGGCTTATCGCCGCGCTGCCATATTTTCAGAATTAACCGCTCTGCCGCCATGCTGGCGCTATTGGTGAAGCGATCCATCATTTTCTTCTTACGTGCAAAATGCACCCCGAGCACAGCAAAACGATCCATCTGTTTGATAATCAGCGCATCGCTGGTGCCGATCTCATCGACCAGGCCTAAATCCAGCGCCTGACGACCGTACCAGTGTTCACCCGTTGCCACTTTCTCCAGCTCCAGTGACGGACGCATCTGCTGCACAAAGTCTTTAAACAGCTGATGGGTTTCATTGAGGTCTTCCTGGAACTTCTCACGGCCCTCTTCGGTATTTTCGCCAAACAGGGTCAACGTGCGTTTGTATTGTCCTGCGGTGTGCAGTTCCACATCAATGTCATTGCGTTTCAGCAGACGGTTGAAGTTAGGAATCTGCGCAACCACGCCAATGGAACCAATAATAGAGAATGGCGCAGCTACAATGCGATCGGCGACGCAGGCCATCATATAGCCGCCGCTGGCCGCCACTTTATCCACCACGGCAGTGAGGTGCAGACCGGCATCACGCAGGCGCTGTAACTGAGAAGCCGCCAGGCCGTAACCGTGCACCACCCCACCAGGACTTTCCAGACGAAGTAATACTTCATCACCTGGCTGCGCAACGGCTAACACAGCGGAGATCTCTTCGCGTAATGAGCTGACTTCACCCGCATCCATACTGCCTTTAAATTCCAGCACGTAGAGCGTGGGTTTCGCGGTTTCACTCACACCGGCTTTCGCGTTACGTTTCTCAGACTTGGCTTTGAGTTTTTCTTCTTTTTTATGCTGTTTGAGCCATACTTTTTGTGCCTGCGGCTTCATCTTCGCTAACTGCAGATCTTCTTTCATCTCACGGTATTCGTCATCGAGATGAGTTAAACGCAGCTGCCCGCCGCTGTGACGTTTACGCAGCGCGGCATTGAGCACAATCAGAACAATAGCTGCGATCGCCACCACCACGGTGACGGCCTTGGCCAGAAATAATCCATAGCTGGAGAGTAAATCCATTCTGCCGCCTTATTAAACAGTGAATTACAAACAGTGGCTGAGTGTACCCGCTTTGCAGGCATTCGTCGCCTGAAATGCCCGCAGGCGGCACAGATTGCGAGGTTCAGCGATTGCACCTTGCGGAAAATTGAGGCATAAAGCCCCAAACCCTCTGACCTGCCAAAGGACATCGCTGTGCATTATCAACCGAAAAGCGATCTGCTGGAAAATCGTATTATCCTGGTAACCGGCGCTTCAGACGGCATTGGCCGTGAAGCTGCACTTACTTATGCGCGCTACGGCGCACGCGTCATTTTGCTGGGCCGCAATGCTGAGACGCTGCAGCAAACGGAACAGGCGATTAACCAGCTGAACAAGCAACAAGCCTCTTCGCTGCTGCTCGATTTGTCAGTGGCTACCCCTGAAAGCTGTCACCAACTGGCGCAACAAGTGGCTGACTTGGTACCGCGTCTGGATGGTGTGCTGCATAATGCGGGCATCCTTGGTGAAATCATCCCGCTGGCCGAGCTTAATCCCGCCGTCTGGCGCGAAGTGATGCAAATTAATCTTGATGCCACCTTCTATCTCACCCAAGCGTTGTTGCCACTTCTGCTGAAATCCGATGCGGGCTCGCTGGTGTTCACCACATCAAGTGTCGGTCGCACCGGGCGTTCCGGCTGGGGCGCTTATGCCGTGTCAAAATTTGCTACCGAAGGCATGATGCAAGTATTGGCCGATGAGTACAAAAATCGCCATCTGCGGGTGAACTGCATCAATCCAGGCGGAACACGCACCAAAATGCGCGCCAGCGCTTTCCCGGATGAGAACGCCAACCTGCTGAAAACCCCTGCCGATTTGATGCCGCTCTATCTCTACTTGATGGGGGATGACAGCCGTCGCAAAACCGGTATCAGTTTTGATGCGCAACCAGGATGCAAACCGGGACCGGCCAGCGCATGAGCGATCGTCACCAGCAACGACAACAGCGTTTAAAAGAGCAGGTGGATGCCCGTATTGCCGCCGCAACGGAAACACGCGGCATTTTGATGGTGTTCACCGGAAACGGGAAAGGCAAAACCACCGCCGCTTTTGGTACCGCCCTGCGCGCCTGCGGGCATGGCAAAACGGTCGCAGCAGTTCAGTTTATCAAAGGTGAGTGGCCGAACGGTGAGCGTAATCTGCTGGAACAATATGGGGTTGAGTTTCAGGTGATGTCCACCGGCTTTACCTGGGATACGCAAAACCGCGAAACCGACACCCTGGCCTGTCAGCAGGTGTGGCAGCAGGCGCGGCGCATGCTGGCGGATCCACAACTCGACTTAGTGATTCTCGATGAAATCACCTATATGGTCAGTATGGATTATCTGGATCTGGAGGAGTTGGTGGTGGCATTAAGCCAGCGTCCGGAGCAGCAAAGCGTGATCATCACGGGTCGCGGCTGCCATCGCACATTGCTGGAAATGGCCGATACGGTAACGGAGATGCGTCCGGTGAAACATGCTTTTGATGCAGGGATTCAGGCACAGCAAGGAATTGACTGGTAAAGCAGTGACGCCGCACACCGCGGCGTCACTATAGCATCAGGCACCGCGTTTTTTATTGCCGCTGGTACGACTGCTGCTGCTGCCACCACGACGCGGGTTACCGCTCACATTGCTGTGGCGTTTCACCGCACGACGGATCTGGTTGGCTTTGGTGCGACGGCGATCTTTTTCCACCGCCACTTTGGTGACAGTTTCTTCCGGCATTTGCACCAGCGTGCGCAAATAGTTCACTGCCGACAATTCCATCTCCATCCAGCCACCACGTGGTAAACCTTTAGGCAACTGAATATCACCGTAGCGTACACGCATCAGACGGCTCACCTGGACACCCACGGCTTCCCACAAACGACGCACTTCACGATTGCGACCTTCGGTCAGCGTGACGTTGTACCACTGGTTGATGCCTTCGCCGCCCGCAAACTTAATGGTTTTGAACGATGCAGGACCATCTTCCAGTTGCACACCTTTACTTAACTGGCGAATTTTATCGTCATCCACTTCGCCGAATACGCGCACAGCATATTCGCGCTCGACTTCATGGCTTGGATGCATCAGGCGATTCGCCAACTCACCGTCGGTGGTGAATAACATCAGACCGCAGGTGTTAACGTCCAGACGGCCGACAGCAATCCAGCGTGAACCCAGCAGACGCGGCAAGCGGTCAAACACCGTTGGACGGCCTTCCGGGTCATTACGGGTACACAATTCACCTTCTGGTTTGTAGTACGCCAGTACGCGACACACTTCGGTCGCAGACTCAGCAATAGAGACCAGATGGCCATCAATACGGATTTTCAGTGATTTATCACTTTCGATGCGATCGCCTAGCGTCGCCAGTTTGCCATCGACGCTGACGCGTCCGGCTGAAATCATGGTTTCGATTTCGCGGCGCGAACCGTGACCGGCGCGCGCTAATACTTTCTGTAGTTTCTCGCTCATGGAGCTGCCTCGTTGTCGCCTTCCCAGGCGTCGTGGTAAGAAGAGGTAGGATACAGGGATTACCAATTCCCATATCAGAATCTGTTACCGCTGCGCATTGCTGCTGCAATCTCAGGCGGCCCGCGATTCTACACTAACGCAAGTTTTGTTAACACCTTTTACTTTGCTGCCGATACTAAAGGCCAAAGGCTGCGTCGAACGATCAGGGCCAACGATGGATATATTTGCGTCCCTGATAGATAGACCAGTAAATCGCTGCTGCGCTCTGAGCCAACTCATTGAATTTTTACTCTTTGCCCGCGTCACCTTCAAGCTGGTGATTATTTCCACTTTAGCTGCGTGATAGATTAGCGCTTTTCAAGGCTACATGGGTAGCATTGCGCACCGCGCTTAAGGATAATCCCAAACATAAAATCTAAAGCCAAATCGCAAAACAGGATAAAACTCTATCTAACCGGGATAAATAAGACTCATCATGCCAGTAAATTTAAATTGCTAGTTAATTGGCACTGCAGGTTGGATTAAGTCTGTATTTTCGCATTATTTGATTCAGATTAAATATGATGAATTGTTCTGATGAGAAATGTGTGTAAAATTTAACTCTGAAATCCAGTGTGCCGTATTAATAAAAACGTAATTTTTACTATTTACACTCGATTACCTAACAAGCCATTAACGATCACAGTGTTGTTTCGTTGATAATATAAACCGGCGCACGCGGAAACGATGCGTTAATTCATTCACGGAATGAATTTAATTTGCATGTCGAAAGTCTTCACCAGGGATTTTACTGACATGCATAAAATGAAGGCAATACAACATGAGAACCTCCCTGCTTTGGCCTGCGCTCGCCGCACTGGCACTGAGCGGTTGTTCCGTGGGCCACACTGAGTACAGTCGTGCGGCGCTTGAACACGTTGATATGAGCGTGACAGGCATCCCGACAGTACTGGGTTTGGGTATCCTCGGCACCACCATTCCACTGACACCAGAATACAGTCTGACGGCTGCGCACGTGGCCACCACGGCTGTCCAGCGTGTGAAGGCTTATCATCCCTATTGTGACGTTGCTATTATCTACCACAAAAATAGCCCTGAAACGCTGGCCAAATTTCGCACCAGTAAAGTCGGCGAACCCATTAAGATGTACGGTTACAGCTTTATTTCTGCCATGCCGGTGGAATCGAGCGGCGTTAATTTAGCGCGCACCGCTATCACCAATAAATGGAATAAAAAACCGTGCATGGCAATGGCATCAAATGCTGGAGTAGTGCAGGGAATGTCAGGCGGCGCAGTATATAATGCTGACCAGACTATTGGCGGTGTGATTGTGGGTTATAGCCATGAAATATCCAATGTGCGTAGTAAGAAAGTGATCCTGAAAGATGTCTCACTGTATATTCCTTACGGCGATTTCAGACATTGGCTGGAACAAAATATTGGCCAGACGACCTTATCGGCGCCTGACCACGCGTGATTAAAGGAACGGACGCGTATCGCCTACCCCTTCACGCACTACGACCGGTGAATCGCTGGTGAGATCGATAACGGTGGTTGGCTGTTGCCCCAGGGTGCCGCCATCAATAATCAGATCCACCAGCTTACCGATGCTGTACTGAATCTCTTCAGGATCGGATTCGGTAAAGTCATTGCCTGGCAACATCAGTGAAGTCGACATCATCGGCTCATTCAGACGCTCCAGCAGCGCCAAGGCTACCGGATTGGACGGCACGCGAAGACCGATGGTTTTGCGTTTATCATTCATCAAACGGCGTGGCACTTCTTTGGTCGCTTTGAGAATGAAGGTGTAGTTACCTGGCGTATTGTTTTTCAGAATACGAAACGCGGTGTTATCCACCTGCGAATAGGTCGACAACTCAGACAGATCACGACACATCAAAGTAAAGTTGTGATTACCGTCCAACTGACGAATGCGGCAGATACGCTCCATGGCATTCTTCTCTTCCAGTCGGCAACCTAACGCGTAACCCGAATCAGTGGGATAGACGATAACAGACCCTTTATTCAGATAATCAACCGCCTGATTAATCAAGCGTGGCTGCGGATTGTCGGGATGAATGTGAAAAAGTTGACTCATAAAAACCTCATATCACCTGTCAGCAACAGCCACTGCGGGCGCCAGCTCAGGAAAGCGTTCCCAAATGGGTTCAACACCACCCGGCAACCACAATTTGCGCCCCAATTCTATCCACGGACAAGGTAAGTGAAAATCTGACCCCTGCGATGCCGCCAGCTTATTATCGCGCGCATATGTCGCAAGCTGGGTGCGTTCGTTGGGTGCCTGCTGACACTGCGCGACTTCCATTGCATCCCCACCCGCTTCTGCGTAATGGGCAATCAGCCTTTTTAGCCATTTGGCAGACAAGCCATAACGACCTGGATGTGCGAGTACGGCAACGCCGCCAGAATGATGAATGGCATCAATAGCTTGTTTAATTGTACACCATTGCGGTGGCACGTAGCCGGTTTTCCCACGTGCAAGATAACTCTTAAACACCTGCGCCATATTGTTCGCTTTGCCGATCTCAACCAGGTAACGCGCAAAATGGCCTCGGGTAATTACCCCGCCCTGTGCCAGACGCTGTGCGCCGGCCAGCGCATCAGGGATGCGCGACCGCTCCAGCCGCTCTGCAATCTGTAGCGCGCGATCAACACGGCATTGATGCTGTTGGGCAAGAAATTCGCTGAGTACCGGGTGCTGGCAATCGATGTTCAAACCCACAATATGAATTTCGTGGTTCTCCCACAGTGTCGATGCTTCTAACCCCGACAGGACACGAATGGGCAGATCTTGTTGCAGCACGGCGTCTTGTGCTTCCGCCACACCGGCAACCGTGTCGTGATCGGTAATCGCGAGCACGCCAACCTTCATCTCGACGGCACGCTGCACCAGCGCAGTGGGTGTCAGTAAACCATCAGATGCTTGTGTATGGCTGTGTAAATCATATAGAGGAAAACGGGCGATATCAGACAAGGTCACTCCAGCAACTGCATAAACCGGCGGGCATGATAACGATTTTGACCGTGACTGAAAAAGGGTATTGACATTTTTCGCCTGAACCAGTTAACTAGTACACAAGTTCACACGTAACGGGTATTCAATCATGGCATTTTTCGGTACGCATGCAAAAGGTTGGTGGCGCGATGATCCCTTGAACGGGCGACGTCGTCGTGCACAATTTGCGTAACCGCTGTGCAGATACCTGAGCCCGCCACCGAGCGGGCTTTTTTTTGAGCGAAATTCAGAGAATACAATAATGGCTAATGCGAAACCTACAGTGAAGTTGATTACCGGTACCGCGCCCTACCGCGAAGATCCGGCCGCAGTGTTCCATCAAATTTGCGGCGCACGTCCAGCAACCTTGCTGCTCGAATCCGCCGATATCGACAGCAAACAGAATCTGAAAAGCCTGCTGATTGTCGACAGCGCCCTGCGCATCAGCGCAATGGGCAATGTCGTCACGCTGCAAGCTCTATCTGAAAACGGTCGCGCTATCCTGCCGCTGCTGGATGAAGCACTGCCAGCCGACGTGCGAATTGAAGCGCGCCCAGACGGTCGTGAGCTGCATTTCCCGCAACCGCAGGGTTTGCATGATGAAGATTCGCGATTGAAGGCATTGTCAGTGTTTGATGCACTCCGCCTGATTCCGCAGCTGGTTAATAGCCCGGCTGAAGAGCGCGAAGCGATGTTCCTTGGTGGGCTGTTCGCTTACGACCTGGTGGCAGGCTTCGAAGACCTGCCTGCATTACGTAATGAGCAGAGCTGCCCAGACTACTGCTTCTATCTGGCAGAAACTTTACTGGTGATTGACCACCAGACACGCAGCGCCCGCTTGCAGGCGAGCCTGTTTAGCCCTTCAACCAGTGAATTCCAGCGTCTGCAAAGCCGCATCGAGCAGCTGCGTGGTCAAATGGCGCAACCCGCCACCGCGTTGCCGGTACAGCGCGTTGAGCACATGACGCTGAGCACGAACCAAAGCGACGAAGAGTATTGCAGCGTTGTGCGTGAGATGCAGGAAGCGATTCGCATCGGTGAAATTTTCCAGGTGGTGCCTTCGCGTCGCTTCTCACTGCCGTGCCCTTCACCGCTGGCCGCTTATGACACGCTGAAGCACAGCAACCCTAGCCCATACATGTTTTTTATGCAGGACCAGGATTTTGCGCTGTTTGGTGCCTCACCCGAAAGCTCACTGAAATATGACGCCACCTCGCGTCAGATTGAGATCTACCCGATTGCAGGCACGCGTCCACGCGGACGTCATGCTGATGGCTCGCTGGATCGTGACCTAGATAGCCGTATCGAATTGGAAATGCGCACCGACCACAAAGAGCTGGCTGAACACCTGATGCTGGTGGACCTCGCCCGTAACGATCTGGCACGCATCTGTGTACCGGGCAGCCGCTATGTCGCCGACCTGACAAAAGTAGACCGCTACTCGTTTGTCATGCATCTGGTCTCTCGTGTCGTCGGCTCGCTGCGTAACGACCTTGATGTCCTGCACGCCTACCGCGCCTGCATGAATATGGGCACATTGAGCGGTGCACCGAAGGTACGCGCCATGCAATTGATCGCGGAGAAAGAAGGCACGCGTCGTGGCAGCTACGGCGGTGCAGTGGGTTACTTCACGGCACACGGCGACCTCGACACCTGCATCGTGATTCGCTCCGCGTGGGTGGAAGATGGTGTAGCAACCGTGCAGGCCGGTGCCGGCGTGGTGCTCGACTCACAACCTCAAGCCGAAGCGGATGAAAGCCGCAATAAAGCGCGCGCGGTATTGCGTGCCATCGCCACTGCCCATCATTGCAAGGAGATTTTCTGATGGCCGACATCCTGCTGCTCGATAATATCGACTCCTTTACTTACAACCTCGTTGATCAGCTGCGCACCTTTGGCCACAACGTGGTGATCTACCGTAATAATGTACCGGCTGAAGTGCTGATTGAACGCCTGCAGCAGATGGAGAATCCGGTGTTGATGCTATCGCCGGGCCCGGGTGCACCGAAGGATGCCGGTTGCATGCCTGCGCTGTTACAAGCGCTGCGCGGACGTCTGCCTATCATCGGTATTTGCCTCGGCCATCAGGCGATTGTCGAAACTTACGGCGGCCATGTTGGCCAGGCAGGCGAGATCCTGCACGGTAAAGCCTCTTCGATTAATCACGATGGTGAAGCGATGTTCACCGGCCTGAGCAACCCGCTGCCTGTGGCGCGTTACCACTCGCTGGTGGGCAGCAACACCCCTGCCGAATTAACCGTGAACGCCAGCTACAACGGCATGGTGATGGCCGTACGCCACGATGCTGATCGTGTATGTGGCTTCCAGTTCCACCCCGAATCCATTCTCACCACCCAGGGTGCGCGTCTGTTAGAGCAAACGCTGGCCTGGGCGCTGGCGAAATAATAGGGAGATTATGATGCAAACTATTCTGGAAAAACTGTATCAGGCAGAGACCCTGAGCCAGGCTGAAAGCCACCAGCTGTTCAGCGCCATTATTAAAGGCCAGCTTGAACCGACCCAACTCGCCGCCGCGCTGATCGCCATGAAAGTCCGTGGCGAGCGCCCGGAAGAGATCGCCGGTGCGGCCACGGCCCTGTTAGAAGACGCGAAACCGTTCCCGCGTCCCGACTACACCTTTGCGGATATCGTCGGCACCGGCGGTGACGGCAGCAACAGCATTAACATCTCAACGGCCAGTGCCTTTGTCGCCGCCACCTGCGGTTTGAAAGTGGCTAAACATGGCAACCGCAGTGTTTCCAGCAAATCGGGCTCTTCCGACCTGCTGGCGGCGTTCGGTATTGACCTGGATATGCCGGCGGAGAAAGCACGTAAAGCGCTGGACGACCTCAACGTTTGCTTTCTGTTTGCACCGCAGTATCACAGCGGTTTCCGCCACGCGATGCCGGTTCGCCAGCAGTTGAAAACCCGCACGCTGTTCAATGTGTTAGGGCCGCTGATCAACCCCGCTCGCCCACCGCTGGCGGTGATTGGCGTGTACAGCCCGGAGCTGGTGCTGCCGATTGCGCAAACCCTGAAGGTGCTGGGCTATCAGCGTGCTGCCGTGGTACACGGCGGCGGCATGGACGAAGTGGCGCTGCACAGCCCAACGCAGGTTGCTGAGCTGCGTGACGGCGAGATCACCGGTTATCAGCTAACGCCGGAAGACTTTGGTTTCAGCTTCCACGATAAAGAAGCGCTGGCTGGCGGCACGCCGGAAGAAAACCGTGACATTCTGGCGCGTTTACTCCAGGGTAAAGGCCAGCCGGCCCATGAGCAGGCCGTTGCGGTCAACGTCGCAATGTTGCTGAAAGTATTCGGAAATGAAGATTTGCGTGACAATGCGCAGCGTGCCATCACTGCAATTCGCAGCGGACAGGCTTACGAACGCGTTGTTGCTCTGGCAGCGAGAGGATGAGATGAGCATTAAGGGCACTGTTTTAGAGAAAATTGTTCAGGACAAAGCCGTTTGGGTAGAAGCACGTAAGGCGCAGCAGCCGCTGGCCACCTTCCAGAGCAGCTTGCAGCCGGCGGGACGTCACTTTTACGATGCCTTGCGTGGCACACGCACAGTATTCATCCTTGAATGCAAAAAGGCGTCTCCGTCAAAGGGGCTGATTCGCGAAGATTTTGATCCTGCAACCATTGCCGGCGTGTATCGCCATTATGCCTCCGCCGTTTCTGTGTTAACGGATGAAAAGTATTTCCAGGGTGACTTTGAATTCCTGCCGATTGTCAGTGCGGCGATCACGCAACCGGTGCTGTGCAAAGACTTTATCATCGATCCTTACCAGATTTACCTCGCTCGCCATTATCAGGCTGACGCCATCCTGCTGATGCTGTCGGTGCTGGATGATGAGCAGTATCAGCAACTCGCGGCCGTCGCCCACAGCCTGAAGATGGGCGTGCTGACAGAAGTGAGCAATGAAGAAGAGCTGGAGCGCGCCATTGCGCTGGAAGCGAAAGTGGTGGGCATCAATAACCGCGATCTGCGTGATTTGTCCATCGACCTCAACCGCACCCGCCAACTGGCACCGCGTTTGGGCCACGGTGTGACGGTGATCAGCGAGTCCGGTATTCACAATTACGCCCAGGTGCGTGAGCTGAGCCACTTCGCCAATGGCTTCTTGATTGGTTCTGCGCTGATGGAAGAAGCCGATCTGAACGCTGGCGTACGCCGTGTTCTGATGGGTGACAACAAAGTGTGCGGTCTGACCCGCCCTGAAGATGCACGCAGTGCGCACGAAGCCGGTGCCATTTATGGCGGCGTGATCTTTGCTGAAGGTTCGCCGCGCAAAGTCAGTACCACACAAGCACAAACCCTGATTGCGGCTGCGCCCCTGAAGTACGTTGGCGTGTTCCGTAACAACAGTATCAGTGACATTGTCACTCAAGCGACATCACTGCATCTTGCTGCCGTACAACTTCACGGTGATGAAGACAAAGCGTTTGTCGCAGAGTTGCGCAGCGCACTGCCTGAAGAGGTGAAAATTTGGAAGGCGCTGAGCATCAGCAACAGCCTTCCAGCACGCGATTGGCCGCACGTTGATCGTTACGTGTTTGATAATGGCCAAGGCGGTACCGGACAGCGTTTTGACTGGTCATTGCTGCAGGGTGAAGACCTGAACAATGTGCTGCTGGCAGGTGGGTTAAGTGCCGACAACTGCGTTGAAGCCGCACAACTCGGCTGCGCCGGTCTGGACTTCAACTCCGGTGTGGAATCCGCGCCAGGCATCAAAGATGCCAGTAAAGTCGCGGCGGTATTCCGCACGCTGCGCGCCTATTAATTTCGCGAGTCCGCCTTTGAGCGGACCGAATAAGGAAGATGAAAAGATGACCACGTTATTGAATCCCTATTTTGGCGAGTTTGGCGGTCAATATGTTCCGCAAATTCTGATGCCAGCTCTGCGTCAGTTAGAAAATGCATTTGTGGAAGCCCAGCGTGACCCTGAATTCCAGGCGGAATTCACCGACCTGCTGAAAAACTATGCCGGTCGTCCGACCGCACTGACCTTGTGCAGTAACCTGACCAAAGGCACCAAAACCCGCCTCTACCTCAAGCGAGAAGATTTACTGCACGGCGGTGCGCACAAGACCAACCAGGTATTGGGTCAGGCGCTGCTCGCTAAACGTATGGGCAAGAATGAGATCATTGCTGAGACGGGCGCTGGCCAGCACGGTGTCGCTTCTGCACTGGCGTGCGCCCTGCTGGGCATGAAGTGCCGTATTTATATGGGTGCAAAAGACGTTGAGCGCCAGTCACCGAACGTGTTCCGTATGCGCCTGATGGGTGCGGAAGTGATCCCGGTGCACAGTGGCTCCGCGACGCTGAAGGATGCCTGTAACGAAGCACTGCGTGACTGGTCTGGCAGTTATGAGACGGCGCACTACATGCTTGGCACGGCGGCAGGTCCGCACCCCTTCCCAACCATCGTGCGTGAATTCCAACGCATGATTGGTGAGGAAACCAAAGCACAGATTCTTGAGCGCGAAGGACGTTTACCTGACGCCGTGCTGGCCTGTGTCGGCGGCGGTTCAAATGCTATCGGTATGTTTGCCGACTTTATTGATGAAACCAGCGTTGGTTTGATCGGCGTTGAACCGGCAGGTCACGGTATCGAAACGGGTGAGCACGGTGCGCCATTGAAACACGGTCGCGTTGGCATCTACTTCGGAATGAAAGCCCCGATGATGCAAACGGAAGAGGGACAGATTGAGGAGTCTTACTCGATTTCTGCTGGTCTTGATTTCCCTTCAGTGGGGCCGCAGCACGCACATCTGAATAGCATTGGTCGCGCTGAGTACGTGTCGATTACCGATGACGAAGCGCTGTCTGCTTTTAAAGAACTGTGCCGCGCTGAAGGGATTATTCCCGCGCTGGAGTCCTCACACGCACTGGCACACGCCCTGAAAATGATCCGCGAAAACCCAGAAAAAGAGCAGTTGCTGGTGGTTAACCTGTCTGGCCGCGGCGACAAAGACATCTTCACCGTTCACGATATTTTGAAAGCTAAGGGAGAGATCTGATGGAGCGTTATAATCAGCTGTTTCAACGCCTGTCGGCGAAAAAAGAAGGGGCATTTGTACCTTTCGTCACGATCGGTGATCCCTCTCCGGAATTGTCGCTGAAAATTATTGATACCCTCGTTGAAGGCGGTGCAGATGCGTTAGAACTGGGTATTCCGTTCTCCGACCCGTTGGCTGACGGCCCTACCATTCAAAGCGCGACCTTACGTGCATTCGCCTCTGGCACCACCGTCGCGCAATGCTTCGAGATTCTGGCCGCTGTACGCCAGAAATACCCTGAGCTACCGATTGGTTTGCTGATGTATGCCAACCTGGTGTTTAGCAAAGGCATCGACAACTTCTATGCGCAATGTGAAGCAGTGGGCGTCGATTCTGTTTTAGTTGCCGATGTACCGATCGAAGAGTCCGCCCCGTTCCGTCAGGCGGCGATGCGTCATAACGTCGCACCGATCTTCATCTGCCCGCCAAACGCGGATGATGACTTGCTGCGTGAGATTGCCTCACACGGCCGTGGTTACACTTACCTGCTGTCACGTGCTGGTGTTACAGGGGCTGAAAATCGCGCCAGTCAGCCACTGCATCACCTGATCGCGAAATTGAGCGAATACCATGCAGCCCCGCCGTTGCAGGGCTTTGGCATCTCAGAAGCGAGCCAGGTCAAAGAAGCGATAGCCGCAGGCGCAGCGGGTGCGATTTCCGGTTCTGCTATCGTCAAAATCATCGAACGCAACCAGAACGATCCCACGACGCTGCTGGCTGAACTGAAAGCCTTTGTCAGCGATCTGAAAGCCGGCACTCGCTAAGCTTTATAGGCCTTATCAGCATTCACAGATAAGGCCTTTCTCCACACTCCCCCTTCGTTACGTTTTTTAAACTTTTTCACACTCCGCGATTTGCTGATTTGCCCAGGTCAGACCACAATTAATTGCACCGTCTCGTTGCGGTGAAACACCATCTAAGACAGGGAGATAACCAATGAATTTTTTCAAAGTCGTTGCAGGATTTTTGATGGCTGCAGTTATGGCGCTGACACTCAGCGCTTGTGCGCCAACCGCTACACAGGAAGGGACCGGGGGTTACATTGATGACACGGTGATTACCACCAAAGTCAAAGCCCAGTTGCTGAATGACGATTCCCTGAAATCGACAGAGATCAACGTCGAAACCTTCAAGGGCAAAGTGCAGTTGAGTGGTTTTGTTAGCTCACCGCAGATGGCGAACCGTGCAGTGACGGTGACCCGCAGCGTGCAAGGGGTGAAATCTGTCGTCAACAATATGCAGATTAAGTAACAGCGAAGTTATCAACACACGGGCGGCCTTTGGGTCGCCCGTTTTGCTTCTGACACAGGTTAGAAGCGGTAACCGACACCAAAGAAGAACACCCACGGATCGATACGCGTATTGATGTTCTGCTGCTCGCCATTCGCTTTGAATTTCACCTCGGTATCAATATCCATGTACCACAGCGAGGCGTTCAGCATCCAGTCGCGGTTGATTTGATAATCCATCCCCACCTGACCGGCGATACCCCATGAGTCTTTAACGCTTAAGTCGCTTAAGCCTGCATCCTGGCCGGTCTGATTGAATTTGGCATCGTAAAAGGTGGTGTAGTTGATACCCACGCCCACGTAAGGACGCACCGGGCTTTTACTGTCAAAGAAGTAATACTGTGCCATCAGCGTAGGCGGCAACTGACGCACGGTGGCGAGGTTTCCGGTTGCCCCTAAGCCCACTTTGTGGCGGAACGGTGTAGCTGCCAGAAGCTCTACACCGATGTTGTCCGTCGCCATGTAGGTGAAGGTTAGGCCAAGCTGGGTATCATTGCTGACGTTAAAACCGCCCATACCCAGCACATTATCAGAGCCTTCGGTTGGACGGACGGTCGCGCTACCGGCGCGCATAAAGAAATCACCCGCTTCATGAGCCAGTGCCAGTTGAGGAATCGCCAGTGCCATCAGCAGCGCGCATTTTGCCAGTTTCATTTTCACTCCTTTGCCGAAAAATAGGGTCTTAATGGGGTTGCGGCACAAGATCTAACCCTTTTTCAGTAAAAGATCATCTGTATCAATTCAAATTAATCACTTAAAAAACAATGAATTGATTCAGATCAATTTTGGCTTTGCGCGAGAATTAAAAAATCTGAAATTGACGCCTGACACCGCCTTTTCCCATGCAGGTGCATTCAGGGCTTTTCGGTCTTTTTCACCCTTCTTTACCTGTAATGACAGAAAGTTATGGGTTTGCGGGTGCCAGCCTGCCTGTAGAACATGTACAATCGCCAGGTTAATTAACCCGGTTCCATCAAGGAGAGTACATGTCTATCACGGCAAGCTCGTTATACCGTGACACAGGAAATTTTCTGCGCCATCAGCTGGTTACTATTGTGCTGATGGCATTGCTGACGTCATTTATTACGGTGATCGTCGGTCATGCATTAACGCCAGGTGAAGATCAGTTATCGCTGCTTAGCCAGGCCGATGACAGCGCAACCTCACTGTTTGAGCTGGTGCAGAATATGTCGCCGGATCAACAGCGCATCCTGCTGCGCGCTTCGGCTGCTGGCACCTTTGCCGCCCTGATTGGCAATACCCTGCTGCTCGGCGGCATGTTGTGCCTGATCCCGTTGGTCTCTAACGGCCAGCGTGTCAGCGCCCTGCGTGCCATTGGCGCCTCAGCGCCCCTGCTGCCGAAACTGCTGCTGCAGACCTTCCTCATTACGTTGCTGGTGCAGATCGGCTTTATGGTACTCATGGTGCCGGGCGTGATTTTGGCGATTTTGCTCTCACTGGCGCCGGTCATGCTGGTAAGTGAGAAAATGGGTGTCATTGGTGCCATGCGCGCCAGCATGAAGCTGGCGTGGAAAAACATGAAAGTCATCGCCCCCGCCATCGTGTTGTGGTTATTGGCTAAAATTGTGTTGATGTTCCTTGTCTCGTCACTCACCGTATTGCCGGTCAATATCGCTTCGGTGGTGATGAATGCGCTGGGTAACATGGTGTCAGCCATTCTGATTATTTATTTGTATCGACTCTATATGTTGTTACGTTAACCACTCTGGCGCTCCCCGGAGCGCCTTAGCTGAACGATCCCGTCCTGACTGGAAACACTATGAAGCAGTTACTCGATTTTCTTCCCTTGGTGGTTTTCTTTATCTTCTACAAGCTGTACGACATCTTTGTCGCCTCTGGTGCATTGATCGTCGCCACTGGTCTTGCCTTAGTCGTGAGCTGGGTGCTGTACCGTAAGCTGGAAAAAATGACCATCTTCACCTTTGTGCTGGTGGCGGTTTTCGGTACGTTGACGCTGGTGTTCCACAACGATGAATTCATCAAATGGAAAGTCACCGTGATCTATTCCCTGTTTGCGCTGGCATTGCTGTATAGCCAGTGGTTTATGAAGCAGCCACTGATTCAAACCATGCTGGGTAAAGAGCTTCAGCTGCCAGGCGCAGTGTGGCGTCGGCTGAATGTGGCATGGGCGATCTTTTTCCTCGCCTGCGGTGTGGTAAATATCTACGTAGCATTTTGGTTATCCCAAGAGTTTTGGGTTAACTTTAAAGTGTTCGGTCTGACCGGCCTGACCCTACTGTTTACTCTGTTAAGCGGCGTGTACATCTGGCGACAGATGCCGCAACAAGAACAAAAATAAGCCATCCTGCCCGACACTGTCGGGCTTCTCTTCACCTGCAGAAGAATTGAGCAATGGACGAAAAACATAAATTGCCGCAAGGCGAGATGGTGTCGCGCACCCTGGCGATGCCAGCGGATACCAATGCCAATGGCGATATCTTTGGCGGCTGGTTGATGTCACAGATGGATATGGGCGGTGCCATCATGGCCAAGGAGATTGCAGAAGGCCGTGTGGTGACCGTTCGTGTTGATGGCATGTCGTTCCTGAAGCCGGTGGCTGTGGGAGATGTTGTGAGCTGCTATGCCCGCTGCATCCGCACCGGCAACAGTTCTATGACCATCAACGTCGAAGTATGGATCAAAAAAGTGTCGTCTGAACCGATTGGTCAAACCTACTGTGCCACCGAAGCGGTGTTCGTGTATGTCGCGGTTGATCACTCAGGTAAATCGCGACCGTTACCTGCGGAAAAAGCGAACCTGGCTGAATAAATGCCATTAAAAAAGCGGTCATCGACCGCTTTTTTCTTTGTCCGCTTGCGACATTATTCGATGTTTGCGCCGCCGTTAATACGGAACACGATATTCATCGTCAATCCTTTACCTGGTCGACCCGGCTGATAACGCCACTTCTTCATCGCTTGCTTCACTTCACGCTCGAACATGTTGCGCGGCTCGGCTGAGAGAATTTCCACATTATCGACGCGCCCATCACTGTCTACATCAAATTGAACGCGCACGCGGCCTTCAACGCGCAGTGCGAATGCACGGGCGGGATAGGCGGGCTTACTGACATTCATCGCTTTCGGGCCGTCAGAGACCGTTTGTGTCAGCGCAGGGTTGGCTTTCGGCGCTGTGGTCGGACGCGTCTGCGTCGTCGGAATATCCTGCTTGACCGGATTCTCCTGCGGTTTCACTTCTTTGCGCGGCTTCGGCTCGACCTTCTTCTCTACCTTTGGTTTCGGTTTAGGTTTTGGCTTCGGCTCAGGCTTGGGAATCGGCACCGGTTCCACTTTCGGCGGTTCTGGCGCGACTTCAGGTTCCGGCTCAGGCTCCGGCGGTGGCGGAGTGACCACGGCCGGTGCAGGTTCCGGCTGTACTTCGGGTGCCACCATGGTCACGCTGATCGGCTGGGATGCTTTCGGAACCTCAATGGTCTGATGAAACGATGCATAAAGAATGCCCGCGATAACCGAACCGTGAAGAACCACGGATAAAATCATAGCCACGGGGGTACGAGCAGGAAGAGGCGTAGTCAACGTCGTCATATCAGTCATATTCATTGAGTGAAGGACAGATTTTAAATGCAAATAGCAATCAGTTTCAATAAGCGATGTGCAACCGATGACCAGAAAGTCTTTTTTTAACCCAAATGGCGCTCAGAGCCCGTGTCATTATCTTTCATTTGCACTCTGATTAACGATCACTTAACGTGTCTCGCAATTTCGGCAAGTCTAACGGGAGTACCCCATCGTGCTTTACGTCATTTATGCGGAAGATACCGCAGATTCACTGGAAAAACGCAATTCCGTACGCCCTGCGCATCTCGCGCGCTTGCAGTTACTGCAGGATGAAGGTCGTCTGATCGCCGCGGGTCCTATGCCTGCTGTCGACAGCAACGATCCCGGCCCTGCTGGTTTTACCGGTTCAGTGATTATTGCTGAGTTTTCGTCTCTGGAAACGGCGCAATCCTGGGCCAATGACGACCCTTACATTGCCGCTGGCGTGTACGAGAAAGTGGCCGTCAAACCGTTTAAACGCGTATTTTAAAAGATGTGGCAGTCGGTTTTACTGTTGATCGCCGTGTTAGCGCTGATTGGCAGAGCGGTGTGGGTCTGGCGTCGACAGGGTTGGCGCCAGGCAAAACAGCACATAGTGATGTTGGTGGTGCTGGCCGCAGCGCTGCAGATTGTTAACGTATCTCTGGTGTTACGCGGCGCTTGATGGCCGCGTAAGCCTTTCACATATTCTGGTTGATGAACAGAATAGAGCGGCGATGTTCCTGCGCCACCTGATGACGTATGGTATGGATACGTTTGTAGCGACGTGACTGCCCTTCAAGCCAGCGAGCACGACGGCGGTGTACCTGACGTAACATTCTCCAGCGTGCCACTTCATTTCTGCTTCGTTTCATCACATCCTCTCAGACAGGCTAAACTCGCCGGGCATTATAAAGATTTGATTGAAAATGCCAAATCGAAAGCTTCATTGAACTGTCATTCACGATTAAAGGTTTCACTAGTGCGGATCAGCACGTAAACTTTGCTCATCAAAGCGCGAACGGGATGTCCACTTAATGACCACATTTTATACCCTTCTCAGTTGGTTGCTTCTGTTTGGCTACTGGTTGCTGATTGCGGGTGTCACACTGCGTATTCTGATGAAACGCCGTGCCGTGACCTCTGCAATGGCCTGGTTGCTGATCATCTACATTCTGCCGCTGGTGGGTATCATCGCGTATCTGTCTTTTGGTGAGTTGCACCTCGGCAAACGCCGGGCGGAACGCGCGCGCACCATGTGGCCCTCCACCGCCAAATGGCTTAACGACCTCAAACAATGTCGCCATATCTTTGCCACAGAGCACAGTGATGTTGCACGCTCGCTGTTTGATCTGTGCCGCCATCGGCAAGGCATTGCGGGCGTTAAAGGCAACCAGCTGCAACTCCTGACCAGTTCAGATGACGTGATGCACGCCCTGATCCGCGACATCCAGCTGGCACGTCATAATATCGAGATGGTGTTTTATATCTGGCAACCAGGTGGCCTGGCAGATGAGGTGGCCGAATCACTGATGGCCGCCTCGCGTCGTGGCGTACATTGTCGCCTGATGCTGGATTCCGCCGGCAGTGTGGCCTTCTTCCGCAGCCCGTGGGCCAATATGATGCGCAATGCAGGCATTGATGTTGTCGAGGCCTTACAGGTTAGCCTGCTGCGTGTCTTCTTGCGTCGTATGGACTTACGTCAACATCGCAAAGTGGTATTGATCGATAACTACATCGCCTACACCGGTAGCATGAATCTGGTCGACCCGCGCTTCTTTAAACAGGATGCGGGCGTGGGCCAATGGATTGATTTGATGGCCCGCATGGAAGGCCCTGTCGCCACCACCATGGGGATTGTTTACGCCTGTGACTGGGAAATCGAAACCGGCAAGCGCATTCTGCCCCCGGCTCCTGATGCCAACATCATGCCGTTTGAACAGGAAAGCGGTCATATCATTCAGGTTATCGCTTCTGGCCCCGGTTTCCCTGAAGACATGATTCATCAGGCGTTGCTGACAGCGGTCTATTCCGCGCGTGAGCAACTGATTATGACCACACCCTACTTCGTGCCGAGCGATGACCTGCTGCATGCCATTTGCACCGCTGCGCTGCGAGGGGTCGAAGTCAGCATTGTGGTGCCTCGCCATAACGACTCCTTGTTGGTCGGATGGGCCAGCCGCGCCTTCTTCACTGAACTGCTCGAAGCGGGCGTGAAAATTTACCAGTTCGAAGATGGTTTACTGCATACCAAGAGCGTGCTGGTCGATGGCCAGCTCAGTCTGGTCGGGACCGTTAATCTGGATATGCGCAGCCTGTGGCTCAATTTTGAAATCACCCTTGTGGTCGATGATGATGGCTTTGGCAGCGATTTAGCTACCGTCCAGGATGATTACATTGCCCGTTCACGCTTGCTGGATGGTGCGCGCTGGGCGAAACGTGCGTGGTGGCAGCGGATCGTTGAACGACTGTTTTACTTCTTTAGTCCTTTACTGTAAAACGAGCGAAAATATTACCGCCTCAGGCAAGCAGGAATGACTATGGATTTAAATAATCGCCTTACCGAAGATGAAACGCTGGAACAGGCTTACGACATTTTTCTCGAGCTGGCTGGCGATAATCTTGATCCCGCTGACATCATTCTGTTTAATCTGCAGTTTGAAGAACGCGGCGGCGCAGAGCTGTTTGATCCCGCGGAAGACTGGCAGGAACATGTCGATTTCGATCTCAACCCAGATTTCTTCGCAGAAGTGGTGATTGGTTTGGGTGAAGCAGACGGTGAACCGATTACGGATGTGTTTGCCCGCGTGTTGCTGTGCCGCGAGAAAGACCACAAGCTGTGCCACATTCTGTGGCGTGAATAATCTGCAGCTGAAGATCAAAATAACGCCGGGCATCTGCCCGGCGTTTTTATTTTCAGCTTAAAGCGGGTCGACCTTCAAACAGGATACCGCATGGCGGAAACTGCCCTCCAGTAACGGACGCGTTTTAGCACATTCCGGCCCGGCAATCGGACAACGCGTGCGGAACACGCAGCCCGACGGTGGATTGATTGGTGAAGGCAACTCCCCTTCCAGCAACTGGATCTGCTTATTCTTCTCCAGATCGGGATCCGGGATCGGCACCGCCGACATCAGCGCACGGGTGTACGGATGTTGCGGGTTATTGTACACCGAGTCGTACGTGCCCAGCTCCACCGCATGGCCGAGATACATCACCAAGACGCGATCGGAGATGTGCTTAACCACCGCCAGGTCATGCGCGATAAAGATCAGTGATAATCCCATCTCACGCTGCAACTTTTGCAGCAAGTTAACCACCTGCGCCTGAATCGACACATCCAGCGCCGACACTGGCTCATCACAGATAATCAGTTTTGGCTCCAGGATCAGTGCACGGGCAATACCAATACGCTGACACTGTCCACCTGAAAACTCGTGCGGATAACGGTTGATAAGGTTAGGCAACAGACCTACCTTCATCATCATATTCTTCACCTTATCCTTCACTTCCTGTTTAGGCATCTTCGGATAATAAGTGCGCAGCGGTTCCGCGATGATGTCACCGATGGTCATGCGTGGGTTTAGCGAGGCCAGCGGGTCCTGGAAGATCATCTGGATATCACTGCGCGCCTGACGCCACTCATCCTGACTTTGCCCCAGTAAATCGCGCCCCAGCCAGGCTACACGACCGTCAGTGGCTTTCACCAGACCGATAATGGCACGTGCCAGGGTCGATTTACCGCAACCCGACTCACCTACCACGCCAAGTGTTTCACCCTCGTAAAGACGCAGGCTGACGCCATCCACCGCTTTAAGGGTTTTTGCTGGCTGCCAGAACCACTGCTTGCCGTCTTTGATCTCGAAATGCACCTTAAGATCGGCAATTTCCAGTAAGACTTTCTTCTCTTCGATGATGGTGCTCATACCAATTCCTCCACCGGTTTGAAGCAGGCACGCAGTCGACCTTCAGCAAAAGGTTCCAGCGGCGGCGATTTCGCGCATACGTCCATAGCATAGGCACAGCGCGGCTGGAACGGGCAGCCCTGCGGCAAACGCAACAGGTTCGGCGGGTTGCCAGGAATGGTGGTCAGTGACTCCCCTTCTTCCGCATCCAGACGCGGTACGGCGCTCAGCAGGCCGATGGAATAAGGATGCGCTGGTTGATAGAACACATCGCGCGCGCGACCGTATTCCATGGTACGACCGGCGTACATCACCAGCACTTTGTCACAGATGCCAGCAACCACACCGAGGTCGTGGGTGATCATGATGATGGCAGTATTGAATTCGCGTTTCAGCTCGTTCAGTAATGTCATGATCTGCGCCTGCACCGTCACATCCAGCGCCGTCGTCGGCTCATCCGCAATCAGCAACTTAGGACGGCACAGCAACGCCATCGCGATCATCACGCGCTGACGCATGCCGCCTGAAAACTCATGCGGGAACATCTTCATGCGTTTACGCGCTTCCGGCATTTTTACCGCGTCCAGCATGCGTACTGACTCTTCAAACGCCTGGGCACTGTTCATGCCTTTATGCAGTTTGAGCACTTCCATCAGCTGCTCGCCCACGCGCATATACGGGTTAAGCGAGGTCATCGGATCCTGGAAAATCATCGCAATCTGCTCGGCACGCAGTTTGTTCAGTTTGTTCTCCGGCAGGTTAAGGATCTCTTCGCCGTTGAACTTTGCCGAGCCACCAATACGGCCGTTTTTCGCCAGTAAGCCCATCAAAGCAAACGCGGTTTGCGATTTACCTGAACCTGACTCACCGACAATGCCCAGGGTTTCCCCTGCACGCAGTGAGAAGTTAAGATCGTTGACTGCGGTCACATCACCGTCGTGCGTACCAAAGGTCACGCGCAGATCTTTGACGTCCAGCAACAGGTTACTGTTTCCCGCACGCGCAGCCATGGCTGGCTGAAATTCATGAATAGTCATCGGGAAACTCCTTAACGATCTTTCGGGTCGAGGGCATCACGCAGGCCATCGCCGATAAAGTTAAAACAGAACAGCGTAACCACGAGGAAACCCGCCGGGAACATCAGCAACCATGGCGAGACTTCCATGGAATTGGCGCCATCACTGAGTAACGCGCCCCAACTGCTCAGGGGTTCTTGCGTACCCAACCCCAGGAAGCTGAGGAAGGATTCAAACAGAATCATGCTTGGCACCAGCAGCGAGGCATATACCACCACCACGCCTAACACGTTCGGCACAATATGACGCAGCACAATATTAAAGGTTGAAACCCCACCCACTTGCGCCGCTTCAATAAACTCTTTGCGCTTCAGACCCAGTGTTTGCCCGCGCACAATACGCGCCATATCCAGCCAGGACACCATCCCGATAGCCACAAAGATCAGCAGAATATTACGGCCGAAGAAGGTCACCAGCAGGATCACGAAGAACATAAACGGGAAGGAGTTGAGGATTTCCAGGATACGCATCATCACGGAGTCGATTTTTCCCCCGAGATAACCCGCCAGCGAGCCATAAAGCGTGCCGACCAGCACCGCAATCAGCGCGGAGGCAATCCCGACCATCAGTGAGATACGCCCACCAATCGCCACACGTACCAGCAGATCGCGTCCTGAAGAATCCGTGCCAAACCAATGGCCAGATACCGTATCCGGAGCAGCGGACATCATGCCCCAGTCGGTGTCATCATATTTGAACTGTGACAATACCGGTGCAAAGACCACAAACAGCGTGATCACTAACAGCACCAGCAAGCTGATCAGCGCGGCGCGGTTATGGATGAAGCGACGACGCGCATCCTGCCACAGGCTGCGCCCTTCGACTTCCAGTTTTTCACTGAAGGCATCCAGAGCTTCGCTGTTTTTCTTACTTAACATCATGGGCGAACTCCACCATCAGTAACGGATTTTTGGATCGATCACGGCGTACAGCACATCAACGATCGCATTAAACAAAATAGTCAGCACGCCGACCAAAATGGTCAGACTCATCACCAGCGAGTAGTCACGGTTTAGTGCACCGTTAACGAACAGCTGGCCGATACCCGGCAGACCATAAATGGACTCGATCACCATTGAACCAGTGATGATGCCGACGAACGCCGGGCCCATGTAGGAGAGCACAGGGAGCATCGCGGGCTTAAGGGCGTGACGCAATACAATACGACGCAGCGGCAGCCCTTTAGCGCGCGCGGTGCGGATAAAGTTGGAGTGCATCACTTCAATCATCGAGCCACGCGTAATACGCGCGATGCTGGCGATGTAGGCCAGTGACAATGCCACCATCGGCAATAACATATAATTCCACTGACCGCCGTTCCAGCCGCCGCCTGGCAACCAGCGCAGGGTGATGGCGAAGACCAACACCAGCAGCGGCGCGACGACAAAGCTGGGTATCACCACGCCCGTCATGGCGACCCCCATCACCGCATAGTCCCACAGGCTATTCTGCTTGAGCGCGGCGATCACGCCTGCGGTTACCCCCAACACTACCGCCAGGAAAAACGCGGCCAGGCCCAGTTTGGCTGAAACCGGGAAGGCATGGCCGACCAAATAGTTGACTGAGTAGTCTTTGTATTTAAACGACGGACCAAAATCGCCATGTGCCAGCTGTACCAGATAACTGACATACTGCTTACCGATGGGATCGTTGAGATGATATTTGGCTTCGATATTCGCCATCACTTCAGGCGACAGCGTACGCTCGCCGGTAAACGGACTGCCGGGTGCCAGTCGCATCATAAAGAAGGAGATGGTGATCAAGATAAAGAGCGTCGGGATCGCTTCCAGAAGCCGACGCAGGATGAATTTTAACATTGCCGTACCTACCAGGCTGTTGCTTCACAAAGTCAAAAAGGCGGTGCCGCAGCACCGCCACTGTCGATAGCCTGAGTGCTATTAATGTTTAATGATATACAGGTTTTTATCGAGGGTTTTATCCAGCGGATCGTTGCCGGTGTAACCACCCACATACGGTTTCACCAGACGCGCATTCACGTAGTAGTAAACGGGCACGATGGTGCTGTCTTTATCCAGGATTTGCTCAGCTTTCTGGTAATCCGCAACACGGGCTTTATCGTCTACCGCTTTCACCGCATCGTGGATCACTTTATCGAAGTCTGCGCTCTTATAATGTGAGGTGTTACTGCTGCTGTCAGACAGCATGATGTTCAGGAATGACGTCGGTTCGTTATAGTCTGCGCACCAGGCGGCACGAGACACATCGAAGTTGCCCTGATGGCGGGTATCCAGGAAGGTCTTCCACTCCTGGTTTTCCAGCTTGATGTTCACGCCAATGTTTTTCTTCCAAATAGAAGAGGCAGCAATGGCTAACTTCTTATGCAGATCAGAGGTGTTATACAGCAAGTTGAAGGTCAGTGGCTTATCTGCGGTATAACCCGCTTCGGCCAACAGTTTCTTCGCTTCTTCGTTACGCTTGTTCTGATCCCATTTGAACCAGTCTGGTGGCAACAGTTCCATGCCATCGGTAGCCGGAGGGGTAAAGCTGTAAGCAGGCAGCTGGCCCTGCGCCAGAACCTTGTTGACCATGATGTCACGATCCAGACCCAGTTTCAGTGCAGTACGCACGCGTGGATCGGTGAATGGCGCTTTCTGGTTATTGATTTCATAGTAATAGGTGCAGAGGTATGGCTTCACCATCAACTCTTTGCCGTTGTCACGCTGCAGCTTTTTGAACAGCTCAATCGGCATGTTGTTATAGGTGATGTCGCTGCCGTTCTCAGAGAAGTAACGGTTGACGTCACTGACTTCGGAGTTGATTGGCAGGAAGGTCACTTTGTTCAACACGGTATGCGCGTTATCCCAGTACTCTGGGTTACGCACGAGGGTCACGCGCTCGTTGATCACGTGAGATTCCAGCTTAAATGCACCGTTACCCACCCAGTTCTGTGGCTGGGTCCACTGGTCGCCAAACTTCTCAATAGCAGGCTTATACACTGGAGACATCACGGAGTTGATCAGCAGCTTATAGAAGTAAGGCACTGGCTCACTCAGGGTCACTTGCAGAGTGTGATCGTCAAGCGCTTTCACACCCAAATCAGTGACAGGTTTTTTACCCGCGATGATGTCGTCAACGTTCTCGATATGGCCGTACTGCGGATAGCTGGCGTATGGAGAGGCCGTTTTCGGATCGACCAGACGCTGCCAGCTGTAGACGAAATCTTGTGCGGTGACAGGCTCACCGTTTGACCATTTGGCGTTCTTGCGCAGATGGAAAGTCCAGACTTTGAAATCTTTGTTTTCCCAGCTTTCCGCCACGCCCGGAATTGGCTTACCATCGCTGTCACTGATGATCAGACCTTCGTACAGGTCACGCGCGATGTTATCTTCCGGCACACCTTCAATTTTATGCGGGTCAAGTGACTGAACTTCGTCACCATTGCCACGTACCAGTTCCTGTTTTGCTGCCAATTCAACGCCTGCTGGTACTGTCGCTGCCAGCGCGGCATTCCCTGCCAGCGCGCCGATTGCTGCAAGAACGCCAGCGGCAATCAGGCTTTTTTTCGTGATGTTGTTCATTATTACGCTCCAGTTTTATTATCGTCACCGGGTCGGTCAACCGCCCAGCGTACCCCGTTTCCGGGAGATCTCTGCCTGTCTGAACAGAGATCACTACCACCCTTCAGGGTTTACTTCAGTAACGTGCCGCCCGACTGTAGCGCCGGATCGGCCCATTACTCAATGTTTCTTTATGTAATAGTATTTCAATGCCAGCATATCCTGCGGATCTTTACCGGTGTAACCGCCTACCCAAGGCTTCACCAGACGCACGCTCACCCGGTAATAAACCGGAATGATGGCGGAATCTTTATCCAACTGGGCTTCAGCTTGCTGATACAAGGCCGCACGCTGTGCGTCATCGGTTACGGTCAGGGTTTGCGCCATCAATTTGTCAAACGTATCGCTATGATAAAACGCGGTATTGATCGATGACCCACTCAACAGCATATTGAGGAAAGTGGAGGGTTCGTTGTAATCCGAACACCAGGTTGCGCGCACCACGTCGTACTGTGCCTGATGGCGCGTTTCCAGCAGCGTTTTCCACTCCTGATTCTGTAACGTGACCTCGGCGCCGAGGTTTTTCTGCCACATCGAAGCCGCGGCAATTGCCTGCCGTTTATTCTGTTCTGAGGTGTTATACAGCAACGTAAACCGCAGTGGATGCTGCGCCGTGAATCCCGCCTCAGCCAGCAATTGCTTCGCACTGGCATTGCGATCAGCTTGTGTCTGCTTCGACCAGGCTGGCGCCTCAGGCGTGATACCGTGCGTGAACGGCGGCGTCAGGCCATATGCTGGGATCTGCCCCTGCCCCATGATTTTGTCGGCGATGATGTCACGGTCGAGAGTTAACTTGAGTGCGGTTCTCACGCGGGCATCAGTGAACGGCGCTTTTTTATTGTTGATTTCGTAGTAGAAGGTGCAAAGCAGTGGGCTGACTTTTACCTGTTCGCCCAGGTCTTGTTGTAATTTCTTAAACAAGTCTGGCGGCACGACGCTATTGGTCATATCCGAGCCGCCACTGCGGTAGCGGTTAATATCGCTATTTTCAGACGTGAGTGGCAGTAATATGCCCTCATCAATCACCGTGTGCACGTTGTCCCAATAACGCGGATTACGCTTGAGAACGATTTTCTCATTGACCACCCAATCAGCCAGCGTATAGGCACCATTCCCTACATAGTGTTGAGGCTGAGTCCATTGCTCACCCCATTTCTCAACGGCAGCACGGTACACCGGCTTCATCGCGGTGTGGGCCAGCATGTCGATAAAATAGGGAACGGGTTCTGAGAGAGTGACCTGAAGATGATGATCATCCAGCGCCTTGACGCCCAATTCAGTGGGAGAGGCTTTACCGGCCAGAATAGAATCAATATTGGCGATATGGGCCGCTTGCAGGTAACTGGCATAAGGTGATGCCGTTTTCGGATCGGCCAGGCGCTGCCAACTGTAAACGAAATCTTGCGCGGTCACCGGCTCGCCATTGCTCCACTGAGCATTGTCACGCAAAGTAAACGTCCAGATACGGCCATGGTCGTTGCGCCAGGAAGAGGCGACACCCGGAACAATTTGTCCGTTATTATCCGTCTCTACCAATCCTTCCAGTAAATTTCGAATCACATTGGACTCGGGCACACCTTCGGTTTTTTGCGGATCTAACGAGGCGACTTCACTGCCATTGTTAATTACAATGCGCTGTGTTTCTGCCAATGGCACACCCGCTGTAACTTCTGCTGCCTGACTGTTTGCAATTATTCCCGACAAGCAAAGCGCCAGGAGAGAAGGCGCCGCCTTTTTCGCTACCATGCTTTTCATCAACAAATATCAACCCTAAACATTAACCCGCTAGCGAGTAAGCAAGAAGCGTACTCATTTGTCGCCAGCGGATAAAAAATTTGCGATGTGCCGAAAATTATCAGAACAAATGCCCGCACGCCAAAGCCAAACAGCAAAAATGTTAGCTAATTCTCTTTTATCACGGACATGCCCACAGTAAAAGTGTTAATTTTTACACTGAAAAATCAAATAACTTAATGATATTTATAAGTTAAATTCATTATTTGCGGGAGTTTTATACAAGCACAATTTTCATGAGTACAAAATCGAAATTCATCTGCATTAGCAAGCCTTAACGGCATAATAAATTAATTATGACGATTAAAGCCTTATATAAATCTCACAAATAACAGTCTTTAGAGGAAAAAACACTGTGACAATTATCACAAAGATATGTGATAAAAGTGGCGATGAGAGTAGTAATAGTAGCAAAAGTGATGCTGAAGAGGCTGTATTAAGCGAGATGAATATTTTCACCAAACTGGTGCAAATAATTCTCTTTTTGCACCAATATGGATCAATGCAGGGTTATTGAAGAAAAATAACCCTCCCTTTAATTGAGTAAGCCTGGGAAAATGGCTTTCATTCCGGTGACCACAAATTCAATTCCCAGCGCCATCAATAGCAAACCCATTATACGGGTAATGACGTTAATGCCGGTTTGTCCTAATACGCGCACCATTAAGGGCGCCGCACGGAATAGCAACCAGCAACAAAATGCAAAAATGGCAATGGCAATGGTAAAACCGATCAGATTCGGCCAACTGTGATAGCGCGTGCTCCAGACGATAGTAGAGCTGATAGCACCCGGTCCGGCCATCAAGGGTAACGCTAACGGAACCACACCAATGCTCTCACGTATCGCCGTCTCTGACTTCTCCTGCTTGTTCTGCTTATCCTCGCCCAGCTTGCCACTGATCATCGACATCGCAATGGTCACCACCAGGATGCCACCGGCGATACGGAATGAGTCGATAGAGATACCAAACAGATGCAGGATCGCATCCCCCAGGAACAGTGACGTCCAGAGAATGATTGCCACAGCCAGATTCGCCGTGAAGTTGGTTTTATTTCGCTCAGCAGCGGCTTGATAGCTGGTCATGCTGATAAACACCGGGATGATGCCCACGGGATTGACCAAGGCAAACAGACCGACAAAAAACTTAATATAGCCGGAAAAATCAAGTAGCACGGGATTCAAAGTGAGCTCCGGAAAATGTGTGTTTAAAAAAACGCGCTTAATGTAGTGCAAAAGCCGGATGAAAAACCAGTAGGTCAGGCAGAAATTTATGCTGCCATTTTTGCCACAATCCAGTTTATTTATCTGCTGTTAGCGTCCAGTGCACGTCCTTCATCAAATCCGCCCCGACCAGAGGCCCCGAGAAAGTTACTTTAGTTGCGAAAGTGGGTGCTGAATGGTGTCAGCTTGGATGCCAATTGATCTGCATCAAAATTCAGCTACCTCATCGGGGGTAATCTTACCGCATCGAAACTTGTTACAGAGACACAGGCTTCTTGACCAGGAAACCCTTTTAGTAAGCAACGGCAAATCACCGCCATCCTGAGCAACGTATAAGCATAGCGCGACTATACTTCTGAACTCAGGCTTGTTTACTAAAAGAGTTTAACTTCCTTCAGGAGAGTACTATGGCCGTTACTAATGTTGCCGAGCTTAATGCACTGGTTGAGCGTGTTAAAAAGGCACAGCGTGAATTCGCCAATTTTAGCCAAGAACAAGTTGATACCATTTTCCGCGCCGCTGCACTTGCCGCCGCTGATGCCCGCATCCCCCTCGCTAAGATGGCTGTTGCCGAATCCGGTATGGGTATTGTTGAAGACAAAGTGATCAAGAACCACTTCGCTTCCGAATACATCTACAACGCCTATAAAGATGAGAAAACCTGCGGTGTGTTAGACACCGATGACACTTTCGGCACCATCACTATCGCCGAGCCGATTGGCCTGATTTGCGGTATTGTGCCAACCACCAACCCAACCTCTACCGCTATCTTTAAAGCACTCATCAGCCTGAAAACGCGTAACGGCATTATCTTCTCCCCGCATCCACGTGCCAAAGACGCCACCAACAAAGCAGCGGATATCGTGCTGCAGGCGGCCATTGCTGCCGGTGCGCCGAAGGATATTATTGGCTGGATTGACGCGCCTTCTGTCGAGCTGTCTAACCAACTGATGCACCATCCAGACATCAACCTGATTCTGGCCACCGGTGGCCCAGGCATGGTGAAAGCTGCCTACAGTTCAGGTAAACCAGCAATTGGTGTCGGTGCCGGTAACACGCCAGTGGTGATCGATGAGACCGCGGATATCAAACGTGCAGTTGCTTCTATTCTGATGTCCAAAACCTTCGACAACGGCGTTATCTGTGCGTCTGAACAGTCCGTCATTGTGGTCGATTCCGTCTACGATGCCGTTCGCGAGCGCTTCGCCACCCATGGCGGATATCTGCTGCAAGGTAAAGAGTTGAAAGCGATTCAGGACATCATCCTGAAAAACGGCGCACTTAACGCCGCCATTGTGGGTCAACCTGCTTATAAGATTGCTGAACTGGCCGGCATTAGCGTGCCTACCTCGACCAAAATTCTGATTGGTGAAGTGAAGCTGGTTGATGAATCTGAGCCTTTTGCGCATGAAAAACTGTCACCGACGCTGGCCATGTACCGTGCGAAGGATTACCACGATGCGGTAGATAAAGCAGAGAAACTGGTTGCCATGGGCGGTATCGGTCACACCTCTTGTCTGTACACTGACCAGGATAACCAGCACGAACGCGTGCACTACTTCGGCGACAAGATGAAGACGGCACGTATCTTGATTAATACCCCGGCTTCCCAAGGTGGTATCGGTGACCTGTACAACTTCAAACTTGCGCCATCATTAACGCTGGGCTGTGGTTCATGGGGGGGTAACTCCATTTCTGAAAACGTGGGACCTAAACATCTCATCAACAAGAAAACCGTGGCCAAGCGAGCTGAAAATATGTTGTGGCATAAACTTCCGAAGTCTATTTACTTCCGTCGTGGCTCATTGCCAATTGCACTCGAAGAAGTCGCCACTGACGGTGCAAAACGCGCCTTTATCGTGACTGACCGCTTCCTGTTCAACAATGGCTATGCGGATCAGGTCACACGCGTACTGAAATCTCACGGTATCGAAACCGAAGTCTTCTTTGAAGTGGAAGCTGACCCAACCCTGAGCATCGTGCGTAAAGGTGCGGAGCAGATGAACAGCTTCAAACCGGATGTGATTATCGCCTTGGGTGGTGGTTCACCGATGGATGCCGCGAAAATCATGTGGGTGATGTACGAACATCCAGAAACCCATTTCGAAGAACTGGCACTGCGCTTTATGGATATCCGTAAACGTATCTACAAGTTCCCGAAAATGGGCGTGAAAGCACGCATGGTGGCGATTACCACCACGTCCGGTACGGGTTCAGAAGTGACTCCGTTTGCGGTGGTTACCGACGATGCGACCGGTCAGAAATATCCATTAGCGGATTATGCCCTGACGCCTGACATGGCGATTGTCGATGCCAACTTAGTCATGGATATGCCGCGTTCGCTCTGTGCGTTCGGTGGTCTCGATGCCGTAACGCACTCGCTGGAAGCCTACGTCTCAGTTCTGGCCAACGAGTACTCTGACGGACAAGCCCTGCAAGCGTTGAAACTGCTGAAAGAGAACCTGCCAGCCAGCTATCGTGAAGGTGCTAAAAACCCAGTTGCGCGTGAGCGTGTGCACAATGCAGCCACCATTGCCGGCATCGCCTTTGCTAATGCCTTCCTGGGCGTGTGTCACTCAATGGCGCATAAATTGGGTTCAGAGTTCCATATCCCACATGGTCTGGCTAACGCCCTGCTGATTTGCAACGTCATCCGCTATAACGCGAATGATAACCCAACTAAGCAGACAGCCTTCAGCCAGTATGACCGTCCTCAGGCACGCCGTCGTTATGCGGAAATTGCCGACCACCTGGGCTTGAGCGCCGAAGGTGATCGCACCGCACAGAAAATTGAAAAACTGCTTGCATGGCTGGAAGAGATGAAAACCCAGTTGGGCATCCCAACATCCATTCGTGAAGCGGGCGTGCAGGAAGCAGACTTCCTGGCGAAAGTCGATAAACTGGCAGACGATGCCTTTGATGACCAGTGTACCGGTGCTAACCCACGCTACCCACTGATCGCTGAACTGAAACAAATCATGCTGGATACCTTCTACGGCCGTGAATTCTCAGAGTCAGAGAGTGCTAATACTGAACTCGTCGATGAGAAAGCGGTGAAAGTTGAGAAGAAAACCAAGAAAGCATAAGTTGTCATAAACAAAAAAACCCGCTGCGGCGCTGAGGAATCCCCAGTAATGGGCGGGTAAAATAAGACAGGCATAGAGATATGTGATCTACTGATTGTTCCACCAAT
>NZ_JASGBY010000007.1:0-310796 GCF_030053355.1 Pantoea sp. EA-12 | reverse complement strand
GACTGAGCCCGGTAGAGTACCGGACTCAGAATCAAAATAAGCTGACTTAAGCAGTCCAGGTTAAGGGGTTCAGTTCACGATGGAACATCCATGTTCCAGCGCCACCTTTCGCCCGCGTCCTGCGGGCTCTCCTGGCAGACTCATTTCGTTCAGCGCTGCGGATGCCTTCCCCGGTGCGGCCCCAGCCTGCTTGTTAGCTTCAGTGCGCGCTATACCCCAAACTTCAATTACTTTGCATACGCCTCAGTAGAAATCGTCAGCGTCACATCATCACTGACTGCTGGCACATACTTATCCAGCTTGAAGTCTGAACGTTTGATCACACCAGTGGCATCAAAACCAATCGCCTGTTTCTTCACCATCGGATGCATCCCTTGCTGGTTCAGCGTGGCGTGCAGAGTGATCGGCTTGGTAATACCTTTCAGGGTCAAGTTGCCTTCTACATCAAACTTGTTATCACCTTTTGCCACCACTTTGGTGCTGTGGAATACCGCGGAAGGATATTTAGCAGTATCAAAATACTCAGCACCGAGAAACTCTTTGGTCAACGCCGGAACATGGCTATCAATCTGGGTAATTGGCAGGGTCACATCAACACGTGCTTGCTCGGGATGATCCTTATCAAACACCAGCGAACCTTTGCTGTTGGGGATATCTGCAGTGGGGTGCGAGAAGCCGAAGTGCGTCCAGGTGACAATCACCGAGGTATGGGCAGGATCGAGGTCGTAATGCATCGCAGCAGCCTGAGAAACAGGCACGTAAAGCGCAGCCGCCGCCAGCAATGGCAGCACAACACGGGTAACGTTTTTCACTCAAGGTTCCTTTTAGATCGGGATAATCGATTGAGTGTCGCGGATAACCCGGCTGACGAATAGTGAAGAGATTTGCGCGTCACCTTCAAATATATTCAAAAATATCAAAGGGTAATGGTTTATATGGGTGAAAGTTACGCAGGATTATCGCATACTCCATTGCAACCATAGCCTAAAGGCTATAAATTGACTCATAGCAAATAAGCTATAGGATGGCGATATGTGGGAAATATTAACAACGGAAGTTTTTGATGAGTGGTTTTTCGCACAAAGTGAAGATATGCGTGAAGATGTGTTAGCCATGATGGGTATTTTGGCAGAAATGGGACCTCAACTTGGTCGCCCCTATGTCGATACGCTAAAAGGGTGCAAGCTTACTCATCTAAAAGAATTACGTATCCAGCACCATGGAAATCCTGTTAGGGCTTTTTTCGCCTTTGATCCCGTTCGTCGCGCCATAGTGTTGTGTGCTGGAGATAAAACGGGTGTTAATCAAAAACAATTTTACCGTTCAATGATTCGCATGGCCGAAGCGGAATACCGCAGGCATTTAGTGCAAATGGAGGGATAACATGTCTAATTACAAAGCTTTATTAGATAAGCAATCACCTGAAAGCCAACAGCGTATCGCTGTTAAAATTGAGAAATTACGCCAGGATATTGCCTTAAGTCAGATACGTGAAGAACTTAATCTTTCACAAACCGAACTGGCCCGCACAATGGGAATCTCACAGCCCACGTTAGCCAAAATGGAAAACCCCGACAATGATCCGCGGCTTTCGACATTAAAACGTTATGTTGCGGCACTCGGTGGCGAAGTACGCATTGATGTCACATTACCAAACGGTAAACACATCGCCATTCAGCTTTGATTCACAACGATTCGCCAGCGGCGGCGTTCGCGCATCATTCGCTTATGGAGCTGTTGCAGGTGAGACAGCGTTAGAGACATCACCGCGTTGCGATTGAGATTGGGTAACCCCTGCTGCTGGCGTAACCCCTGCACGGCCGCATCAGCGTTATCTTTGGCATCACATTGGTCGAGCAAGGTAGCCTGCCATGCCGCCAGCGTTTGCGGCATGACCGAATCAACCTCTGCAACCATCTCACGCATAAAGCGTTTACAGTGCCCCAGCAGCGTCTTCCATGGGAGCTGTGGCGATTGCAATGCCAGTAACAATCCATCCACATCGGCGACGCGCTGATAGCGAGCGGAAACCACATAGCCAATCTGTTGATCGACACGCAGCCGCTGGAAGAATCTCGGCTCCAACAGCAATGACAGCGCACGTAACGCGGCTAAGTTGCTGTCATCTGACTGCGGTAACGGAATAAACAGCAGTAGCGCCTGGTCGCTTCCGTGGCAGTTAACCGGCGTGATGCCCCGTTGTAACCGAGGCGGATGGGCATATGTGGCCAAACCTGGTGAAAAGTCGCTGAGCAGATGGGCAACGCGCTGTGGCAATGCCTGCTGTTTGCCACACCAGGCAGCTAACCAATCGCTATCGGCAACAGGAGAGATTAACTGCGCTGGCAATGCCGCCAGTAACTGGCGAATCACGATAGTTTGAGGTGTGGCAACGCCCTTCGGCTGCACTTCAGCACTCAAGGCCTTCAGCGCATGATGAACGGTCAGTAAGGCTACATCATCGCCTGTTGGAAGATTCAGCACCAGCTGCCAGACGCCCTGCTTTTGTTGCCAACTGCCACTGCCTCCCGCATGGCGCAGTTCCGCCAGAACCGGGCGCAGCAAGGCTTGCCGCGCCTGTGCGTCCTCATCTCTCAGCGTGTGATAAAACGCCGGGCGCAGTAGCAAAGTTTCAACGTGTTGCCGGGGCATAAAATGGGGTAATGCCATGGCAACGGGAGGCAAAACGGGGGGAATGGCCGATTGGGAAACAGGATAAAAATGGAAATTTGCAGTGGTGTGAAAAACCGAGCTTTGCGGTAATCCTTTTTTCTGCATCAAGGTAAAACCCTGTGTTTCCACACGTTGGGCATCGGGCAAATGCTGCTGCGTTAACATGCGTGTGCAGGCAGCTTGCGGTAACGCCGCGATAAACCTAGTGAAACTCTCGGGTACCGTCTCTGCGGGGGAAAAACCCAGCGCACGTCCACGCAACTGCTCCAACGGCGTCAGACAGGCGAAATCGTGCAACGCCAGTTGCGCATAATGCTGCCGTTGTTCAGTGCCGCAGATACCAATCGCCTCGACATGCTGCCAGAATAGCTGTTCAATACGCTGGGCTTGCTCAACGCTGATCTGTGCCGCCGTAAAACGCAACGCCAGCCAACCGTGCTGCGCATCTTGCCACAGCCACTGCCCGTGCAACGTATCGCACAAGCCGGCTTCTCTCAGCGCCGCCAGCAAACTTCCGGGTGCTTCATCTTGCCAGAACACACTGAGAAAAGTGACACTGTCACGCAACGAGTCTCCATCCCCGTGTAACATCAACGTGAGCCAGAAATTCTCATCACCCGCTAGCTGCAACTGAAGGTCATTCGTCGCAGGGGTTGGCAGCACAGAATGCGGTATAAACTGGCGTACAGGAAGGGTCGTAAAAGCATGCGCAAGCTCGGCCAACTCGTCCAGAGATTGCGGGCCCTGCAACCACAAATCCATGCTATTCGCACCGTAAAAACGCTGGTGGAACTCACGAAGCGCAGCCTGCAATGAAGTGACATTGTCACCAAAAGACTGCTGACTCCCCACACGAAAGCGTTGAAAAGCAACGCCCAGCGTATCCGCCAATGCCGCTTCGCTCAGGGTCTCGACATGATGTTGCAGTAGCTGATATTCCGCCTCAATCACCGCCACTTCCTGCCGAATAGCCTGCTGGCTGAGCAACGGTGCGGCAACCATATCGCTTAAGCGCTGAACTCCTTCAGGCAGAGCCATCGCGGGAAGTTGAAAAAAGAAGGCGCTACTACTGAGTTGCGTGGTGGCATTGACCTGCCCACCTTTCTGCTGCACCCATGGCATTAAACGCTCGCGGTCTTTAAAGCGCTCACTGCCGCAGAACAGCAGATGCTCGAGCAAATGCGCCAATCCCGGCCAGCGGTCGGGTTCATCCAGACTGCCGGCCTGCACGCGCAACAAAGCAGCGGCATCACGCGCGTCTGGCTGGTGGTACAGGTGGCAGCGCAGGCCATTGGCAAGCACAAGGTGGCGCGAGGTCATCAGGTGACTCGCTGCTTAAAGATCAGCTCAGAGTTGCTGCGATTACGGAACTGTAGCTGGGCAATTTTGATATCACTACAGGTCGCTTCACGTCGTGCTTCAAGGATTTTGCCGTGATGCGGTGACTTGCTACACACCGGATCGGTATTGTCAGCATTGCCCGTCAACATATAGGCCTGACAGCGGCAGCCACCGAAATCCTTCTCTTTTTCATCACAGGAACGGCACGGCTCCGGCATCCAGTCATAACCGCGATAGCGGTTAAAACCAAACGAGTTGTACCAGATATCCTCCAGATTTTGGTTGAGCACCGATGGGAACTCGACCGGCAACTGACGCGCGCTGTGGCACGGCAATGCGGTGCCTTCTGGCGTGACACTCAGGAAAATCGATCCCCAACCGCCCATGCAAGGTTTCGGGCGCTCTTCATAATAGTCTGGCGTGACAAACAACAGATTGGCGAGGTTACCGCTTTCACTCATGCGCTCACGGTATTGCGCTACCACGGCTTCTGCATTAGCAATCTGCTCACGTGTCGGTAGCAGCCCCTGACGATTCAGGTGCGCCCAGCCATAAAACTGGCAGGTGGCTAACTCAACGTCGTCAGCTTCCAGTTCGATACAGAGATCGATGATTTTATCGATCTGGTCGATGTTATGGCGATGCAGCACGAAGTTAAGCACCATCGGATAACCGTGCGCTTTTACCGCTTTTGCCATCTCCAGCTTCTGCTGAAACGCTTTTTTCGAACCGGCTAATGCCGCATTCAGCACCTCATCGCTGGCCTGGAAGCTGATCTGGATATGATCGAGGCCCGCATCGGCAAAAGCATCGAGCTTTTTGGGCGTCAGGCCAATGCCAGAGGTGATCAGGTTGGTATAGAAACCCAGATCCCGCGCGGCACGGATCAGCTCGGGCAGATCTTTACGGGTTAACGGCTCGCCACCTGAAAAGCCCATCTGTACACTGCCCATGGCACGCGCCTGGCGGAAAACATCGATCCACTGTTCCGTGGTCAGCTCTTTCTCCTGCTGCGAAAAATCGAGCGGGTTTGAGCAGTAAGGACACTGCAGTGGACAGCGATAAGTCAGTTCAGCCAGCAGCCAAAGCGGCGGCGTGACGGTTTTATTCAGGTTCACGACACTGGATCCATTTCTGTTCAACGGCGGATTGCAGGAACTCTTTTACATCATCGTCCACGCCGCCCGCTTCCGGGAAGCGCGTATTGAGCGTATGAATAATGGCCGCAACATCTTGCTTGCCCGTCACCAGCTCCAGAATCGCGGCAGCAGTTTCATTCAGCTTTGCCATCCCTTCCGGATAAAGCACCACATGGCTGTCTTGCGCGGGTTCCCACTGCATGCGATAGCCACGGCGGAAAGCCGGGATCAGATTATCTTTCATGATGTTATACCAGTCTTGTACTGTGCCATGACACCTGATCGGTGACGGTGTGATAAGGCGGGCGCTGTAATGAATACGCCATGGTCATGGCATCCAGCAGCGTCCAGAGAATGTCCAGTTTGAACTGCAGAATCTCCAGCATACGGTTCTGCTGCTCTGCCGTGGTAAACACCTCCAGCGCCAGCGCCAGGCCATGTTCCACATCACGATTCGCCTGGCTAAGACGGCTGCGGAAGTAGAAGTAGCCCTCTTCCTTGATCCACGGATAGTGTTGCGGCCAGCTGTCGAGACGTGACTGGTGAATTTGCGGCGCAAAGAGTTCGGTTAACGAACTGCATGCCGCTTCTTGCCAATTAGCACGACGCGCAAAATTGACGTAGGCATCCACCGCAAAGCGTACCCCTGGCAGCACCAGCTTTTCAGACAGCAGCACCTCACGATCCAGTCCGACTGCTTCACCTAATTGTAGCCAGGCTTCGATACCACCTTCATGACCGTTGCTGCCGTCATGGTCCAGAATGCGCTGAACCCATTTACGACGCGTAGCCGGATCTGGGCAGTTCGCCATGATGGCTGCATCCTTCAGGGGGATGTTGGTCTGGTAGTAAAAGCGGTTGGCTACCCACCCCTGAATCTGTTCGCGTGTCGCTTCACCATTGTGCATCGCGATGTGATACGGATGGTGAATATGATAAAACGCGCCTTTGGCACGCAGTGCCTGTTCAAACGCTTGCGGCGATAAGGCTTCGGTAATCACGATGCGCTCTCCTGCAGATGAATCGCCATGCCGTCCCAACTCACTTCAATGCCCTGCTGTATCAGATACTGACGCTGCGGCGACTGCTCGTTGAGAATCGGATTGGTGTTGTTAATGTGAATCAAAATTTTGCGCTTTGCGGGCAATGCAGCCAGCAGCGCCATTAAGCCGTGCTCTTCTGCCAGAGCCAGATGGCCCATAGCTTTGCCGGTATTTTTACCAACGCCGGTCGCCAGAAGTTCATCGTCCTGCCAGACGGTGCCATCAATCAGCAGACAATCGGCTTTTTGCAACCAAGGCATGATCACGGCATCCGGCTCGCCCAAGCCCGGCGCGTACAATAGCGTCTGGCCGTTGGCGGTGTTCTCAATAAACAATGCCACGTTATGCCCTGGCAAAGGACGATCGCGGTATGGCGAATACGGTGGCGCATTGCTGAGAATCGGAATAGCCGTGAACTGCAGATCGCCGCACACATCGACCCGGAAGGGTTCCAGCGGCGTTAACGCGTGATGCTGCAGCCCGCCATTCCAGTGCTGCAACATGGTAAAAATGGGGAAGCCACTGGTGAGGTCAGCATGGACCTCAGGCGTACACCACACCTGATGTGGGCAGCCTTCACGCAGGCTGAGTAACCCGGTGGTGTGATCAATCTGGCTATCGGTCAGGATAATACTGCCGATGGCGGTACCGCGCAGCACACCTTTTTTGATCAGTTCTGGCGTGTGGGCAATCTGCTGGCTGATATCCGGCGAGGCGTTACACAACACCCAATCTTCACCGTTGTCACTGACAATAATCGAAGATTGCGTCCGCGCCTGAGCCTGAAGGGTGCCGTTACGCAGGCCGCTGCAATTGGCGCAGTTACAGTTCCACTGCGGAAAGCCGCCACCTGCCGCTGAACCAAGCACTTTAATAAACATGTGAGATGACCAAAAAGAAAATAAAATGCCCGCGCGAACGGCGGGCAGAAAGTCTTAGCGGTTGGAGATGTACAGAGTCACTTCCAGGCCCAGACGCAGGTCAACAAATTCAGGTTTCTTCCACATAATTTTCTTCCTCTAAACAAATAACGCAGAGCAGGCTCTGCTGGAAATGCTTGCGCCAGAAATACAATATTCAGGCCACAATGCACGACGCGGGCTGATGTTGCGCCAATGTAGCAGGCATATCAACCCTGATTAGGTAAGGGAATTGTGTTAATCCTGCCAAATCTGTTGCAGGACGCGCTGCCAATTACCCCAGGCAACCTGCTCGATCACTGCTTGATCATAGCCGAGCGATGCCAGCAGCGCATGCAGGCGCGGCAGCCCAGAAACATCTTTTAAGGCGTCCGGCACACTGATGCCATCGAAATCTGAACCAAATGCTACGTTTTCTGGTCCCATTATTTCAATTAAATGTTCCAGATGTTTACCAATTTCGATCAATGGCGTGTCGCTGGTGCGCTGACCATCAGCGCGTAAGAAAGCGTTACCAAAATTCACACCTACCACCCCGCCACTGTCACGGATCGCCCGTAGTTGATCATCAGTGAGATTGCGTGGTTGCGCACAGAGTGCGTGGGCGTTTGAGTGACTTGCCACCAGCGGCGCGTTCGACAGGCGCGCGGTGTCCCAGAACGCTTTTTCATTCATATGCGATACGTCGATCATCATGCGATGACGATTTGCCGCTGCAATCAGCTGCTCACCGGCACGCGTCAGGCCCGGCCCGGTATCCGGAGAGTGTGGGAACGGGCCATTCACCCCCTCACCAAAAAGATTCGGTAAGTTCCAGAAAGGGCCAATACTGCGCACGCCCGCCTGATAAAACTCAGAGAGCGCCTCGCCATCAGCATCGAATCCGTCTGCACCTTCAATGTGCGCCACCATCGCCAGCACGCCATCACGGCGACAGGCGGCGATGTCATTGGCCGTCAGGCACAGTCGCGCGCGCCCCGCCGATTGGGCCACCAACATTTTCAGGATATCCAGTTGCTGCCAGAGGATATCCAGTGGTTGCCACTGCTCCTGCGCACGTTCAGGTGCCACTTCATTGATGTAACGTTGCGGCGGGACAAACATCGCAAACAACCCACCCGCAAATCCGCCCTGCTGCATGCGTGGAAAATCCAGGTGCCCTTTCTCAATACCCGAGAAGAAGGCGTCAGCAGGCGCATCGCGATGATGCAGCCACAGATTAAGCAGCAGGTCGTTATGACCATCGAAGGTTTTGGTTAACATAGGTGATAAAGATGAAGGCAAGATGGGCGCTATGCTACGCGCCCCATGGAGTTTAGCCAAACGTTGGGGCACAAAGGGTTACTTCTGTGCAACGGTTAAGCCATGATAAAAGGTCGGTTTGACGTCGAGGTGTTGCTGAATTAGGCCATATTTCTGGTAAAAATCAGCCGTCTCCTGCTGCTGGGCAATGGTGGCGTCATCAATGCTTTGCCAGTGTGACTGGCGGCGTGAGAAGGATTTTGCCGCTGCCTCTTTTGGAAAACCGATGATTTTCGCCAGCGTGGTGGAGTATTCATCGACATGGCTGTTCGCCCAACGATCGGCTGCCGCCAGTCGATTAACGTAATCCTGCAGGGCTGCCCGTTTTCCGGCATCATTGATCGCCGCATCGGTGGCCGCCAGGAAGCTGTTGCCACTGGAAAGCCCCACGCCGTTGATCAGAACACGCCCGGTATGGGTCACTTCCGCCAGCGCCGTGTAAGGGTCCCAGGTTGACCATGCATCCACTGAACCGTTGGCCAAGGCAATACGCGCATCGGCCGGCGTCAGGAAGCGCCATTTAACGTCTTTGTCACTGATACCCGCTTTTTCCAGCGCTTTTAACGCCTCGAAGTGGCCAATCGATCCACGACCGGTGGCGATATTTTTCCCTTTCAAATCCGCCACGGTTTTAATCGGTGAATCAGGGCTGACCAGCACCGCCAAACCTTCAGGCACCGATTTGCTCACCGCCACGGCTTTCACCTGTGAACCCGCCGCAAGGGAGAAAAGCAACGGCGCATCGCCAATAATACCGGCATCCACCGCACCAGCATTTAACGCTTCCGCCAGCGGTGCCGCCGCCGGGAACTCCGCCCATTCGATTTTATAGCTGAGATTGTTTAACTGCTGCGCCGCTTCCATCTCGGCGTGCATATTTCCCTTCTGGTCAGCGATACGCAGCGTCACGGTTTCCGCACTGACCGCCCCACTGGCAAGCATGATAAAAATGGCTAAACCTGCTCTTTTCATTGTGTTTTCTCTTATCGCGCAAAACCCCAGACTACCCTGTCGCGTAGCAAGCCGAGATGCTGATTTCATCTGAGGAATGCCGCCTGGCGCATAAGCTTTGGCACAACGAGCCCGCAACGGGAGGAGAGAATACTGATGTCATCACGGACAACAGCAACGATCATGCTTAAAGCACCGTAAAGGCCAGCCCGAAGAGCAAAGCGTCCGCCGCCGGGAGCGGCGGTCGATCTGCATGGATGCGTGATTCCTTTGCGATCGGGCTGGCCTTTATGGGGCCGTGCACCAGACCCACAGCAACCCCAACCAAACCTGATAAATTGTCAGTTATGCAGCCAGTGTTGTCAGTTATGCGTGAGCAGAGCGCGGCAGTGTGGTCCAGACTGATCACAGACCCATAAGGAGAACCTCATGCTGAACCAACCTGCTGAAAAATACCGCCCCTACCCGGTGATTGATTTGCCCGACCGTCAGTGGCCCTCGCGCCAGTTAACTCAGGCGCCACGCTGGCTCTCAACCGATCTGCGTGATGGCAACCAGGCGCTGGCGACACCGATGGACAGCGCGCGCAAGCTGGAGTTTTGGCAACTGTTACTGCGCTGCGGTTTTAAGGAAATCGAAGTGGCGTTTCCCGCCGCATCGCAAACCGACTTCGATTTTGTCCGTTTGCTGATCGAGCAGAATCATATCCCGTCCGACGTGGCCATTCAGGTACTCACTCAGGCACGCAGCGACTTGATCGATCGTACCTTTGACGCCCTGCGCGGTGCTCCACAGGCCATCATCCACATGTATAACGCCACTGCGCCACTGTTCCGTGAACGCGTGTTCCGCCAGAGCAAAGCGGAAATCGTTGAACTGGCCTGTGCCGGTGCGCGCCAAATCCGCGCCCGCTGTGAAGCACAAACGGATACCGCCTGGACGTTCCAGTATTCACCTGAAACCTTCTGCTTTACCGAACCCGATTTCGCGCTGGAAATTTGTGAAGCCGTTGCCGCGATCTGGCAACCAGGCCCCGAGCGCCCGATGATCATCAACCTGCCCGCGACGGTCGAAGTGAACACCCCGAACGTCTATGCCGACCAGATTGAGTATTTCTGCCGCCATTTCAGCCAGCGAGCGCAGGTGGCGATTTGCGTACATCCGCATAACGACCGTGGCACCGGCGTGGCCTGCGCTGAACTGGCCATCCTTGCCGGGGCTGATCGCGTTGAAGGCTGCCTGTTTGGTAACGGTGAACGTACCGGCAATGTCGATATCGTCACGCTGGCACTCAATTTGTATACGCAAGGCGTGGCGCCTGAACTCGATTTCAGCGATATCCAACAGGTACTGGAAGTCGTGACACGCTGCAACCAACTGCCGGTTCATCCGCGTCATCCTTATGCCGGTGAATTAGTCTTCACTGCCTTCTCCGGCTCGCATCAGGATGCCATCCGCAAAGGGTTTGCCGAGCGCAGCGAGCGTCAGGAAGCGATCTGGCAGATGCCCTATCTGCCGCTTGATCCACTGGATATCGGTTGCAGCTATGAAGCGGTGATTCGCGTCAACAGCCAGTCCGGCAAAGGCGGCGCAGCCTGGTTGCTGGAGCAGAATCACGGCCTGCAGTTACCGCGCGGATTGCAGCAGGATTTCAGCCGTATCGTACAGCAACAAACCGATGGCCATGGCCAGGAGATGACCCACCACGCCCTGTGGCAACTGTTCTGTCAGCACTATGGTTTAACGCAACCCTCGCGTCGCTTGCTGGAAGCGGAAAGCCACAGTGATGAAAAAGGCGAGACGCGTTTTAAAGCCCGCGTGCAAGACGGCGCGCAGCCGGTGACGCTGGAAGGGAAAGGTAACGGGTTACTGTCAGCCGCCGTGGCCGCGCTGCGCCAGCGTTATGATCTCGCTATTACTATCGAGGATTATCATGAACATACGCTGGGAAAACGCAGTGACAGCCGTTCAGTCACCTATATCAGCTGTCTGAATGCGCGTGGTGAACGCGCCTGGGGAGTAGGGATTGATAACGATGTGGCGCGCGCGTCGTTGCAGGCACTGCTCAACGCGGCCCATGCTTTTCTGCCGCAGGAAAGTAATTCGCTGGCGTAACGCCCAGCACCCGGCGAAACATCGCACTGAAGGCGCTCGGGCTCTCGTAGCCAAGATCGAGCGCCACCGTCAGCACCGTCTCACCCTGTGCCAGGCGCGCTAAGGCCACACTCAAACGCGCCCGGCGCACCCAGTCACTAAACTGCAGACCGGTTTCGCGGTTAAAGTGGCGTGCCAGAGTGCGTTCTGCCACACAGAGTTCGCTGGCCGCTCGCGCCAGCGTCCAGTTTTCACCGGGTGACTGCTGGATCTGCTGACAAAGCGTGCGCAATCGATCGCTCTCTGGCCACTCCAGACCAAACGGCAGTACATCCATCACACGGATTTCATCCAGCATTAGTTCGTAAATGCGCTCGGTACGGCTGCCAGAACCGTACTGCTCTGGCAACGTCAGTGCGCTAACAATCAACTCACGCAGCAACGGCGAAATCTGCACCACCTGGCAACTGGCGGGCAAATCAGCGCGCGCCAGCGGATCGACAAACAGCGTGCGAGCCGCCACCGCGCCCACAATAGACAGCGCGTGGCGTGTGCCTGCGGGCAACCAAACGCCTCGACTTGGCGGCACAACCCAGCTGCCGTGCCGGGTCTCCACTTTGACCACACCGCTTAAAGTGTGGATCAGCTGTGCACAGTCATGATGGTGCCACGGCTCCTCGTCACCATGCGCATAATCGTGCGCATAAGGCACCACCGGCCGATGGCTAAAATCGAAGTTGAGCCGTTTACTCATCTTAGCGTTTCAGATACTGGAAAACCGCCGCCAGATCCTGCTCGCCATATCCGGCGTCCACCGCTTGCTGCCAGACATCCACGATATTCTCCAGTGCCGGCAGTTTGCTGTCACCGGCCGCATCCAGCGCCAGTTTGGCATCCTTCAATGCCCAGTTCAGATGCATCTGCGGCGTGTAATCACCGCTGGCGATCATACCCAGCTTCATTTTGGCGTACGGTGCCGCTAACGGGCCGCCATCCAACACCTTCCACAGATCGTCGGTGCTGAAACCAAACTGCTCCGCCAGTCGCGTACTCTCCGCCAGGCTTTGCATTAGACCGATCAGCCAGCTGTTGACCACCAGTTTCATCCGTGAACTGGCACCGGCTTCACCCAGCCATTGTGTTCCTTTGCCAATCGCGGCAAACACCTGTTCTGCGGCCTGCGCTTTGCTTTGATCACCGCTGGCCATCACCAGAATCTGGGCATTTTCTGCAGGCGCTTTGGTGCCTGAAACGGGTGCATCAATAAACAACACGTCCGGGCGCGTCTGTTGCAGATCGGCGATCAACCCATCTGTAGCTTCGACGCCAATGGTGCCCATCTGGCAGACTGTTGCGCCCTGATTCAGTGCGCTCGCGGCGTCACGCAGCGCCTGACGCGTGGTGTCACCGTCTGAGAGCATGGCGATCACCACGTCTGCACCCTGCACCGCCTGCGCCGCGCTGTCACTGAGTTGCAGGCCGGCGCTCAGTAAATCTTCGCCTTTAGCACGCCTACGGTTCCAGCCACGCACCACGAACCCTTTTTTCAGTAAGTTGGCAGCAAATGCATGCCCCATTGCGCCTAATCCCAATACCGCCACAACCGGTTGCTGACTCATAGTGACTCCTTTATATGCTTTCAGACAAAACCGCCAGACTGACAGAAAATCACAACCGCAGCCAGGCGAGAGATGCGACCTCCCACATTTTTTCACGCAACCGCAGGCAATAATCGGTCATACTATTAACGCTTTTGAAAAAAGTGAAAAAACTATTAACATATGCGCGATTAATGTTCCGTTTGGTTCATTCCACATCTTTCTTACGGTCTTTCATAATGAAAATTGCTTTACTGCGACAGGCACCGTTGCTGATGCTGCCTGCATTATTCCCCCTGCAACTCATGGCGGCGGATAATGCCAGCAATACCATGGTGGTAAGCGCCGCGCCTGCGGGTTCCGGGTTGTCAGAATTAGATACGCCAGCCGCCGTCAGCGTGGTGTCAGGTGACGACATGCGTCACGCCGCACCGCGCGTCAACCTTTCTGAAAACCTCACCAGCGTGCCAGGGTTACAGATTCAGAACCGTCAAAACTACGCGCAGGATCTGCAAATTTCAGTACGTGGCTTTGGCTCGCGTTCGACTTTCGGCCTGCGCGGCATCCGCATGTACGTAGATGGGATCCCTGCCACCATGCCTGATGGACAGGGACAAACCTCCAATATCGATATCGGTTCCATCGATCATATCGAGGTGCTGCGCGGTCCCTTTTCAGCGCTGTACGGTAACTCATCGGGTGGCGTAATTAACGTCGAAACCCAGACCGGTCAGCAACCTACGACGCTGGAAGCCAGCACCTGGTTCGGCAGTTACGGCAGCTGGCGCAACAGCGTTAAAGCCAGCGGTGCCACCGGTGACGGTACGCAGGCCGGAGACGTGAATTACACCGTTTCAGCCTCGCGTTTCACCACTCATGGCTACCGTGATCACAGCTCGGCGCAGAAGAATCTGGGCAATGCCAAGCTCGGGGTGCGCATTGATGACGTCAGCACGCTGACGCTGCTGTTCAACAGCGTGCATGTGGATGCACAAGATCCTGGTGGTTTGACCGAAGCACAGTGGAAAGATAATCCGCGCCAGGTTGCCAGCAACGTCACGCTGTACAACGCCCGCAAGACCGTCGATCAAACCCAGGCTGGCCTGCACTATCAGCGCCAGATGAGTGAAAACGACGACCTCAGCGTGATGCTTTATGCCGGCGAGCGTGAAACCACCCAGTATCAATCCATCCCGCGTGCCACTCAGCTTCAGGCGGGCTACCCTGGCGGTGTGATTTCGCTGTCACGCCACTATCAGGGCATTGATACCCGCTGGACACACCGCGATACCCTGTTCACCCTTCCCGTGACGGTCACGGGTGGGCTGGACTATGAAACCATGACCGAAAAGCGCAAAGGTTATCAAAACTTTGTCGGTAATGACCTGGGTGTGCAGGGCGATATGCGCCGCAATGAACGCAATCTGATGTGGAATCTCGATCCTTACCTGCAAACGGCATGGCAGTTTACGGATAAGTGGTCACTGGATGCGGGCGTGCGTTTGAGCACCGTCAATTTCGACTCAAATGACTATTACGTCACCGCCACCGACCCGGATGACAGCGGCAATCGTCGTTACCATCGCTGGCTGCCTGCCGCGTCACTGAAGTATGCGATTGATAATAGCTGGAATGCCTATGTTTCTGCCGGTCGTGGCTTCGAAACGCCGACCCTGAATGAGCTTTCGTACCGTTCAGCCGCGCAGACCGGTCTCAATATGGACCTGAAACCGGCCACCAGCGATACCGTTGAACTCGGCACTAAGAAACGCATTGGCAATGGCCTAATTACGGCAGCACTGTTCCAGACTGATACCCAAAACGAGATCGTCTCCGACAGCAGCTATGAAGGCCGCACCAGTTACAAAAACGCCGGCGAGACGCGCCGTCGCGGGCTGGAACTGGGCCTCGACCAGCAATTCGGTGAGAACTGGCAGTTCAAGGCGGCCTGGACGCTGCTGGACGCTCGTTATCGCTCCAACGCCTGTGGCACAGACAGCTGCGATGGCAACCGTATTCCGGGCATTGCGCGCAACATGGCCTATGCCGGACTGGCATACGCGCCGGAACAAGGCTGGTATGCCGGTGGCGATGTACGCTATATGAGTGATATCGCCGCGGATGATGAAAACGACGTTAAAGCCCCGGCTTACACCGTGGTTGGCGTGAATTCAGGTTACAAGTGGCTGGTGCAGAACTGGACACTGGATCTGTTCGGACGTGTTGATAATCTGTTTGACCGCAACTATGTCGGCTCCGTGATCGTCAACGAAAGCAACGGCCGTTACTACGAACCGGCACCGGGTCGTAACTACAGTGTTGGTTTGACAGTGAGTTATGCGTTTCAGTAAATAACCCGCTTTAGAATGAGAAATGCCCTGCAAGACGTGTCTGGATTGCAGGGCATTTTTTTGCTCAAAGATTGCCCACCCCGATGACATAGCTTATAGTCATGTAGCAACATAACTACTTTTCATGGAGGTCAATATGACAGTGACCAAAATGAGCAGCCGAGCATTTAATCAGGAAGTTTCGCGAGCCAAAAAAGCGGCGGAAGAAGGACCCGTCTATATTACTGACCGGGGAAAACCTGCACATGTATTGCTGACATTTGAGGCTTACAAACAGCTCACTGGCATGAGCAAAAGCATTGTTGAATCACTGGCGATGCCCGATGCGGTTGATATTGAGTTCGAGCCAGAGCGGGCAATTATCGTCAACAGGGATGTGGAATTCTAATGCGGTACTTACTTGATACCAATGTGATTTCAGAGCTACGCAAGGCAGGGACGCCAAGAGTGAATCCACAGGTGGTGAAGTGGGCAAACTCCGTTGATGCACAGGAAATGTTCATTTCCGTATTGACGTTGATGGAGATTGAAAAAGGCATTCTGGCCTTTGCCCGAAAGGACCCTCAGCAAGCGCATTTGCTTATGCGTTGGTACCAGGAAAGAGTGTTAATCGAATTTGCCTGGCGTACGCTTGCCATCGACAGCAATGTGGCTCGGCGTTGTGCGCAATTACACGTCCCGGATGCACGCCCCCATACAGATGCCCTTATCGCGGCAACTGCGCTTGAACATGATCTCATTTTGGTTACGCGCAATGTCAGGGACTTTGAAGGTTCAGGCGTGGTGTTGCTAAATCCATGGGATGAAAAGTAAATTACATCCTTTATAAATTATGCTGAGGCGACCCCAAGGCACACCCCAGCATACGGCTTAATTCGCGATTACTTCAGCAGCGCCAGCACATCAGCGGTTGAGCCGGTCTCACCCAAGCGCGGGAAAATACGCTCAACGCTGTTTTTATGCGTTTCGGCATTCAGGCAGGTCATGGCGTCAGTTGCCAAAGTGACGTTGTAACCTAGTTCGTAAGCCTGGCGTGCCGTGGATTCCACTCCAATCGAGGTCGCGATACCGCATACTACCACTTGAGTCACACCGCGCTGTTGCAGTTGTGCATGTAAGTCGGTGTTGTGGAAGCCGCCCCAGGTGGTTTTGGTCGCCGCGATTTCACCCGCTTTCAGCGTCATTTCTGGCACCAGCACCGCCCAGTCTGCAGGCAACTCACCGCTGTGGCGTGCCTGCTCGTTACGGCCCGGTGCGCCACCTGCCACATTGACTTTCACAACCGGCAGATCTTTTGCGTGGAACGCGTCAACCAACTGTGCACAGCGCTCAACAACAACGTCTGCAGCCAAAGGCGCGACAGGGAGACGGACAATCCCGTGCTGCAGGTCAATCACAATCAGGGCGGTTTTTGCATCTAAAGTGGTTAAAGCCATGTTGATTCCTCTCAGGATTATTGGTCGGCAATACGTTGCAGTAAGGGGATAGCCGCGAGTAGTGTCTTCTGCTCGGCTGGCGTGAGTGAGGTCGCCATATTCCGCAGTAACCAGTCATCGCGTTGCGCGCGATTAGCGGCGATCAATTGCAGGCAGCTTTCAGTGGGATGATAGCGGGTTTTACGGCCATCATGCGGATCGGCCTCCCCCTGAATTAAGCCCTGCGCCTGCAAACTGGCTACCGTGGCGCCCATCGACTGGCTGCGAACCCCCTCCTGCGCCGCTAACTCGGTCACCGTCATCGCGCCGTCCCGTACCAGGAATCCCAGTACCGACACTTGTGACCAGGTGAGATCAGCGGGCGGCGCTGACTCTCGCAAGCGCCGGGCCAGCTTGCCATTGATGCTGCGTAAGGCCGCAGCCGCGCTATTCAGGTCGCTCATGGCACCCTCTCCTTACTGATGAAGCGCGAGTATATAAATACGAAGGTAAACTGTGTAGTTTACCTTCGTATCAATTTGTAATTATCCGCGCGATCCGGGTAGCCAAACCCTTCGGTTTAAACCCGCTGCAAGTAATGGATCAAACTGTGAAAACGCAGGGGTGTGCTGAGAGGATTGCGGTAACTGTGCGGGGTATCCGCCGCGAACTGACTGGCTTCACCCGCTTGCAACCGGCGCCAGGTACCTTCGACATTCAGCAGCAGTTCCCCTTCCAGCACCACCACTTGCTCAATCACGCCGATTTCATGAGCTGAGGAATCACTTTGCGCGCCGCCAGCCAGGGTCACTTCAAGCAGATCAAAACGCAGCTTAGCGTCATACGGCAGCAGCGGTTTAACCTGCATTTGCGCGTTGGGTTGCTGAAAGGTTGCGGTGACACCGGGCGCCTGATCGCTGCCCTGAACAAAGAAAGAAAAAGGCACATTAAAGCCGGTGGCAATTTTCCACAGCGTTGCCACCGTGGGGCTCGACTCACCGCGCTCGATCTGACCGAGCATCGCCTTGCTGACGCCGGTGTGATCTGCTGCCAGCGTCAGGCTCCAGCCGTTGGCCTGGCGCAACTGTTTCAGCGCCTGACTTAAATGTTGATGAAGATTTTCCATGTTCACTCCTGACAAATTCGCGCGCAGTGTACCACTTGTGCGTTATAACACACTCGTGCAATAGTGTGCGCTATAACGCACAAGCAGGAAATAACCCATGATAACTGCCACTTCGCGCAGTGCTTTCTCCTTCCCGATGATGATTTCCGGGTTTATAGCCGTACTGGTGGGCTACAGCAGTAGCGCGGCATTGATATTTCAGGCGGCACAAGCGGCGGGTGCATCGCCCGCGCAAATCGGCGGCTGGCTGTCGATGTTAGGCGTGGGCATGGGGTTAGCCTCTTTTGGTTTATCCGTCTGGACGCGCATGCCGGTTCTGGCCGCCTGGTCTACACCGGGTGCAGCACTGCTGGCCACCAGCGTGCAGGGGTTAACACTCAATGAAGTGGTCGGGGTATTCGTCGCCACCAATTCCCTGATCGTGCTCAGTGGCGTCACCGGATTGTTCGCGCGCCTGATGAACCACATCCCCCAGTCGCTGGCTGCAGCGATGCTGGCAGGCATTTTACTGCGCTTTGGCATGGGAACCTTTAGCGGACTCCAAAGTAACTTTGCCCTGTGCGGCAGCATGTGTCTGGTCTGGCTGATAAGTCGTCGTTGGCTGCCGCGTTACGCCATTATTCTCGCGTTGATCGCGGGCGTGCTGGTGGCGTTAGGTCAGCAGGCGATTCATTTCCCCGAGCACGCCCTCACGCTCAGCGTGCCAGAATTTATCATGCCGCACTTCAATCTGGCGGCCTTGATTGGAGTGGGCTTACCCTATTTTTTGGTAACCATGGCATCGCAAAACGCACCCGGCATTGCCACCTTGCAGGCGCACGGCTATCAGCCACCAGTCTCTGCATTAACCGGTTGGACCGGATGTATTGCGCTGATCCTGTCCCCCTTTGGCGGATTTTCCGTGTGTATCGCTGCCATCACCGCCGCGATTTGCATGGGTGAGGATGTGGACGCCGATCCCAAGCGTCGCTGGATGGCTTCGGCCATTGCGGGTGTCTTCTATCTACTCACCGGACTGACCGGCGCGCTGATTGCCATCCTGTTAAGTGCCCTGCCCACTGTGCTGATCGCCACTCTGGCGGGGCTGGCGCTGCTCGCCACGCTGTCAGGCAGCCTGCAACGTGCGCTGTCGGAGCCTGAGCACCGGGACAGCGCTATTGTGGCGTTTCTCATCACTGCCAGTGGTATTTCATTGTTAGGTATCGGTTCTGCTTTCTGGGGATTGGTTGGCGGCTTGATCACCCATTTAGTCCTTAGCCAACGCACTCGCGCTTAAATTTTCAGCAACCCCACCCTGCAGCGGGGAAAAACGCCCTGTTTTTCCCCCTTTATCAGCCGTTTGATTCTCCTGCATTTGGCTTAAGATCACCAACATCGCCAAATACACATGGTGTTCTGCCTCAGACAACCACCGATAAGGGCCCAACGAGTGGCAAAAACTTTTCTGCGCAGCGGCAATCTGGATACGGTACTGGCACTGGGTGAAAACGGCCAGCCGGTCTGGGCTTCTGCCCTGCAAATCCGCGAAACGCTGCGTCTGCGCCGCCAGACAACGCTGGCTAATTGCCTCGCCATTCCGCAAGCCAATGAACGCGGTGACCGCCTCGACTGGTATGCGCCGTTCAACGGCAAAGTAAAATCCTGGCTGGCTGCCAGCGATCATGAGCGACAAAAAGCGCTGGAGCTGTTGACACTCAACCAGCAGGATTTGCTGGCCGCTAGCCTGCGCGCGCGTGATGCCGAAAATCCGGCCATGCGACTGTTCGGTGCCTTGCTGAGCAAAACACTCCAGTTTCCCGACCAGCAGTACGTCTATCTGGTCGACGGCAAACCCGTGATCACCTTCTGGGGCTTTGTCGATCCTCAGGCTCGCTCCCGCGATGATGCGCTCGCCTGCCTGCGTGACAGCCTGGAAGAGGCCTTACCGCCACTGTTGCCTGAGCCACCGGCTGCCATCGTGGCGCCTGTGGTTGTCGCGCCAGTGATTGCCCCGCTGATTGAGATCCCGGCGGTTGCGGCTGCCCCTGTTGCCGAGCCAACACCTGAAGTGATCGAGGTCGTGCCGGAAATCGAACTGGCAGAACCTGAGCCTGAACCTGTACCCGCCCCTGCACGTCGTCCTTCAGTATGGCGTCCTGTCGCCTTTATGTTGCCGGTCGCTGTGGCTGCCGCTGCAGGCGTGGCTTTCTGGCTTCACAGTTCCACACCGCAGGCGGCGCCTGAAACAGCGGTTGCCGATGTTCCGGCGCCGGTATTCACACCGCCAGCGGTGGTCGTTAAAGCCGAGAAACTGGCGGCCACACTGCCGCAGAAGAGCGCCTCCGTGACAGCAGCACCTGAGCCAGCAGCTCCACCGGCACCGCTGGAAGTGGTGGCTGAACACACTGAACCTGCCAGTGCCGATGACCTGGTGATGACCACCGAAGATGCGCGCGTCGGATCGGTGAAGTTCATCAATGGCACCTGGCGCGTGACCCTGCGTCAAACCAACTTACCCACCGGTAAACCGCCGAGCCTGCGTTATCAGCTGCGCAATGGCAAAGGCGTCGCCACCATTTCTCAAGGCGATAACATCCGCTGTAAAGCCGATGTCACTGCCGCCATGACCACCGCCGGCACCATGGTGGTACGCAGCCGCTATACTGCCAGCTGCAGCGATAAGTCGCGTTACCGCATGCCGGAGTTGGTGTGTAAAGCCGGTGATGGCATTGCCAGCTGTACTGCGCAATACGGCGCAGATCAGGTCTTCCCGTTGACGATTAAGCGTGAGAGTAAGTAACCATGTTGGCTCCCCTCATCGATGACAAACAAAAAATCACGCTGATTGAAGATAGCGGTGTGCAGTTTCTCGATTTTGGCCTGCGTCTGCCTGCTTTGCAGGCCCGTCGCCAGTTTGTAAGACAAACCGCCAATGGCCCGCTGCTGCGGCTTAACGTTGACGGCAACAGCGGAAAATTCCTGCTCTATCCCGAAGATGGCAGCGCGGCCGAAGTGGTTCGCCCTGAGTCAGATATTGCGCTGGCCGATTCGTTAAAACTGCTGGCACATCAGTGGCTGCCGTTGCCAGTACTGCGTTGCACCAGCGGGCGTCGTTTTATCGGTGGCCCGGATAACTGGGCGCGCTTGCACCTGGCCCCGCTGAGTCAGCCCGATGCGGCCGGTAACACCCATCGCATTACGCTGGCCTTCGATACCCGTATCGTGCCGGAACAAGACGGTGGCGAGCAGCACGGTCTAAGCAAAGCCGATGCCCAAAACGGCGTCAGCTTCGCGCTGGCCTGGCACAATTATGAGCTGGGTGAGTTTCTCGATCACACTTGGGTTGATGGCTGGCTGCGTGAAACCTTTGCCCAACAGGTTAATGCGCTGGAATCCCGTCGTGAGCAGGAACTCAACCAGGCGCTGCGGGAATTTGAGTATCAGGCACACTATCTCAACCTGCTGGAGCTGCTGGGCGAGCAACTCGAGCTGGCGGAGATCTACATTCAGGCTGCGTCGCTGCAAACCCCAGCCGTCAACGTCGATATCATTCTGGATGTCGGCAACTCACACACCTGCGGTATTTTGGTAGAAGATCACGCCGAAGAGAGCAGCGGCCTGCGTCAAACCTACGAGCTGCAACTGCGCGACCTCTCCGAACCGCATCAGGTGTACAACGAACTGTTCGACAGCCGTCTGGAATTTGCGGAAACCCGCTTCGGTAAAGCCAACTTCTCGCTGGAAAGCGGCCGAGAAAACGCCTTTATGTGGCCTTCGCTGACCCGTGTTGGACGCGAGGCCAGCCGCCTCGCGCTGCTGCGTGCCGGCACCGAAGGCAGCACCGGTTTATCCAGCCCACGCCGCTATTTATGGGATGAAGCACGCTATCAGCCCGGCTGGCGCTTTAACGCTAACGGCAGCAGTGACGAGCCGCAGGCCACCGCGCTGCCTTTCACCCTACTGTTGAATGATGAAGGCCAGCCGCTGCATGCGCTGGATGAAGATGAGCGCTTGCCGGTGTTTTCCGCTAGCTACAGCCGCAGTTCGCTGATGACCTTTATGCTCTGCGAACTGCTGGCACAGGCGATGATGCAGATGAACAGCGTGGCACAGCGTCATCGCATGCCACAAAGCCAGGCACCTCGCCAACTGCGTCACGTGATCCTGACCTTACCCTCGGCGATGCCTAAACCGGAGCGCGAGATTTTCCGTCGTCGCATGCAGGAAGCCATCGCGCTGGTGTGGAAAGCCGAAGGCTGGCATCCGGCCGAAGAAGATTTCAGTGCGGAAAACCAGGCAAAAAGTCTGCGCCCCGTACCGGATGTGCAGATGGAGTGGGATGAAGCCACCTGCGGACAGATGGTATGGCTGTTCAACGAAACCCAGGTCAACTTTGCGGGCCGCGCTGAAGATTTCTTTAGCAGCATGGCGCGCCCGGACCGCCCACGTGAAGCCGACGAACTGCCGGGTAAAAGCTTGCGCATCGCTTCGATTGATATTGGCGGCGGCACCACCGACCTGGCGATCACGCAATATCGCCTCGATGATGGCCAGGGCAACAACGTCAAAATCACCCCGCGACTGCTGTTCCGCGAGGGCTTTAAAGTCGCGGGTGACGATATCCTGTTGGATGTCATTCAATTGTGGATCCTGCCTGCACTGCAGCAGAGCCTGCAAAAAGCCGGATTGACGCTGGCTGAACCGCTGATGAACAAACTGTTTGGTCACGACAGCCGCATGGACGGGCAAGCTACGTTGCGTCAGCAGGTCACTCTGCAGCTGTTTATTCCGCTGGCGCAGGCAGTACTGGAGCGCTACGAAAACTGGGACCCGCTGGATAGCCACAGTGAGATCAATGCGCTGTTTGGCGAACTGGTGCCGCAAAAACCAGCCAGCAGCGTGTTGGCGTTTGTTAACGGCGAGATCCAGCGCACGCTGGGCGGGGATAGTCGCTTTGATCTGCTCGACGTACCTTTAGTCGTGAGCATGGCGCAACTGCACGCTGAGTTCCTGCAACACCGTATGGCCATCATTCCGGCACTGCGCGCGATGTGTGAAGTAGTTTCACTTTATCAGTGTGATGTGCTGCTGCTAACGGGCCGCCCTTCGCGCTTCCCTGGCATTCAGGCGCTGGTGCGCCATCTGCAACCACTGCCGGGCAGCCGCATTTTGTCGCTGGAAGGCTATCACACCAGCGACTGGTATCCGTTTAATAAACAGGGGCGCATTGATAACCCGAAATCCACGGCTGCGGTGGGCGCGATGCTGTGCCTGCTGGCGCTGGATTTGCGTCTGAGCAGTTTCTGGTTCCGCGCCGGTGATTTTGAGCCCTACTCCACCATCCGCTATCTGGGCGTGCTGGATGAGAATGCCACGCTGAGCGATGACAATCTCTGTTACAGCGAGATCGACCTCGACAGCAGCCATTTCGCGCTGGATCGCAAAAGCAGCTTCCGCATTCGCGGCAACGTGTGCCTCGGCTTCCGCCAGCTGGAGAACGATCGCTGGCCCGCTTCCCCACTCTACAGCCTGAGCATTACTGACCCGCAGTTGGCGCGTAAAGTGGCTGGTGAGAGCGTGTTGCGTATCAAGCTGGCGGTTCAGCCTGGCCCAGACGACTTCGGACCGGAACGTCTGGTGCTGAGCGATGCGCGAATGGATGACGGCATGCGTGTGCCGCTGGAACAATTAAGTCTGAAACTGAATACGCTGTCTGCGACCGGCAATGCCAACGCGCAGTATTGGATTGACAGCGGGAGCGTCTGCAAACGATGAGAACAGCTAAGAAAACCACGTCAGTCACGCCAGCCAAACGTCTCAGCCTGATGCAGGAGACACTCGACGGTGCGCTGAACTGGATCGATACCCATCAGGCTCAGGCGCCACGCCTGGCCATGGAAGCCGATACGCTGCAACTGCAACTGCGCCGTGCCCGCGTCGAGAGCCATGCGCTGGCGCGTCAGTTAGCGCGCCCGGTGACGCTGGCGCTGTTTGGCCAGTCACAGGCGGGTAAAGCCTGGTTGCTGAGTGAAATGGTCGGTGATGCCCAGGGCCAGCTGATTGCACGCCTTGGCGATAGAGTGGTTAATCACTTCCAGAACATCAATCCTGGCAATATCGATTTCGCCATCGCCACCCGCTTCAGCCACCAGCGTGAAGCACAGTCCAGCGCCTGGCCGCTGGAAATGACGTTGTTAAGCGATGCCGAGCTGATCCGTCTGATACTGGCATGTGCCAAAACCGAAGAGCAGCCCGATACCGCCGTGATTGACGCCGCGCTGCAGCGTTTGCAGCGCCATCGTCAGGATGAACCTGAACCCGGCCTCGACAGCGATGCGCTGATCACCTTGTGGACGTGGAGCCGCCGCCAGCATCGTCACGCGGAAGTGTTGGATCGTCACTTTTGGCCGCAGGCGATTGAACTGGCCCCATGGCTCAACGTGGATGACCGCGTGCAGCTGTTTGCGCTGTTATGGCCCAACCAGGTTGCGCTCAACGAACAGTTACGCAGCCTGATGCATTTACGCCATCAACTGCGCCAGGCACCGCGCCTGTTGGCGCCGCTCAGCCTGCTGACCGATGACGCCGCTCTACCGGCGGAAAAACTGATCGGCAACGACGCCGATTTGCAGGAGATGATTGAGGTCTGCCCGATTATCGCCAACCGTGTAGGTAAAGCGCAGCAGGTACCGCTGGGTTTGCTGGCGCTGCTGACGCTGGAGATCACCATTCCCCTCAGTTCCACGCCGCGTCAGGCGTTGTACGATGAAGCCGATATGCTGGAATTGCCTGCACCGGGCCAGCCTGCCGATCGCGGGCAGCAAGAGGATTTAGCGCAGTTGCGTAAGCGCGACGCACTGCGTGCGACTTTACTGGAACAGAAACGGGCACTGCTGCCGGGCTTATACGCTGCTCGTCAGGGCATCGATTTAATGTTGATTTGTACTGCTGCCAGCCAGCGTCAGGATGCCGATATGGCCGCCAGCGCCCTGCGCGAATGGCATATCCACCAAACCGTGGCCGCCAGCGGTGAGAAACCACGTCTGATTTGGGCGATAACCCCACACGATGCGCGCTATCAACAGCAGCAGATTAATGTTGATGAAGCGGTGCAACGTCAAATTGGCCAACCTGGGCAAAGCTGGGGCTCGATGCTGGCGCTGGATCGCGCGGGCGTTGATCGCATGGGCAGTTGGTTGCAGGACGAAATGCAGCCAGAAGCAAGACGCGATCGTCTGGCGCAGCAGTTAACCAGTTTGCAGCTGAAACTGGTGGAGCGCCTGCAACCCTGGACCGAATCCACGGCAACCCCAGAACAGGCCGCACGTAAACAAGCGATTTCCGACACCCTGCTTAAATGCCTGCAACACCGTACCGGGTTGCACGGTGAACTGCTGGAGCGTTTGCAGCCTTCGCGTGAAGCGGTTCGCCAGCTGTGGCTGAGTCAGAGCAGTGCTAACGTTGCGCAGCACAGTGCCAAAACGGCGGCTGCCGATCAGAGTTATTTTGGCATCGGCTTTGAGTTCGACCTGTTCAAAGATGAGCCGGTTGCCCAGGCAGAACCACGCAACAGTGGCGGCCAGCGCGATCAGCAGTTCCCGCAGCAGGTGTTTGCGTTGTGGCTGGAGCATCTGCGTCAGTTGCCCGAGAGTCGCAGCCTGCTGACGCTACTCAACGTCGATAAACCGACGCTGGAGTTGCTGGTGGAAGAGTTGATTACCGCCAGCTTCCGCCTGAACGTACTGAGCAAGTTGCAGAGCGCGCTTAACGAGCCGGATGCACAAGCCAGCGCCCACGAAGCGCGTACCGATCGTCAGGTCTCCCGCGCAATGACGGTGTTGGGTGATTTTGTTGCCTGGTTAGGCTTTTTACAGCGTCCTGAGAACGAACGTCCAGAGAGCCGTGTCAATCGTGGGCAAACTATCTTTGCTCGCCCACCTGCGCCCAGCGTCAGCTTCTCGTCGGGGCAACGTTTAACCCGCTTATCCGTGGCTCCGGCCAATCATACAGCGTATTACATCTATGACTGGCTGGTGGGGTTAAATTCGGTGATCGTAGAAAACAATGGCTACACCGGCGGCGGCGATTTACCGGCCAACGCCCGCCAGACGCTGGCATTCCTGCTGCTGCCGTTGCACGCTTAACGCGTCAGGCGCAGCTCGCCTTGCAGCTGCTGCGCCGCTTCTTCCAACAGCGCCAGAACCGGGGCAAATTCTGCCTGTTCACTGGCGCTTTCTACGTGCTTGAGATGGATGGTGGCGGGCAGCGCCATACCGCCGGTCAGCCAATCCCACATCGCGTCCAGATTGTTGCCGAACGCCAGCGTGCAGTGGCTCTGCGCCACCAAGGCGCGGTAAAACGCCTGACGGTTGTCTAACTGCTGAAAATCAAAGGTGAGCGTCAACATGGTTAATTCACCTGCTTGAAGCTGCGATAGTGATCGGTGGTGAGAAAGATCAGGCCATCAGAAGAGTAAAGCAGACGATCGGCATCGCGGTGTCCACAATCGTAATTCACATCCGCTTCATACCACTGTCGTCCGGCTTGCATCGGCAGGCGCTGCTCGCGGTTGCTAAAACGATCGCCCCCAATTGCTCGACCAGGCAGCACGTTGCACAGATCGCCTTTGCTCGGATTCCAACCCTGACGACGCGCTTCGCTTTTGGTGAGATAGAGATCTGGCAGTTTGTGATGCTGCTGCAACCAGCGCGCGACCGTATTGGCATCGGTGAGTTGTGCGATGTCCGTATGGCTTGAGGCCGATTTATTGCTTAAATGGGGTTTCAGCCCGGCCCAGGTGGCGGCCAGCGCGAAGATTAATCCGATCCAGAGTTTCTTTGACATAGTGACATCCTGATTGACAGGAAGCCGATGATAGCAGGATTACAGCGAAGAGGAACGCGGGCCAGCGAAGCTGGCCCTGGCGGAGGTGTTACTGCATGGCACTCGCGGCGGGCACGGCATGACGACGCCATGCGCCTGGCGCGACACCATACTGACGTTTAAAGCTCCGGTTGAACGACTGTTGCGAATCAAACCCCAGTGAAATCGCCACATTGAGGATCGGTTCGTTGGTGGTCGTTAAACGGTCCGCCGATTTTTTCAATTTTTTATTCCGGATGTACTCACCCAGCGGATAGCCGGTGTGCTCTTTGAACATACGCTGCAGGTGCCACTTCGAATAACCGGCGCGCCCCGCTACGGTGTCCAGATCCAGACGTGCTTCAATGTTGTTATCAATCCAGTCGATCAGATCGTGAATAAATGCGTCGCTCATCATCCCATTTTCTCCCGTCGCCTTGACGAACAGTATCAGTATCAGTTGCAATTACACTTTAAGGGTGACTGACTATGACATTTAATGCAAGTTTTATTATTGCATTAAATGCCGCACTCGCTGTAGGGGCTTTCCCCCTCTGAAACGAATTGATCAAAACAGCACATAAAGTGTATCAGATATTCTTGCAGATGCAGTTTGCAGCAGCCTACACTCATCGCGTTTTAATGCAATCTTAAAAGTTGCAGATTTTTCGTACATGTCCTTTCTTTTTTCACACCAAAGCGGAATAACAACAATGCATCTGCAAACATATGGGGTTCGTCGGGCGGTAAGCCTGTCAGGAGTGATGTTGCTGGGAAGCCTGCTGGCCGGTTGCGATCGCGGAGTGGCGCAAAACGCCCCACCGCCGCCGCCCGAAGTGAGTGTCGCGCAGGTGGTTCAACAACAGGTTAGCCAGTGGGATAGCTTCAATGGACGTTTTGAGGCGGTGCAGAGTGTGCAACTGCGACCGCGCGTCTCGGGCTATATCGATCAGGTTAACTATCGCGAAGGCGATGACGTGAAAAAAGGCCAGGTGCTGTTCACCATTGACGATCGCACCTATCGCGCCACGCTAGAACAGGCACAGGCTGAATTAGCCACCGCACGCAGCCAGGCATCGCTGGCACGCAGTGAGTCGGCGCGTACCGATAAGCTGATAGGTACCAACGTGGTGTCACGCGAAGAGTGGGAACAACGTCGCTCTGCGGCTAACCAGGCGCAGGCCAATGTGCTGTCCGCACAGGCCGCCGTGGATATGGCGCAGCTGAATCTCGACTTCACCCGCGTGACCGCGCCGATTGATGGTCGTGCCAGCCGCGCGATGATCACCACCGGTAACCTGGTCACCGCCGGGGACAGTGCCAGCGTACTGACCACCTTGGTGTCACAGGATCGCATTTACGTCTATTTCGATGTGGATGAAGCGACCTATCTGCAATATCAGTCCTTAGCGCGTCAGGGGCAAAATCGCGGCGCACTGCCGGTGGAAATTGCGCTGACCGGTGAACAAGGGTATCCCCATCGCGGCACCGTCGATTTCCTTGATAACCAGTTGACCGCCAGCACCGGCACCATTCGTATGCGCGCCACGCTGGATAACCACGAACATCAGTTTACGCCAGGTCTGTTTGCCCGCGTGCGTTTGCCAGGCAGTGCCGCGTTTAACGCGCTACTGGTGGACGATAAAGCGGTGCTGACCGATCAGGATCGTAAATACGTCTATGTGGTTGATGCACAGGGTAAAGCCCAGCGTCGCGACATTCAGGCTGGCGAAATGGCGAATGGCCTGCGCATTGTGCAATCCGGATTACAGCCGGGTGACAAGGTGATCGTTAATGGTCTGCAGAAAGTGTTCATGCCTGGCATGCCGGTGAAAGCTCAGCCGGTGGCAATGCGCTCCGCTCAATAACAATCGAGACTGCCTGTTATGGATTTCTCCCGCTTTTTTATCGACCGACCGATCTTCGCGGCGGTGCTGTCGATTTTGATCTTTACCACCGGACTGATCGCCATACCGTTGTTGCCGATCAGTGAATATCCCAACGTGGTACCACCCAGCGTGCAGGTGCGCGCGGAATACCCAGGTGCCAACCCCAAAGTGATTGCAGATTCCGTGGCGACGCCGCTGGAAGAGGCCATTAACGGGGTTGAGAACATGATGTACATGAAGTCGGTTGCCGGTTCTGATGGCGTGCTGGTCACCACCGTGACTTTCCGTCCAGGTACCGACCCCGATCAGGCGCAGGTCCAGGTGCAGAACCGTGTGGCGCAGGCGGAAGCGCGTCTGCCCGAAGAGGTGCGTCAACTCGGCCTGACCACACAGAAGATGTCACCCACGCTGACGCTGGTGGTGCATATGTTCTCGCCTCACGGTAAGTACGATTCACTCTACCTGCGTAACTACGCCACCTTAAAGGTCAAAGATGAACTGGCGCGCCTGCCTGGCGTGGGACAGATTCAGATCTTCGGTGCCGGTGAGTACGCGATGCGCGTCTGGCTCGACCCTAACAAAGTGGCGGCGCGTGGCATGACCGCTTCTGATGTGGTCAGCGCGATGCAGGAGCAGAACGTGCAGGTCTCTGCCGGTCAGTTGGGTGCAGAACCGACCAAAAAGGCCAGCGATTTCCTGCTGTCCATCAACACGCAGGGCCGCCTGGAGAGTGAAGAACAGTTCGGCAATATCATTCTGAAGACCGCAGACGATGGTACGCTGGTGCGCCTGCGTGACGTGGCGCGAATTGAGATGGGTTCGGGCAGCTATGCCCTGCGCTCTCAGCTGAATAACAAAGATGCGGTCGGCATCGGTATCTTCCAGGCACCAGGCGCCAACGCCATCGATCTGTCGAATGCCGTGCGTGCCAAAATGGCTGAACTGGCAACTCGCTTCCCGGATGATGTGCAGTGGGCCGCACCTTACGATCCAACCGTGTTCGTGCGTGACTCGATCCGTGCCGTGGTGCAAACGCTGTTTGAGGCGATTGTACTGGTGGTATTGGTGGTGATCCTTTTCCTGCAGACCTGGCGTGCCTCCATCATTCCGTTGCTGGCGGTGCCGGTTTCGGTGGTGGGTACCTTCAGCGTGCTCTATCTGTTGGGCTTCTCGCTGAACACGCTCAGTCTGTTTGGGCTGGTGCTGGCGATAGGTATCGTGGTCGATGACGCCATCGTGGTGGTGGAAAACGTCGAACGTAATATCGCCATGGGCCTGTCACCCACCGCGGCGGCGCATCAGGCGATGCGTGAAGTGTCGGGACCGATTATCGCCATTGCCTTGGTGCTGTGTGCAGTATTCGTGCCGATGGCGTTCCTGTCCGGCGTGACGGGGCAATTCTATAAGCAGTTTGCCGTAACCATTGCTATTTCGACGGTAATTTCGGCGATCAACTCGCTGACCTTATCACCAGCGCTGGCGGCGAAACTGTTGAAAGCGCACGATGCGCCGAAGGATTTGCCAACACGTCTGATTGATCGTCTGCTTGGTTGGTTATTCCGTCCGTTCAATCGCTTCTTCCAGCGCAGTTCGGATGGCTATGAGTCAATGGTGGGCAAAACCTTACGCCGTCGCGGCGCGGTGTTCGGCGTCTATGTGCTGTTGCTGGCCGGTGCAGGCTTTATGTTCCACACCGTACCCGGCGGCTTTATCCCCACTCAGGACAAGCTCTACCTGATTGGCGGCGTGAAGATGCCTGAGGGTTCATCGCTGGCGCGTACCGATGAAGTGATTCGTAAGATGAGCGAGATCGGCATGAACACCGAAGGTGTGGCCTACTCGGTCGCCTTCCCCGGCCTGAACGCCCTGCAGTTCACCAACACGCCGAACACCGGTACCGTGTTCTTTGGCCTGAAACCATTTAGTGAACGTACACGCAGCGCAGCGGAGATCAATGCCGAGATCAACGCCAAGATCGCCAAAATCCAACAAGGTTTCGGCTTCTCGATCATGCCACCGCCGATTCTCGGGTTAGGTCAAGGTTCGGGTTATTCGCTGTATGTGCAGGATCGTGCAGGTTTGGGCTACGGTGCCTTGCAAACTGCCATTAACACCCTGTCCGGTGCGGTGATGCAGACGCCAGGCATGATGTTCCCGATCTCCTCTTATCAGGCCAACGTTCCGCAGTTGGATGTACAAGTGGATCGTGATAAAGCCAAGGCGCAAGGTGTGTCACTCACCGATCTGTTCAGCACCTTGCAAATCTATCTGGGTTCATCTTACGTTAATGATTTCAATAAGTTTGGACGCACCTGGCGAGTGATGGCGCAGGCAGACGGTGATTTCCGCGATACCGTGCAGGACATAGCTAATCTGCGTACTCGTAACAGCCAGGGTGAGATGGTGCCGATTGGCAGTATGGTCAACATCACCACCACTTACGGCCCTGACCCGGTGATCCGTTACAACGGTTATCCAGCAGCTGACCTGATTGGTGACGCCGATCCGCGCGTGCTCTCATCAGCCCAGGCGATGGAGAAGCTGGAAGCGATGTCGAGCCAGGTGCTGCCGAACGGCATGAACATCGAATGGACCGATCTGAGCTATCAGCAGGCAACACAAGGTAACACCGCGTTTATCGTTTTCCCGGTGGCGGTACTGTTAGCCTTCCTGGTGTTGGCGGCCCTTTATGAGAGCTGGACCTTGCCGTTGGCGGTGATCCTGATTGTGCCAGTGACCATGCTGTCAGCGCTGGTCGGCGTGTGGCTGACCGGTGGCGATAACAACGTGTTTGTGCAGGTGGGCTTGGTGGTGCTGATGGGGCTGGCATGTAAGAATGCGATTCTGATTGTCGAGTTCGCACGCGAGCTGGAGATGCAGGGCAAAGGGATTGTCGAATCTGCGCTCGAAGCCTGTCGTCTGCGTCTGCGCCCGATCGTGATGACCTCCATCGCCTTCATCGCCGGTACCGTACCGCTGATTCTCGGTGAAGGTGCCGGTGCGGAAGTGCGTGGTGTCACCGGGATTACCGTGTTCTCCGGCATGCTGGGCGTGACGCTGTTCGGTCTGTTCCTGACGCCGGTGTTCTACGTGACATTGCGTAAGCTGGTGACGCGTAAGCAGCCTGCCGCAGAGGTACAGACAGTTTAAAGTCGTTTACTGTTAGTATGGGCGGCCCAGCGTGGCCGCCCTTTTTTATAGCGGGACGAAAAGCTGGAAGCAGGCACCGGGGGCGGGTTTTAGCGCAATGTCTCCGCGATGCAATTGCAACATACGCCGGACGATCACCAAGCCTAATCCCCCATTGTCACGGCGATTCGGGTCGATGATGGAGGGCCGTTCAAACAGCGTCTGGCTGACTTCCGGGGAGATGCCAGGGCCATTATCTTCCAGCTCCATCATCACTTTTTGATCCTCGAGCCATAGACGCAGGGTGATGTGCCCACCCGACGGCGTATGGCGGATGGCATTATCAACCAGATTGGTCAGAACACGCTCAATCATCGACATATCCGCATCAATCAAAGGCAATCCCGTCTCAATATCCACGGTTAAATGAAGACTGGATTTCTCTAAGGCCAGCTCAAATTTCTGGATCACATCCTGAACCAGGTCCGGCAATGAAAAGCGTTCATATTGCGGCGTGACAACGCCATGTTCAAGGCGGGCTAACTCAAACAGCTGCTGGGCCAGCATGCCGACTTTTTCACTCTGGGTGAGCGCGATGTGCAGGTATCGACTGCGTTCCGCCTCGGTTAAGCGACTGGCTTTCACTGAAAGCGTTTCCAGATAGCCCTGAATCGACATCAGCGGTGTACGTAAGTCATGCGAAATGTTGGCGACAAATTCACGACGCTGCTGATCTTTCAACTCCAGCTTCTCGACCTGTAAGGCGATACGCTTGGCCATATCAATAAACGCATTGTGTAATTGAGCGACTTCATCATGTTGTGGTGAATGGGGTTCTGCGGCAAGAAGGTGTAGCGCATCTTCACCCGCAGTCACTTTTTGTGTGAGTTTTCGCACCGGTCTCGTCACCCAATAGTAGGCAACCGCTCCTGCCACCAATCCCAGCAGGACGATCACCACGACTGACCAAAGCATCGCGCTGCGCAGTACCGATAATTTCATCCCCTGCTGAAGAGATTGATAATTCTCCCCCTGCAAAATCACATAGAGATAACCCTCTGTGCTGTTGCCATTAAGGATCGGCGCCACGCTGAACACTTTATGGGTGGATGTGGAACGAGGATCGTCACCATAGACGGGCAGCGGCACCCCCTCCAGCAACTTTTGCAGCGGCCGGACGTCAACACGATCTCGGTGCACATGCCCCGCTGGCGCATCATTGGCCAGGATGCGTCCCTGTGCATCCAACAGATAAACCTCAACGCTGGGGTTATAGGACATCATCTGGCCAAACAGCTGTTTCAGGGCTGGGCCATCGGTATTTCCGGCATTCATCAACACACTGCTTTTGGCGATGGACGCCGCCAGATCCCGCGACAAGTTCTGGATCATCGCGTCGCTATACTGCTGGCGATTATTGTCTTGAATCAAAAGAATAAGCGCACTGCTGATCAGCAGCATCAGCGCAAAGACCAGCGTTAATCGTTGGGTGAGCGACAGGCGCTTCATCAGGCATTGTCTCCCTCATCTGGCACCACAAATTTGTAGCCCTGCCCCCACACGGTGAGTATCCAGCGTGGTTCCGCCGGGGTAGCTTCAATTTTGAGGCGCAAGCGGTTGATATGCGTATTCACCGTGTGTTCATAGCCTTCATGCTGATAGCCCCACACCAGATTCAACAAGCTGAGTCGCGAGAAGACCTTCCCCGGATGACGGGCAAAATGGTAAAGCAGCTCGAACTCGCGTGGTGTTAACTCAATCGGCGTCTGTGCTAATTTGACTTCACGCGCGACGGGATCAATGCTCAGGCTGCCAAGGCGAAGATTTCCAGCATCCTGACGGAGATTTTGGCTCATCGCTTCCTGGCGGCGGAACAGCGCTTTCACTCGCGCCACCAATTCCAGCATGGAGAAGGGTTTCGTTAAATAATCATCCGCGCCCAGTTCAAGACCCAGTACTCGATGCACCTCACTGGCTCGCGCACTGATCATCACAATCGGCGTGTAATGCGGCAAGTTACGCGCACGGCGACAGAGTTCCAGCCCATCCACACCGGGCAACATAATGTCAAAAATCAGCGCATCCCAGCGCTGGCTCTCCAGCAGTTGACTGCCTTTGTCGCCATCCGCTGCATGAGTAATATCAAAGCCTTCATCGCGCAGGTGAATGTGCAACAGCTCTGCGATATTCCCATCATCTTCAACAATTAAGATTTTCTTTGCCATGTTTGCCGCCTCAATGAACTCCTTTTCATCTTATACAGATTCGACTTCGCGAGTTATCACATTTTGTTTAACTCTGCGTGAGGACTCTGTGATCAATCGCGACGCAAAATCTCTCCATTCCAAACGGCATAGCGGTAGAAGGAGAAAAATAATGAAAAGCCACAACCGTAAAAATATTCATCCGCTTTGGCTGAGAGCCACTCACTGGATAAATGCCGTTACTATGGTGCTGATGATTCTTAGCGGCTGGCGAATTTATAATGCTTCACCGTTATTTCCGTTCTCCTTCCCAAATGAATACACCTTGGGTGGTTGGTTGGGTGGCGCATTACAGTGGCACTTTGCTGCGATGTGGATGTTTGCCGCCAATGGCATTCTCTATCTCACATTGAATATCATCAGCGGGCGTTTTCGCCAACGGTTCTTGCCATTAAGCCTCCCTCAATTATGGCAGGATGGAATATCTGCATTGCGAGGACATCTCAGCCATCACGATTTAAGCCAATATAATATGGTGCAGAAGTTCGCCTATTTATTGGTTGTCATTGACGGAATGCTATTAGCCATTTCAGGCTTGGTGCTGTGGAAGTCAGTGCAGTTTCCTTTCCTGCGAGAAATATTAGGTGGCTACGACACTGCACGGTTCATCCACTTCTTCGCCATGGCCTTTTTATGCGCTTTCGTCGTCATTCATCTGATCATGGTCGCGCTGGTGCCTAAAACGTTATTACTGATGACGCGCGGACGTTAACAATGGCCAATAAAAACATTCAGCTTTCAGACAGTGACAAAGAGGCTTTGGTTAAGGACGCGACAACCCTGCTGGCAAAACAACTGTCAGGACATTCGCGACGCAATTTTCTGCGCATGGGATTAACCGTGGGCGGCGTAGCCATGCTGAGCGGGTGTGACATTGATAATAATCCAGACATCGAAAGCGTCTTAAGTCGCATGTCGCGCTTTAACGACCGCATTCAGGGGTGGCTATTCAGTGGGTATAAAATGGCACCTGAATATACATTGCAGGATATCACCCGTCCCTTCCCGTTTAATGCTTTTTACGGTGAAGAGGATATTCCACAAATTAACGGTGATGATTACCAGTTGCAGATTGGTGGGCTGGTACGAGATAAGCGCAGTTGGCGACTACCCGAGTTATATCAATTATCACAGCATGAACAAATCACGCGCCATATTTGCGTTGAAGGATGGAGTGCCATTGGCCGCTGGGGCGGCGTACGCTTCAGTAACTTCCTGCAATTGATTGGTGCAGACACCAAAGCAAAATATGTCAGTTTCCGTTGTGCAGATGACTATTACACCAGCATTGATATGGCATCGGCGCTCCATCCGCAAACGTTATTGGCTTTAACCTGGGATGGCCACTTATTGCCGCCGAAATATGGTTATCCGATGAAACTGCGTATCCCAACCAAACTCGGATACAAAAATCCAAAACACATTATTTCAATAGAAATCACCAACCGCTTCACCGGTGGCTACTGGGAAGACCAAGGCTATAACTGGTTTGGCGGCAGTTAATCTCCCCTAAAACCCTGTAAGGAAATGAAGATGAAAAAGATTATTGCAACGCTGTTCACTGGCGCACTGTTGATGGCTGCTTCAGGTGCATATGCCGCTGACACTATGGCGAAAGATGGCATGCAAAATGAAAGCGCGATGTCTCATGACGGCATGAAGAAAGACAGTATGAAAAAGCCGATGAAAAAACATGACGGGATGAAGAAAGACGGCATGGGAAAAGACGGTATGGCAAAAGATGAAATGTCTAAGGATGGGATGTCAAAATAAGTGACTGGGTTACCGGGTTTATGCCCGGTAACCGTTTGGTTAACCTCAGCGAGATTTTTTGCAGAGATCTTCGATTTCAAGATCGGGCAGTTCTTCGCAGCTGCTGGTATCATGTTTCTTCAGTTCAGCCAGTGCATCTGCCACTGTGCGCGTTTCCAGCACTTTCAGTGAGGCCTCTTCCGCCTCTTCCGCAATCGATTTGAAGTACCAGCACAAGTTAGCACTAACCAGGCAACGGGGTGCGACATCGGGGCGTGAAGCCCAGAGCTTTTTATCTTCAATGACCGAGGTATAGATATCACGCAGCGTGATCTCCGCAGCAGGGCGACCGAGATGAATCGAACCGGTACGGCCAAGCGTAGAGACGATGATGCCATCGCGCGTTAACGGAACCATAAGTTTCCGAATGAAACTGGGGTTCGCTTCAAGACCATAAGCCAGTATGGCACTGGTCGAGCGTTTACCCAGTTGCTCCGCCATCGCTACGCTCAAAACCATCTGCAAAGCTGTCGGGAAGCGGTAATCTAGCATTTCTGTATCCTGAGTTGCGGTCTATCTTATTGTTTTCATGCCGCGGCAGTGAGTAATCAATGAGCAATAAATATAACAAACACTGTTGCTTTTTAGAAGCCAGCGACTGTGATCAAGGCACGTATTCATCATTTGATCAGGCAGAAGCGCACAGGCTGCTTAGTTTACGGCTCGCTATGATGCTTGCGGGTCAAGCGGGGGCAATTTATGCTTCAGCACCCAGACTAACAGCACATTGGTTAACGCCAACAGGCACAGCAACCAGAGTGTCGCGTTCGCGCCGAATTGCTGAAAAATGTATCCTCCAACCAGCGGCGTTAACGCCTGGCCAATCAGTGCTGGCCGCGCCATGCGCCCCACCACAATTGCGTAAGCCTCTGGTTTGACCATCACCAGCGGTAAAGTTCCGCGCACAATCGCACGTAAACCATTTCCCGCGCCGTAAAGCACCATACTCACCAGCGCAAACTGTGGATAGCACGTCAGTAAGATCAAACCTATCGCCACTAATCCCACGGAAAAAAACGTTGTCCAGATAGGATGCCCGCGTTTGAAAGCGATATCGACAATGCGCGATCCAACCTGGCACGGGCCCAAAATGGCGCTGATCGCTAACGCGGCCGTCAGTGAATGACCGCTGGCCTGTAACAGGCTGATCAACTGCACCGAAATGGCCGTCATGATCACCGAAGCGAGGGTGAAAATGCTACATAGCAACCAAAACAGCGCGGGCGCCAGTTCATCTCTTCCGGTACCTTTATTCGCGGCTGCTTTCGTGGTGGATCGAGTGGGCGCGGGCAGCGCATATAAATAAGCCGGTAATACGGCGAGACACAACAATCCTGCGATGGCAAAACACGCGCCGCGCCACTCCAGCCAGTGGATCAGCAACGCGGTACCCGGCCACACCAGCGAGGTACAAAAACCGGAAATCAGCGTAATACCGGTGATCGCCCCTCGCGCCTGCCCGCCATACAACGTACCGAGGGTAGCAAACAGCGAATCATACAGGCCCATCGCCATCCCGATACCGATAATCAGCCAGGCAAAGAGAAACAGCAGCAGATGGTGGCTCAACCCCATGATCACCAGCCCTATTGCCATCACCGCCCCGCTGGATGCCAGCAACACCCGCCCATAAGAACCTGAAATCAGTCTGCCGCTCAACGGTGCGAGCAAGCCCGATACCAAAATACCCAGCGACAGCGCGCCGTAGACCCACTGCTGTGACCAGCCGGTTTCCGCCACAATCGGGTTGGCCATCACGGCCATCAGGTAAAATGAACCGCCCCACGACAGGATTTGCACCAGTCCCAGTGTGACAATGGCAGATACAGCAGGCTTAGGGTGATGCTCCACGACTTTTTTCCGTTAGCAGGCAAAGCGTTGTTATAACACGTTCATCCTACTGGAAAAATGTCTGTGTGCCCTGCTTCGCGAAATCCGGTTTTTCAGCTGGCAGATCGGCACCAATTGGTTTAACGTTAATGGCATGTTGTAACTATAGAGCGTAACATGAGCCGCTATGACTTAGTCGCCGATCTGCATGAGTGCGTCAATACCCTGGAATTGAGTCTCAGGACCCTGCGCCAGCAGGTGGAACAGCAACCGCTGTTGATCGCGCGTGCGTTTAGCCTGCCTGAAATTGAGAAAGGCCATGAGAATGATGAGATTGATCGAATTGCAGTGACACAGCATCTCGGCCAGAAAGCGCGTGACATGGCGCTTACCCATTATTGCCGTCTGTTTATGCAGGATCAGTCGGAGAAACTCAGTACCAAATCCGCCGTGCGGTTGCCGGGTGCGATCTGCATTGAAGCAGATGAAGCCACCAGCGAACACATCAGCCAGCAGGTGGCGGATATCAATGCCCTGAAACTGCGCCTTGAGCACTTAATTACCGTCGAGTCCGGCCTACCGAGCGAAGCGCGCTTCGAGTTTGTGCACCAGCATCTGCGCGGCTTAATTACCTTGAATGCCTATCGTAGCGTCACCTTGCTCCATGCCCCGGACAGCCTGCGTTTTGGTTGGGCGAATAAGAATATTATCAAAAACCTCACGCGCGAGGCGGTGGTGGAGCAACTGGAACGCAGTCTTAAGGCCAACCGCGCCCAAGCCCCGTGGACACGCGAACAGTGGGCCGAGAAAGTGCAGCAGGAACTGGAGATGATCCTGTCCTTGCCTGCTGACGCCAGGCTGAAGATTAAACGACCGGTCAAAGTCCAACCCATCGCTCGCGTCTGGCGCGCCAGTAATAAGAAACAGGTGCAACTCGCCTGCCCTTCACCGCTGCTGGTGCTGTGTCGCGATAAGACGCAGGTGCCGATTTTGGGGGAATTACTGGATTACGATGCTGATAACGTCGCCCATCGCTACAAACCGCTGGCGCAACCGCTGCATCTGGTGATCCCACGGCTGCATTTATGGAGCGACAGGCTGTAAGCTGGCAAAAATGATTTAGACAACCTGTCCTTTTTGGCAACACGCACTGAAGCTGATGAGCAGGCCAGCATCATGCTGGCCTACACATTATTGCTTCATGCTGCCAACCATCTCTTCCGGTCGCACCCACTCATCGAACTGCTCTTCGGTCAGATAGCCGAGTTTCAGTGCAGAGCCTTTCAGCGTCAGCCCCTCTTTATGCGCTTTCTTGGCGATTTCCGCCGCTTTGTCATAGCCGATATGGGTATTCAGCGCGGTCACCAGCATCAGTGATTCATTGAGTAACTGATCGATGCGCTCACGCACCGGTTCGATACCCACGGCGCAATGGTGATTGAAGCTGTCCATACCATCAGCCAACAGGCGAATCGATTGCAAGAAGTTGTGGATCACCATCGGACGGAACACGTTCAATTCAAAGTTACCGGACGCGCCACCAATGTTCACCGCTACATCATTGCCCATTACCTGGCAGCACAACATGGTCAGAGCTTCACACTGTGTCGGGTTCACTTTGCCCGGCATGATTGAGCTACCCGGTTCGTTCTCGGGGATAGCCAGTTCGCCAATGCCGCAACGTGGACCCGAGGCTAACCAACGGACGTCATTAGCAATTTTCATCAATGAGGCGGCCAGACCTTTCAGCGCACCGTGCGCATGCACCAGTGCATCACAGGTCGCTAAGGCTTCAAACTTGTTGGGTGCCGTCACGAAAGGCTGCTGAGTCAGATCGGCCAAGGCTTTCGCTACGCGAACAGCATATTCCGGATGGGTATTCAGGCCGGTACCCACGGCGGTCCCGCCCAGCGCCAGTTCAGCCACATGCGGAATGCTGTGTTCGATGTGCTTGAGGTTGTGTTCCAGCATCGCTACCCAGCCAGAAATCTCCTGGCCTAGTGTCAAGGGTGTGGCGTCTTGAAGGTGGGTACGACCAATTTTGACGATGTCCTTAAAGGCTTCAGACTTCTCGCTCAGGGTCTTTTTTAGCACATGAATCTGCGGAATCAGCTGCTCCCGCACGGCGATGACCGCGGCCACGTGCATGGCGGTGGGGAACACGTCATTGGAGCTTTGGCTCTTGTTGACGTCATCGTTTGGATGCACCAAACGTGACATGCCACGCTCGCCGCCAAGAATCTCACTGGCGCGGTTGGCCAGCACTTCATTCATGTTCATGTTGGTCTGGGTACCGGAACCGGTCTGCCAGATCGCCAGCGGAAACTCTTCACTGTGTTTATCGGCTAACACTTCGTCAGCAGCTTTCAAAATCGCGTCTGCACGTTCCGCCGGTAGCAGGCCGAGATCGCGGTTAACCTGCGCCGCCGCGCGCTTGGTCAACGCCAGTGCGTGCACCAGTGCGACTGGCATTTTCTCGGTGGAAATACGGAAATGCTCCAGCGATCGCTGGGTTTGTGCGCCCCATAACTTATCTGCCGGTACTTCGATCGGTCCCATTGAATCTTTTTCAATGCGATTAGCTGCCATGACTACGTCTCCTTAGCTCAGATTTTGAGGTTTCCGCTCAGGTCGTCTTCCCGCGACGCCAATGAGCGAGCAAGATTGTCACATACAAGAAATTAACATTATGCGAGCCTGTCGCGCTTATTGCACTTGTTGATGTATTTTCTATGGCACTTTCTGCTTTAATAAGCCTATTTACTTACGGTTATTAAGGGTAAACGATGCAAAAATTGAACAATTCGCTGCAAAATTACGCTTGGGGCAGCAAAACTGCACTGACCGAACTTTATGGCATTGCCAATCCGCAAGGATTGCCGATGGCGGAACTGTGGATGGGTGCCCATCCGAAAAGCCCTTCAACAGTTGAAATCAACGGAGCAACCCGTTCGCTGCGCGATGTCATCAATGACGATCAGGCGAGCGTGCTGGGTAAAGCGGTGGCGGATCGCTTTGGCGAGTTACCCTTTCTGTTTAAAGTGTTGTGCGCTGATCAAGCCCTCTCCATTCAGGTTCACCCGAGTAAATCCGCCGCAGAAGCAGGCTTTGCTCGTGAAAATGCCGCCGGAATTCCACTCAGCGCCGCCGAGCGCAACTACAAAGATGCCAACCATAAACCTGAACTGGTCTATGCCCTGACACCGTTTCAGGCAATGAACGGCTTCCGTGAAATGCATGAGTTGGTTTCATTGCTGGAGCCTGTTGCGGGCGCGCATCCGCAAATTGCCCATTTTCTGGAAAATGCCAATGAAGATAGCCTCGCGAAGCTGTTCTCTACGCTGCTGTCACTGAAAAGTGATGCGAAGTCTCTGGCATTGGGGGTGCTAAAATCGGCGCTGAATTCACGTGAAGGCGAGCCATGGCAGACCATCAAATCGATCGCACATGATTATCCAGACGATACTGGCCTGTTCTCCCCGCTGCTGTTGAATGTGATCACCCTGCAACCGGGTCAGGCGATGTTTCTGTTTGCCGAAACGCCGCATGCCTATCTCAAAGGCGTTGCGCTGGAAGTGATGGCGAACTCCGATAACGTGCTGCGTGCAGGTTTGACGCCGAAATTTATCGATATTCCAGAATTAATGGCGAACCTGAAGTTTGAGGCCAAACCGGCTGCGACGCTGCTGACGCAACCGCAGCAACAGGGGGATACCCTCAACTTCCCGATCCCGGTCGACGATTTTGCCTTTGCCATCCACGCCCTTTCCGCCACGCCGCAATCTCTGGCGCAACAGAGTGCTGCCCTGCTGTTCTGCATTGAGGGTCAGGCGGTGGTAGAGAAATCAGGTGAACAGCTGGTATTAAAACCGGGTGAATCTTGCTTTATCGCCGCGAACGAGTCACCGGTTAACGTCGCGGGCACCGGACGCCTGGCGCGCGTCTTCAACGCGCTCCACTGATCCGGCTGACGCTGCCAGCATTAACTGCTATTCTTTCAAACTATTAATTTAAAACGCCTGCGGGCGTTTTTCTTCACTCGGCGCCCCTCATAACGGCGTGCGGACCCAAGGATAAGGACGACTCAGCGATGAAAAAGACCAAGGTAGCCGTAGGTGTGATTGTAGCGCTCGGCGTGATCTGGACAGGTGCTTCCTGGTTTACCGGCAAGCAGCTGGAAAGCCACATGGATCAGATGTTACAAAACGCCAATACGCAGTTGAATGCCTATGCACCGAACAGCCGCCTGACGCTTAGCTATCAGGACTATCAACGCGGTGTCTTTAGCAGTAAAACCAAGCTGGTGATTCAGGCCAGCTCGCAAACGGAAGATAATCCGCTGCTGAAGCCGGGTCAAAGCATCGTGCTGAACGAAACCATCGATCACGGCCCCTTCCCATTCGCCCAACTCAAGCGTGGCAGCCTGATCCCCAGCATGGCATCGGTTCATACCGAACTGGAAAACACCGATGCTGTGAAGAAACTGTTTGAACTGACTAACGGTAAATCACTGGTCACCGCCGATACTCGTGTTGGCTACAGCGGCGCAACGGATACCTCGCTGGATCTGCTGGCCGTGGATTACAACAACGCGCAGACTGGCGATCGCCTTGCCACCAATGGCGGCACGCTGGAGATCAGTGCGGACAGCAAAGGTGACAAAGTCAGCCTGAATGGCGACTTCTCCAGCATTGCCGTCACCAGTAAAAATCAGGTTGAGCAGCCAGTGCTGTTCACCCTCAACGGCCTGAAGTTGAATGGCGATACCCATCTTAGCCCGGAAGGTGTGCGCGTCGGCGATCAGTCCATCAGTCTGGATAAACTCAACGCCAGCATCAACGGACAGGAAGGTTTGTCACTGGAGAAGCTGGATACCAAGTCATCCTTTGATAATAAAGACGGCAAGATCGGCGGCAATCTGGATGTGAATGTCGGCAACATCAGCTTGCAGAAACAGCCGTTTGGCGAAGCGAAACTGGCGATGAAGTTTTCGCAGTTTGACGCGCAGGCAGTGAAAACCTTCTCGGATAACTACAACGCGCAGATGCAGGCATTGCTGAATCAGCCTGGTGTGACGGAAGATCCGGTGCGCTATCAGGCCAGTGTGCAAAACATCCTGAAAGCGAACCTGCCGACCCTGTTAAAAGGCTCGCCAAATATCAGCATTGCGCCACTGAGCTGGAAAAATGACAAAGGGGAAAGCACCTTCAACCTCACTATTGGTTTCAACGATCCAGCCACTGTGACCGGTGAAGCCCAGAACCTCGGTGCCGCCGTTGACCGCGTATTGAAATCGCTGGATGGCAAACTGAACATCAATATGCCAATGGCAACCGAAACCATGCGCCATGTGGGCCTGGCAGAAGGTTATCAGGGTGATGATGCGCAGAAACTGGCGGATCAGCAAGTGAAAGGACTGGCGGCGATGGGACAGATGTTCCGTCTGACACAGCAGCAGGATGATAACATCACCACCAGCCTGCAGTATGGCAACGGCCAGGTGACGATGAACGGTGACAAGATGTCGCTGGAGCAGTTCCTGTCACGCTATATGCTGGGCGCACAGACCAGTGAAGGCATGCCGGAGTAAGATGCGCTTTCCAGGTGCGCATGAATGCGCACCTGACGAAAAACGCGCACGATCGTCGAAGGGTCACCATCAATGGTGACCCTCATGCGATTAAGTGACAGTCACTTCACCATCAATTTCGCCGCCTCACCCTCCGCGCACTAACAGCGGCGGCACAATTAAGGTTTGCACGTCCTCTTCCGGCTGCGACAAGCGCTGCAATATTCGTTCAGCCGCACGACGGCCGACTTCCCTCGCCTCGCTACTGACAAAGGTTAAAGAGCCATCATAGGATTCGCGTTGCGGATCGTCATTGAAGCCCACCAGCGCCATCTTTTGCGTGAAATAACTGTCGACCGCGTCTTCCCCCAATGAACGACCACTGTGCAGCGCGCCAAAATAGCAGCCAAGCGTGGTGCTGGCGTTGTGGGCAATAATGGCAGTGATGCGCGGATGGTGATGCAGCAGGTCCTGGGTTAAGGTCGAGACACTCTGTTGGCGTTCGTCACACTCAATAATCCAGTCCGGGCGAAACGGCAGTCCGTATTGCACTAAGGTGGCACAATAGCCGCCAATCCTCTCGGCGCGGGTTAACGATGAACCCAATCCCCCGACCCAGGCAATGCGCTGATGGCCCTGGCGAATCAGATATTCAGTCGCGATACGTGCGGCCTGGCTGTTGTCCGGACGCAGCGAATCCACCTTCTCCAGGCTGCTGGCACGGGCCGCGCAGATCACAGCAATGTTCTGCTCCCGTGCCTGCACAATTAACGTCTCCGCCTGCGCCACCGCGCCGCCAAGCACAATGCCATCGACACCCTGCGCCGCCAGGGAATCAAAACAGCGCTGCAGATTTTGCCCGTGCTGACCACTTTGCGTCAGCACTAACACTTTACCCTGCGCCTCAAGGACTTCACTCAGACCGGCGGTCATCGCGGCATAAAAGGGTTGGCTGAGATCGCGAACGATCAAGCCAATCACCCCGCTCTCGCCGCCGCGCAAAATCGATGCTGAACGGTTACGCACATAGCCGAGTTGTTCAATCGCCTGGTTGACCCGCTCTGCCGTCGCCGATGAAATGCGCCCTTTACCCGAGAGCACCAGCGAGACAGTTGAGACCGATACCCCGGCAGCCTTCGCGACATCGTGGATAGTGGTTTTTTGCTGGGACATCGCGTTCCGTTTCCAACAACTGATGAAGAAACAAAGAGGTAAAACGTTACACTGATTCCAGCAAAAATAAAGCCCAGCATTAGTCATGCTTTGTGACTATAAACACAAAAACGCTTGGTAAAACGTTTTATCATTGTTTACCTAATTGATTACTTGCCCCCTTTTTGCCAGGAGAGACTATGTCCGCCAGCCGACCCAAAATGTCACTTTGGGAATTTTTCCAGAGTCTGGGTAAAACCTTTATGTTGCCTGTTGCCCTGCTGTCGTTCTGCGGCATCCTGCTGGGAATAGGCAGCTCACTCAGCAGCCATGATGTGCTGACGCTGATCCCGATGCTCGATCAGCCACTGCTGCAATACCTGTTTATCTGGATGGCTAAGCTGGGCTCATTTGCCTTCAGCTACTTGCCGGTGATGTTCGCGATTGCTATCCCGCTGGGCATGGCGCGTGAAAATAAAGGCGTGGCCGCCTTCGCCGGTTTTGTCGGTTATGCCGTGCTCAACCTCAGCGTCAACTTCTGGCTCAACATCAATGGCATTTTGCCTACCACTGATGCGGCCGTGCTGAAAGCCAATAACGTACAGAACATTCTCGGCATTCAGTCGATCGACACCGGTATTCTCGGTGCGGTGATTGTGGGTGTGGTGGTGTTTTGGCTGCATGAGCGCTTCCACAATATCCGTCTGCCGGACGCATTGGCCTTCTTTGGTGGCACGCGTTTTGTACCCATTGTGACCACGGTGGTGATGGGCCTGCTGGGCCTGGTGGTGCCATTGATCTGGCCATTCTTTGCCCGTGCGATAACCGGTTTAGGTTGGGTCATTAACAGCGCAGGTGAGTTTGGTCCGATGATCTTCGGTACCGGCGAACGTTTGCTGCTGCCATTCGGTCTGCAACATATTCTGGTGGCCATCATCCGTTTCACTGATGCCGGCGGCACCCTGGACGTGTGCGGCAAAAGTGTCAGCGGGGCGTTAACCATCTTCCAGGCACAGTTAGCCTGCCCAGAGACACATGGCTTTGCCGAGAGCGCCACGCGCTTCCTGTCACAAGGCAAGATGCCAGCCTTCCTCGGAGGTCTGCCAGGTGCGGCGCTGGCGATTTATCACTGCGCCCGTCCTGAGAATCGCCATAAAATTAAAGGATTGCTGATCTCTGGCGTGGTGGCCTGCGTGGTCGGTGGCACCACCGAACCGATTGAATTCCTGTTCCTGTTTGTCGCGCCCGTGTTGTACTTAATCCATGCACTGCTGACCGGTTTAGGTTTTACCGTGATGGCAATCCTCGGCGTGACCATTGGTAATACCGACGGTAACGTCATCGACTTCTTCGTATTTGGCGTGCTGCACGGCCTCTCCACGAAGTGGTATTGGGTGCCGGTGATCGCTGCCGTGTGGTTTGTCGGGTATTACGCGATTTTCCGTTTCGCCATCACTCGCTTCAATATCAAAACCCCCGGCCGCGAAGCAGAAACCAACAGTGTTGAACAACAGGTGAGTCGTGCTGGCGTGGGGAAATCCGGTTACAACACACCGGCTATTCTGGCGGCACTGGGTGGCATTGAAAACATCACTTCGCTGGATAACTGCCTGACCCGCCTGCGCTTGTCCATCGCGGACATGAGCAAAGTGGATGATGCCGCGTTGAAAGCCAATGGCGCGATTGGCGTGGTCCATCTCAATCAAACCAGTTTGCAAGTGGTGATTGGCCCACAAGTCCAGTCGGTAAAAGATGAGATGGCACACCTGATGAGCACCTCGGTGGCATGATGGATATGTTTGATTTTAATCGTGTGGTGGATCGCCACGGCAGTTGGTGTACGCAATGGGATTTTGTTGCTGATCGCTTCGGCGTGGCGGATCTGCTGCCTTTCACCATCTCAGATATGGATTTCGCGACCGCGCCTTGCATTCTTGATGCCCTGCAACAGCGTGTGGCGCACGGTGTGTTTGGCTACAGTCGCTGGCAGCATGATGATTTCCTCGCTGCCCTGCAGCACTGGATGCAGACTCGCTTTAACACAACCGTCGCCGCCGAGTCACTGGTCTACGGCCCGTCGGTGATCTACATGGTGGCGCAGATGCTGCGCCACTGGACCCAGCCCGGTGACGAAGTGCTGATCCATACACCAGCTTACGATGCGTTCTACAACACCATCAACGGCAACCAACGCCGCGTGCTGGAACTGCCTCTACAGCGTCAGGGCAACAGCTGGCATTGTGATATGGCTCAGTTGGAGACACTGCTGGCGCGGCCGCAATGCAAAGTGATGCTGCTGTGCAGCCCTCACAATCCTACTGGCAAAGTGTGGCAGAAGGCGGAATTGCAGCAGATGTCCTTGCTGTGCGAACGTCACGGTGTGAAGGTGATCAGCGATGAGATCCATATGGATATGGTGCTGGGCGCGGAACGCCATACGCCGTGGAGCGAAGTGGCGCAGTCCGGATGGGCGCTGTTCACCTCTGCGTCGAAGAGCTTCAATATTCCGGCGCTGACAGGGGCCTGGGGCATCATCCCAGATGCCACCGATCGCCAGGCGTGGTTCCACGCGCTCAAACAGCAGGATGGTTTGTCGTCTCCGGCGGTGATGGCCGTCGCTGCTACCATCGCAGCCTATCGTGAGGGTGCGCCCTGGCTCGATGCGCTGCGGGACTACCTGAAGCAGAATATGCAGCATATCGCCCTGCGACTGAATGGCGTATTTCCGGATCTCGACTGGCAGCCGCCTGCGGCAACCTATCTGGCATGGATTGACCTTAATCCCCTCGGTATTGATGAGCAGGCCCTGCAACAGCAGTTAATCCATCACTACAAGGTGGCGATCATGCCGGGTTCTACTTACGGCGAAGCCAGCCGAGGGTATTTGCGTCTTAATGCTGGCTGCCCGCGCAGCAAGCTGGATGAGGGTCTGGATCGTTTGCTGGCGGCTTTACACGCCGGTTAATAGCCTGTGGATGCTGATTATTTCAGCATCCCTTTCTCGCTTTGCGCAAATCACTGGCGCTGTTGCGCAAGATGTTTTTATAATGCTCTGCACTTTATGTAACTTTAGCGAGTGCGACATGATTGACCTGAAACTCCCCCTGACTGACATCCACCGCCATCTTGATGGCAACATCCGCGCACAAACTATTCTTGATTTAGGCCGCCAGTTTAATCTTGCGCTGCCTGCTCATACCCTCGATGAACTGCGTCCGCACGTGCAAGTCACCGCCAACGAACCGGATTTGGTCAGTTTCCTGCAAAAACTGGATTGGGGCGTAAAAGTATTGGGCGATCTCGATGCCTGTCGCCGCATTGCACTGGAAAACGTCGAAGACGCCGCACGTGCAGGTATTCACTACGCTGAACTGCGCTTCTCGCCGGGTTACATGGCCATGACCCACAATCTGCCGATTGCCGGCGTGGTTGAAGCAGTCATTGATGGCGTGCGTGCAGGCGCAAAACAGTATGGTGTGGATGTCAATCTGATCGGCATCATGAGCCGTACCTTTGGTGATGAAGCCTGTCTGCGTGAACTGGAAGGTTTACTGGCACACCGTGATGGCATCACGGCGGTGGACCTTGCTGGCGACGAGTTAGGTTTCCCAGGCAGTGAGTTCCTCAGTCATTTCAATCGCGCCCGTGACGCCGGTTTCCGAATTACCGTGCACGCCGGTGAAGCCGCTGGCCCAGAAAGCATCTGGCAGGCCATTCGTGAGCTGGGTGCTGAGCGTATCGGCCACGGTGTGAAAGCGATTGAAGATCGTGCGCTGATGGATTTCCTCGCCGAGCAGCGCATTGGCGTGGAGTCATGCCTCACGTCAAACATTCAGACCAGCACCGTTGCCTCGCTGGCCACCCATCCGCTGAAGGCCTTCCTGCAGCATGGCATTCTCGCCACCATCAATACGGATGATCCTGCAGTTCAGGGTGTGGAACTGGCACACGAGTATCAGGTAGCAGCACCGCAGGCAGGGTTAACCGTCGCAGAGATGCGTCAGGCGCAGGAAAATGGCGTGACCATTGCCTTCCTGAGTGATGCAGAGAAAGCGGCGCTGCGAGCGCGCGTCGCGGGATAAATAATAAGGTGCGCATAAATGCGCACCCACCATATTGAGCCACCCTAAAAGGTGATTATCCCAATCTGCACATCATAAATTGTACGGTCACCATTTCGGGTGACCGTTTCAATCAAAGCACAGCCTTTATCAGGTTATCTTGTTACCTCAGCGACATCGTCTGGCGCTTCTCGGCAGACTGCAGACCCAGTTCGATCAGCTCCATCACCTGAATGGCCTCTTCAGCCTCGACCGGGTTTGCTCCGGTGCCGGCAATCGCATCACGAATGCCTGCATAGTAGGCTGGATAGTTGCCCGGCAGCGTTAACAGCTCTTTTTCCACCATCACATCGCCTTCCGCCAGCGTCAGTGTGCCGTTGCGCATGTCGTAGCCCCAGTCCTCACGCGGTGGACGTTCGCCCGCTTTCAGACGATCTTCCTGCGGGTCCAGGCCATATTTCACGTAGCTGCCACGCGTGCCGTGCACCACGAAACGCGCTGACTCAGCCGCCACCAACATGCTGGCGTGCAGCACCACGCGGCGGGTAGGATAAGTCAGTACCGCATGGAAGTAGTCGGTGGTTTGTGCGCCTGGGCGCAGCTCGGCCATATCCACATTGATGGCCACCGGGGGTCCAAACAGCTGAAGCGCCTGGTCCAGCACATGCGGCCCCAGATCAAACCAGATACCGCTGCCCGGCCCTTTCATCTCACGCCAGCGCTGACGCACTTCAGGACGGAAACGGTCAAAATGAGATTCCAGATAACGCACATCGCCCAGCGTACCGTCCGCCAGCAAGGTTTTCAGCGTCAGGAAATCGCTGTCCCAACGACGGTTGTGGAATACCGACAGCAGCAGCCCTTTGGCTTTGGCTAACGCGTCCAGTTCACGCGCTTGTGACAACGTCACGGTAAACGGTTTATCGACAACCACATGCTTACCGGCATTGAGCGCTGCTTTTGCCAGCGGGAAGTGGGTATCGTTCGGGGTAGGAATTACAATCAGTTGCAGTGTCGGGTCATCCAGCAGTGCTTGCGGATCGGCCACCACCTGCACCGATGGCCAGTCAGCGTGCACTTTGCTGGCATCGCTGCTGGAGATCGCGGCCAGTTCAACGCCCGGCGTTCCGGCGATCAAAGGTGCATGGAAGGTTTTACTGGCAAAGCCGTAGCCCATCAGGCCGACACGTAATTTATCGCTCATTCTCATTCCTCTTGTTCGTTACCAGACTGATTTAAGACGAATCAGTCAGTAAGAACAAGGTGGAATCACCTGAAAACTCAGGAGATCGCACTCCGTGCCGATTGCCAGCTCTCCTGAGCCACTAAAGCATCGTGTGCATCCTGGCTACGCCGACGGAAATCACTGGGGCTGACACCCACCCGTTTGCGGAACACGCGAGAGAAATAGAGTTGGTCGTCATAACCCACTTCACGACCGACCGAGGCAATCGGCTCCTGGGTGGTTTGCAGCAGCAGCTTGGCGCGGATAACGCGCTGATCCTCGCGCCAGCGCAGCAAGTTGATACCCATTTGCTCACGGAACAGATGCGCCAGCCGCGAAGGCGATAAACAGACGTGCCGTGCCACTTCCTCAATTTTGACTTCACTCGCCAGATGATTGGTGACGTACTGGCAGGCCTCAATCACGCGCGGATCGCGGATTTGCTGATGGCTCCGTGGGTCCTCTTCCACGGCTCGCAGCAGCAACCGTTCGAGCAGATTCATTGCCAGTTCTTCCGCAAAGCGACGCCCCGAATTGTGCGTCTGTTCGATACTGGCAAACAGGCGATCGAATTCAGCACGCTGCGCCTCAGACAGGCGTAAGCGCCCTACGCCCTGGCTCTCATCCTGCCACTGCAGCCAGTCGGTCCAGTAAGCGCGTGGGCGGAAATAGACCCAGCGATGGAACCAACAAGGGCTGTCCGGGGAACGTCCATAGTAATGTGGCGTTTTTGGCTGGAACAGCAGCAGGTCACCCGGCTCACAATTAAAAGCCGATTCACCATCAAATACCCGGCCCTGACCTTTGATGGTCAGATTCAGGATGTAGCCCTTCATACCCAGAGGGCGGTCAATAAAGAAATCCAACTGATCGTTGGCATTAATTGGCGTCAGCCCCGCCACCAGCCAGGCGTTGAACGGGTAGCCCGGTAATAAGGGGTTCTGCTGCTCATTTGGCGGTTCACGATGGTACATAGTGCCCTCACTGAAACGTAAATTGCGGGCGGCCTGGAGGCCGCCGCTACAGAATCCAGCATTAGATCGCTTTATTTTTCTGTTTGTAGCGGTCAAAAATCACCGCCGCTAACAGTATCAAACCGCGCACCACATACTGTGAGAACGGCGAGATATTCAATAAATTCATCGCATTCTCTACCGTGCCTAAAATCAGTACCCCGGCCACCACATAGGAAATTTTGCCGATGCCACCTTTCAGTGACACACCGCCGAGCACGCACGCTGAAATCACAATCAACTCATAACCCAGCGATGTCATCGGCTGGCCGCTGGTCATACGTGATGCCAGAATAATGCCCGCTGCTGCCGACACCAGACCTGACAAAATAAAGATGATGATGCGCGTGCGCACCACCGGCACCCCAGCCAGTCTCGCCGCTTCTTCGTTGCCGCCGATCGCCAGCGTATTACGACCAAAGGTGGTTTTGTTGAGCAGGAAACCAAACACAATCATAGTGGCAATGGTGAGCCAGATGGGGGCCGGCACACCCAACCAGTTGGCGTAGCCGAGGGTAAAGAAACGTTCATCTTCAATACCCACCGCTTTACCATCCGAGAAGATGTACGCCAGGCCGCGCACAATCTGCATCGTCGCCAGGGTGGTGATCAACGCATTGATCTTTAGCCGGGCAATCACAAAACCGTTGATAAACCCGGTGGCCATGCCCAGCAGCAAACCCGCTGCCACGCCAATCCATAGGCTTTCCGTCATGTTGATCACGACAGCGGTGACCACGCCAGCGCAGGCGATTACAGAGGCGACAGACAAGTCGAAATCGCCGGAAGCGAGGCAGAACAGCATGCCGCACGCCACCATACCCGACATCGACATTGCCAGCCCCAGCCCTTTCATGTTGATCAGTGAACCAAAATTCGGCACAAAGATCGCGCAGACGATAAACAGCAGCGCGAATACCACCAGCATGCCGAAGTTGTCCCAAATCCGCCCCAATTGCAGACCATGGCGCTGCGCAGGTGGCGTGTTGGAAGTGGTAGATGAAGCCATTGTTGCTCTCCTTTACATCAGGCCACGGCGGCCGCTTGAGTGGTTTTCGGCATCGCCAGGCTTAGCGTCAGCTGTTCCGTGGCCGCGTCGTGAGTGAGTTCACCGGCAATTTCCCCTTCGCGCATCACAATGATGCGGTCCGCTAAGCCCATCACTTCGGGCAGATCGCTGGAGGCAAACAGCACCGCGATCCCTTTATTAGCCAGCTGATAAATCAGGTTGTAGATTTCGTGTTTAGCGCCGACATCAATACCCCGCGTCGGCTCATCCAGCAGGATCACGTTCATCTCTTCCGACAACCAGCGGCCCAAGATAGCCTTCTGCTGATTACCGCCGGAGAGATTCATGATCAGCTGTTGCGGGCCGGGGGTTTTGATGTTCAGCGAACGGATGTGGATATCGGCGTTTTTTGCTTCCCAACTGGCATTAATCAGGCAACCGGCGGTGAGATTGTGACGACGCGCACTGATGTTGATGTTGTCTCGCACCGAGTGCACCGGGATGATGCCTTCAGACTTTCGATCTTCCGGGCACAACATGATCCCAGCGCGAATGGCATCAATCGGCTGGCGAATGTTGAGCTGTTTGCCATCCAGCGTCACCGTACCGCCACGCAATTTGGTGGCACCAAACAGCCCTTTCATCAATTCGCTGCGCCCGGCGCCGACCAGCCCAAACAAACCGACAATTTCACCGGCTCTCACCTGGAGGGAAATCGGCATGCGCACGCCCTTCGCTTCGACGTTTTCCAGCTGCAGGCGTACCTTGCCGAGTGCGCGTGGCGCGTAGCCGTAGATATCACCGAGATTGCGCCCGACCATGGCCTGCACCAAATCATCGTGATCGGTATTTTTCATGTCGGTAAAGGTGCGCACATAGCGGCCATCTTTAAACACCGTGATGGCATCGCTCAGGGCAAAGATCTCTTCCATACGGTGCGATACGTACAGCACCGTGCGGCCTTGGTCGCGCAGTTGTCGGATTACACGGAACAGATGCTCAATTTCACGTGCCGAGAGCGAACTGGTCGGCTCATCAAACGCGATGATGCGTGCATTGCGCGCCAGCGCTTTCGCAATCTCCACCATCTGCCATTGCCCGAGCGACAGATACTTCAAAGGCATATCCGGGTCGATATCCATGCCGAGGTTTTTGAGCTGTAAATCGGCCTCGTAGCGCAGCAGCTTGCGATTAACCAGGCCGCGCTTGTGTGGCAGTTGCCCGAGATAGATGTTCTCCGCGACGCTCATTTCCGGAACCAGATGCAGTTCCTGGTAAATAATCGCCACGCCCGCATCCAACGCCTCAACGGTGTTGTTGAAGGTTTTCACCTCCCCTTTAATACGGATTTCACCCTCTGTGGGCTGATAGCTGCCGCTCAGAATTTTTAACAGCGTCGATTTCCCGGCACCGTTTTCGCCCATCAGCGCGTGCACTTCCCCGGCGCGGCACTGGAATGAGATGTCCTGCAGCGCTTTCACGCCGGGAAAGGTTTTGCAAATGCCATGAAAAGAGAGAAAAGCGGAATCAGTGCTATTCATGGAAACTCCTAAACTAAACCTGCGTAGCGGCGCAATTCATTGCGCGTCCGTCAGCGATTTTTCCGCGTCTAACATGCGCGATGAATCACGCCGCTACGGAATGTGCCTAATTCAAAGTGAGTACGACGGCTTACATCAGCCCTTTCTTCGCCAACTCAGTTTTAAAGTTGTCGCGGGTGATCAGCACCACATCTGTGACTTCGGTAAATTTCGGTGGCTCTTCACCTTTGGTCACCCAGTTGTAGAGCATCTGGCTGCTCTTATAACCGTGCACATCCGGGCTAGGCAGCAGTGAACCGTAGAAGCCAGTGGGTGCGCCTTTTGACAGTTCACTGACCGCATCCACGCCGTTGATACCAATGCCGATCACGTCAGGGGCTTTAAAGCCTTGCCCCTCCGTCGCACGCACGCCGCCCAACACGGTGTTGTCATTCATGCCAACAATCAGCCAGTGTTTGACTTCTGGATGCTGCACCAGCAGTGAGTTACCGGCATCAAAGGCGCCAGGGATATCATTCGATTTGGTGGGGACCTGATAGATCTGTTTTTCCGGGAAGCCGGCTGCTTTCAACGCATCCATCGAGCCGCCAGTACGACGACGCGCGGTATCCAGTTCGTTCGCAGTGATCGCCATCACGCCGGTCTCTTTCGCGTCCCAACCGCGTTTTTGCATCTCTTTGTACAGTTCCTGCCCCTGACGCTCGCCAATCTTGGTCGCGGCCATCATCACCAGCGGCACGGTATCCATTGGCTTGCCTTTAGCGGTGACGAACTGGTCATCTACCGCGATGACTTTCAGGCCATAACCGCGCGCTTTGGCGGCAATGGCAGACCCCAACTTGGGATCGGGCGTGCAGATCACGAAACCTTTGGCACCGCTCGCCGCCAGGCTGTCGATGGCATTTAGCGTTTTCTCGCCATCAGGCACGGCGATTTTGATGACCTCAAAGCCGAGATCTTTGCCCGCTTTGTCGGCGAATTTCCATTCAGTCTGGAACCAAGGCTCCTCCGGTTGTTTAACCAGGAAACCGAGTTTCATGGTCTCGGCGATAGCGGATTGTGACATAACCGCGGCGAGACCTACCGCCGCCAGCGCTTTAGTGAATTTATGCATGATGCTCTCCGGCACAATGGTGTTTTATCGCTGTTAATAACGAATCGGTGTAAACGCTACCAATCAGATTTCACGTTCGGGTACAGCGCAAAATCAGCGCGTTAGCTCAAGGTTTGTACAAAGGGTGCGCAAACGCTGGGCTAGTTGTAGCGGGAATGGAAAGGAAAAATGTAGAGCGGTATCACATCCCAAAACGATGACAAAATCCTCCATATATTCAGCGAAATTAACCAGTCATTAACTTTTGCTGCCGATCACACATCCTCGTCGATAGCAGAAAAGTGCATGTTCTCAGCCAGCGATGACTAACCGCTTAAACAGCCGCATTCCAGGATAGAGCCAGATAACTCACACAGGAGAATCCCAATGGGTGCTGGCGCCATAACAATTGGGCTGGATTTTGGCAGTGACTCGGTACGTGCCCTCGCCGTCGAGTGCCACAGTGGTAAAGAGCTGGAAAAAGCCGTGGTGAACTATCCACGCTGGGCGAAGGGTGATTTCTGTGATGCGCACGCCAATCGCTTTCGCCATCATCCACAAGACTATATTGATGCGTTAGAACAGGCGGTAGTCGCGGTAGTGCAAGCGTTATCACCACAACAGCGTGCAGCCGTGGTCGGTATCGGCGTCGATTCCACGGGTTCCACACCCGCCCCGATTGATCGTGACGGCCAGGTTCTGGCGTTAAGACCGGAGTTCGCCACCAATCCGAATGCCATGTTCGTGCTGTGGAAAGATCACACCGCTATTGAAGAAGCCGAAGAGATTAATCAGCTGTGCCGTAACGGTCATTTCACTGATTACACCCGCTACATTGGCGGTGTGTACTCATCGGAGTGGTTCTGGGCCAAGATTCTGCACGTGTCACGCTGCGATACTGCGGTGCGTGACGCGGCAGTGTCTTGGGTGGAACTGTGCGACTGGGTCCCCGCTTTGCTGAGCGGTAACACAGCGCCAGCACAGTTGCGTCGTGGACGCTGCGCCGCCGGACACAAATCGCTGTGGCATCCGGAATGGGGTGGCTTACCGCCCGCCGATTTTTTCCGCGCCCTCGATCCTTTGCTGGTTGAGCAGCTCGATTCTCCGCTGTTTACCGATACCTACACTGCCGATGTGCCGGTCGGCACGCTCTCTGCTGAGTGGTCGCAGCGTTTGGGATTATCGCAACAGGTGATCCTGTCTGGCGGCGCATTTGATTGCCACATGGGAGCGGTAGGCGCGGGTGCACAGCCTTATACCTTGGTGAAGGTGATTGGCACCTCCACCTGCGACATCCTGATAGCTGATAGCGAAAAAGTCGGTGACCGCGCGATTAAAGGTATTTGCGGACAGGTAGATGGCAGCGTAATGCCGGGTGCCATCGGCTGCGAAGCGGGTCAGTCCGCATTTGGCGATATCTATGCCTGGTTCAGTCGCCTGCTCGGCTGGCCACTGCAGCAGGCCGTGGCGCGTCATCCCGAATTACAACCGCAGCTAGCCGCAATGCAACAGGATTTAATCCGTTCGTTGACAGAAGCCTGGGCCGCCGATCCGCAGCTAGACCATCTGCCGGTGATCCTTGACTGGTTCAACGGTCGTCGCACGCCAGATACCAATCAGCGTTTGAAAGGGGTGATCACTGACCTGAATCTGGGTACCGATGCTCCCGCGCTTTTTGGCGGTCTGGTCGCGGCCACCGCCTTTGGCGCGCGCGCCATCATGGAGTGTTTCGAACAGCAGCAGATCCCGGTCGAGAGCATCCTGACGCTCGGCGGGATTGCGCGTAAATCCCCCGCCATCATGCAGGCATGCTGCGATGTGATGAACCGGCCCTTGGATATTGTCGCCTCCGATGAGTGCTGCGCCTTAGGTGCGGCCATTTTTGCCGCCGTGGCTGCCGGCGTGTATACCGATGTGCCTGCTGCCCAACAGGTGATGGCCAGCCCAATTGCCGTGACATTGCAGCCCAACAGCCTGCGCGTAGCGGGCTATCAGCAACTTTATCAACGTTATCAAAACTGGTGCCAGGCTGCTGAACCGCAGTACGCCGCATCCGCCAAGTAAGGAGCAGTAAATGGAACAGAACGTTTGGTTTGTGATTGGTACTCAGCACCTCTACGGAGCGGAAACCTTGCGCCAGGTGGAGCAGCACGCTCGCCAGGTGATGGACGGCCTGAATCAGGCAGGTAATTTACCGGTGCCGCTGGAGTTGAAACCGTTGGTGAAATCTCCAGATGAAGCGCTCGCGTTGTGCCGCGAAGCCAATCACGATAATCAATGCGCCGGTATCATCACCTGGCTGCATACGTTTTCTCCCGCCAAGATGTGGATTGGCGGCCTGAGCATCCTGAATAAACCGCTGCTGCAATTCCATACCCAGTTCAACGCGGAGATTCCGTGGGACAGCATGGATATGGATTTTATGAACCTCAACCAAACCGCGCACGGCGGTCGTGAATTTGGCTTTATTGGCGCCCGCATGGGCTTACAGCACAGCGTGGTGACCGGCCACTGGCAAGATAAAACCAGCCAGCAACGCATCGCGCGCTGGATCAACGCCGCACTGGCAAGGCAGGCCAGCCAGCAGCTGAAAGTCGCGCGCTTCGGCGACAATATGCGTGAAGTGGCCGTTACCGAAGGCGATAAAGTCGCCGCACAGATTCAGTTCGGCTATTCGGTCAATGGCTGGGGTGTCGGCGATTTGGTCGAGGTGGTGAATAGCGTCAGCGAGGGGGAAGTGAGTGCGCTGATTGACGAGTATGAGAGTCAGTATCTGTTTAGCGATGCCGCATCAGTTAATGGCGATAAGCGCCAGAACGTATTGGATGCCGCACGCATCGAACTGGGGTTAAAACGTTTCCTCGACGATGAAGGCTGTAAAGCGTTCACTACCAACTTCCAGACTTTGCATGGCATGACACAGTTGCCCGGTTTAGCGGTACAGCGCCTGATGGGGCAAGGCTATGGTTTTGCAGGTGAAGGTGACTGGAAAACGGCTGCACTGCTGCACATCCTGAAAGTCCAGGCCGGGGACCGTGCTGGTGGTACCTCGTTTATGGAGGATTACACCTACCACTTCTCACCGGGCAACGATCTGGTGTTAGGTTCGCATATGCTGGAAGTGTGTCCGTCGATTGCTAAAGAATCCAAGCCGTTGATTGACGTGCAGTTCCTCGGCATCGGCGGCAAAGCTGATCCCGCGCGCATGATCTTCTCAACGCCAGCAGGCCGTGCAGTGAATGCCAGCGTGATCGATATGGGGGATCGCTTCCGTCTGCTGGTGAATGTGGTCGATGCCATTGAACAGCCCAAACCCCTGCCGAAATTGCCGGTTGCCCGCGCGCTGTGGCGTGCACAACCCTCGCTGGCGACAGCATCTGAAGCCTGGATTCTGGCGGGCGGTGCTCACCATACGGTGTTTAGTCAGGCTTTAGATCTGGACGATATGTACCTGTACGGCGAACTGAACGGCATTGAAGTGTTGGTGATCGATGAAGAGACACGTTTGCCCGCGTTTAAAGACGCACTGCGCTGGAACGAGGCGTATTACCGACTGGCGCGTTGATAAGGTGATTCGGTGAATGAAGCCGCGAAAGATTCGCGGCTTTTTTATTGTTTAAACCGTGCATATCAGTCAACAAAGGCGGGCGTTGCGTAAAGTCGGCGTGAATACATCCCTGTAGCCTCGACCGCCGCATCCCTGCGGCGGACGCTTTACTCCACTACCCGCCTTTGTTTCCTTACTGAAAATCTCGTGCGTTTTGCTAAGACATAAAAACATGCAAGGAACGTCAACACGATCTCGGGCCACAGCAATGACAATGCTCAAAGCCCCGTAAAGGCCAGCCCGAAGAGCAAAGCGTCCGCCGCCGGGATGCGGCGGCCGATCTGCATGGATGCGAGATTCCTTTGCGATCGGGCTGGCCTTTATGGGGCCGGGCACGAGACCCACAGCAACCCCAGCCAAACCCAGCAACAAGTGCGCATAAATGCGCACATTACGAGACCATATACCTACGACGTCAGGCGTTTAACCGGTGCATTCTTCTGGCGATCCCACATCACGGTCAGCAAACGCTGCAACGCGATAAAAGCAAACAGCAGAATACCGATGGCGATCTTCGTCCACCACGAACTCAGCGTCCCGTCGAAGTTAATCCAGGTCTGAATCAACCCCTGAATCAACACCCCAAACAACGTGCCAAGCACCGTACCGACACCGCCCGACAACAGCGTACCGCCGATCACCACTGAAGCAATCGCATCCAACTCCACGCCCAGGCCCGCCAGCGCATAACCGGCGGAGGTATAAATTGAAAACACAATCCCCGCTAATGTCGCCAGTGTCGTCGAAAGCATATAAATCTTAATGGTGGTGGCTCGGGTGGACACCCCCATCAACTGTGCGGACGTCAAATTACCGCCGATGGCATAAACCTGATTACCAAAACGGGTGCGATGCGCGAGAATAATCCCACCCACCACGACTACCAGCATAATCACCGCCAACAGACTTAGCCTTCCACCGCCGGGGATCTTCCACGCCAGACTCGACAACGTGGTATACAGCGGATGATCGATAGGAATAGAATTCTCCGACACCAGATAACTACAGCCGCGCAGGAAAAACATCCCGGCCAGAGTAATGATAAACGCGGGGATCTTCAGGGCATCAATCAGCCAGCCCATCATGGCACCAAACAGCGCGCCCATAGCCAATACAATGGCAAACGCCAGAATCGGATCGACATGGTAATCGCCAATAATCCGCGCCAGAAACACCCCACTAAAGGCGATAACAGCGCCGACTGACAAATCAATCCCGCCGGACAAAATCACAAAGGTCATCCCCACTGCGATAATGCCCAAAAACGCATTATCGGTCAGGATATTGCAGATCACGCGCGTCGAGGCAAAGCCAGGAAACTGACTCAGACAAAACAAATAACCGGCGACAAACACCAGCAGCGTAATCATCAAAGGCAGATGGCGTTTTATCATTTTGGACGTCTCCCTTTCAGCATCGCGATAAAGCGCGGTGATTGCAGCAACAGCACGCACATCACCACCACGGCTTTCACCACCTGATTCAACTCTGGTGGGAAACCTGACAGCAAAATGCCGGTATTCATCGACTGAATAATCAACGCACCAATCAACGACAACACCAGATTAAAGCGCCCACCCATCAGCGATGCGCCGCCAATCACCACGGCCAGAATGGCATCCAACTCCAGCCACAGACCAGCGTTATTGGCATCCGCACCGCGAATATCTGCCGCCACAATCAACCCCGCAACGGCGGCACACACGCCGCTAATCGCATAGGTTGACATCACCACCAGCCAGCCGGTCACCCCGGCATTACGCGCGGCACGTAAGTTAATCCCTACCGCTTCAATAAACAGGCCAAGTGCGGTTTTGCGCGTCAGCAACCACACCAGCAATGCCACCAGCAAGGTAATCCATACCGGCACCGGCATCAGCCACAGCGAACCGCTACCAAACCAGCCCAGGCTATCGCTGTTAAAGGTCACAATTTGCCCTTGGGTAATCAGCTGCGCGATACCACGCCCCGCCACCATCAAAATCAAAGTGGCGACAAAGGGTTGAATCTTCAGCAGCGCCACCAAAACCCCATTCCACAAACCGCAGGCCAGCCCAGTTCCCAGCGTAGCAAGGATAATAAAAATCAGGCTGTGCCCTGCTACGGTCAGCGTGGCGGCGGTTGCGCCGGCAATCGCCATCACCGCACCGACTGACAAATCGATGCCGCCAGTCGCGATCACCAACGTCATACCAATGGCCAAAAGCGCAACCGGTGCCGCGCGATTAAGGATATCGATCGGGCTACCGAATAAACGACCCTCCTGCACATGGATGGCAAAAAAATTGTTCGCCACCAGGCTATCCACCAGCAGCACCAAAATCAGTGCGGCAATCTGCGGCATGCCAGGCGGCAACTTCGGCTTACGTCGTTCGGGTTTAGGCTGTGTCATAGGCGATTCAAGCATGTTGTGCTCCTCCGTCAGCGATGGCGTTAACGATTGACGCCACCGACAGCTGCTCCAGCGGGATTTCGGCCACTTGCTTCAAATCGCGCATGATCAACACGCGATCGGCGTAGCCCACCAGTTCTTCCAGTTCAGAGGAAATAACTAACAGCGCCAGTCCATCGGCGCACAGGGATTCAATCAAACGAATAATCTCGGCGTGCGCACCCACATCAATACCGCGCGTGGGTTCGTCGAGAATCAAAAATTGTGGCTTGGTCACCAGCCAGCGTGACAGCAACACCTTCTGCTGATTCCCTCCCGACAGCAGCTCTACCGGCTGGTCAGCGTGCGGCGTGCGGATACCGAGACTTTTAATAAAACGTTCGGCTATCGCCTGTTGTTCACGGCGCTTGATGGGCCGCAGCCAGCCGCGCTGAGCCTGCAACGCCAGAATGATATTCTCGCGCACGCTGGCCGCACCGATAATGCCATCCGTTTTGCGATCTTCCGGGCAGAAGCCCATGCCAAGATGCGAAGCTTTCGCCGGGGTGCGAATGTGCTGCACTTTCCCTTTGATTTTTGCCGTACCGCGATCGGCACGACGAATACCAAACAGCACTTCAGCGGTTTCAGTTCGACCCGAACCAAGTAATCCGGCCAAACCGACCACCTCTCCTGGCCGAACTTGCAGGTTAAACGGCTCGATGGTGCCCTTCTTGCCGTAATCTTCAAATTCCACCACCGGTTGATTGCTGCGCAGAGTACTGCCCTGTCGCTGCAATGCGGTTTCCAGCAGTTCGCGGCCCAGCATCAGTTTGATCAGATCAATTTGCGGCAGCGATGCCGTCTCGCGCGTCGCGATAAACTGACCATTGCGCAGCACAGTGATACGGTCGGTAATGCGGTACACCTGGTCTAAAAAGTGCGTAACAAAAATCAGGCTCATCCCTTTGGCTCTTAACTGCGCCATCAGGTTAAAAAGCATCTCCACTTCACTGGCATCGAGGCTGGCGGTAGGTTCATCAAGAATCAACACCTGTGCCGACAGATCCACCGCGCGACAAATCGCAATAATTTGCTGCATCGCCACCGAGTAATGTCCCAGCGGACGCGTCACATCCAGTGCGAAGCCGTAATTACGCATCAGTGCATCGGCATCGCGCACCATTCGCTTACGATCAATCATGCCGAAACGGCGAGGCTCACGGCCAATATAGAGATTGTCTGCCACCGACATGTTCGGCAGCAGGTTCACTTCTTGATACACGGTGCCAATGCCCATCTGCTGAGCTTCGGCCGTGTTGTGCGGGGAAATGGTTTTGCCATTCAGTGTGATGGTGCCAGCGTCACGGGTGTAAACGCCGGTCAACACTTTAATCAGCGTGGATTTTCCCGCACCGTTTTCGCCCAGCAGCGCCATGATCTCGCCTTTACGAATACTGAACGAAACATTATCCAGCGCTTTAACGCCGGGAAAACCTTTGCTGATGCCTTGCAGCGTCAGGAGTGCGGATTCATCGGAGGTGCTCATCAGGTTCTACCTCGCCTTACGTCATGAAAAACCGCCCCGAAGGGCGGCTGCGGGGATCAGTAACCCATGCCTTTTTTGGTATCGAGCTGGGCCTGCGCAGAATCTGGCAGATACAGTTTCGATTCGGTTTTGATGATTTTTGGCGGCAAGGTGCCGTCTTTTTTGAATTTCTCCAGCGCGTCAAAGGCCGGACCGGCCATATTTGGCGTCAACTCAACGTTGGCATTGGCCTCACCTGCCAGCATCGCTTTGTAGATATCCGGCACACCATCGATTGAACCGGTCAGGATATCCTTGCCGGGTTTCAGGCCAGCTTCTTTGATCGCCTGAATCGCGCCGATTGCCATGTCATCGTTATGGGCGTAAACCATGCAGATATTCTTGCCGTTGTTCTCCGCCTTGATGAAGCTCTCCATGACTTCTTTGCCTTTACTGCGAGTAAAGTCGCCAGACTGAGAGCGAATCACCTTAATGTTATTGTGGCCCGCGATGGCCTCTGCAAAGCCTTTCTTACGATCGATCGCGACGCTGGCACCCACCGTGCCCTGCAGCTCAACCACGTTACACTGCTTATCACCCACCGTTTTAACCAGCCAGTCACCAATCAACTTGCCTTCCAGCACGTTATCCGCCGTCACCACGGCCATATAAAGTGACTTATCTTTCACCACGATGGCGCGGTCTAACAGGAACACCGGGATCTTCGCATCTTTCGCTTCTTCCAATACCGGTTCCCAGCCCGTTTGCACCACCGGCGCGATAAAGATCGCATCAACGCCCTGTGCAATGAATGAACGCACCGCTTTGATTTGGTTTTCCTGCTTCTGTTGACCATCGGCGATTTTCAAAGTGATACCGCGCTTTTGCGCTTCACTTTTCGCCACGTTGGTTTCTGCTGAACGCCAGCCAGATTCCGAGCCAACCTGTGAGAAGCCCACCGTCATATCTGCAGCCAGTACAGATGCGCTGAGTGCTGAACTCACCATGGCGGTCAAGAGTAAACGTTTCCACATAATTTCATTCCTCTGAAGGGAGTGTGCTGTAGGGGTACAAAACGCGGATTAAGCCTGGCGCAAAAGGAAATAAACAAGCGCGACATGCCTCACAAATTAGAATGAATTAAAGGGGTTACGGAATTACACCCGTCAGAAGTCGTACCAGCTTTATGGACATTTCACCTGTGATTTATTTCAACTGCTGTTAAATAAAGGTAATAAACAGAATCGGTTATGTGCACGAGAACTGGAAGCGATTACAGCTGCTACGTAAATAATGGTTATGCGTTGTAGACGTGAGCAATGATCAGAATTGTGACTATTCGCACACTATGTGATCGGTGTTTTCAAGAGCCGTGCAGTAACTTGCAAACCAACTGGTAATAAATCAGCTAATTATGCGTAGCCTGATAAAGAAATAAGCCGTTTAACGGGCTAAAACAGGCAGAGAGAGACGAGATATTGAGGATGTGAGATTTTTTCACGCCCCCCGAATATCAAGGGGGTAATTTGCCTTAGATACAGTAAGAAAGGGGCGTAAAAAAACAAGAAAGGGAGTAAAAATGCCTTTTGATAAACAAATTAGCTCGCCTTGTCTGATTTTTGAATTTTTTTAACGCTGACATATGGACTCTGGCCGTGTGCTCCCTATACTTGGGCACTTCCCAGTACTTTATTTTTTTAATGGCAATCATGACTGCGCTCGATTACCTGCTGAAATTTCGTAAAGTGAATAATCTCGATAGTCTGGAAAAGCTCTACGACCATCTCAATTATTCGCTGACCGATGATAATGACATCATCAATATGTATCGTGCCGCCGACCATCGCCGTGCTGAACTTGTTTCCGGCGGTCGCCTCTTCGATTTAGGCTGCGTGCCAAAATCTGTCTGGCGCTATGTAATGTAATTGGATTTTCCTGCCTTTTTCTGCACTATTGCGTTGTCCATGTCGGGCGTGCCCCGTTTGGACATAATACGCCTTCTCTTATTCGTACAGGATCTGCAAGATGACCGAACCGGTGAACCCGCCGCGCATCGCTGGTTGGCTATTACTGCCGCTGGCTTGGCTGATAATGACCATGTTGACCAGTGCCCTGGTGGTGGCGATGTATCTCAGCCCACTGTTCAACACCGAATTACGTGAAACTCTGTTTTCTCACGGTGGTCTGCTATTGACCCAATGGTCGATTTCCCTGCTCACGGCTGGGCTGGTGTGGGTATACAGTATTTGGGTGTGCTGGATTTTTTGTAAACGTTCGCGCCGCTTACCGCGTCATTACATTCTCTGGCTGCTGCTGACGGTGTTGTTAGCACTCAAAACCTTTGCCTTTACGCCCGTACCCGATGGCAAAGCGATTCAGACCCTGCTGCTGTCGTTGCTGGCCGCCGCGGTGTTTGTTCCCTATCTCAAGCGCTCACAGCGCGTGAAACAGACGTTTATCCAGCCATAATGGCGCGAGTTTCGTCAGGAATTTAATTCTGAGTGCTCTCAACTGCCGCACTTTTTGTGTAGAGGTTGAGATGCACCTCTCAATTCCGGATAATAGTCGCCTTTCGGCTTCCCAGGTTAAAAAATGACCGATTACTTACTTCTCTTTATTGGCACCGTGCTGGTGAACAACTTCGTGTTGGTCAAATTCCTCGGCCTATGCCCGTTTATGGGCGTGTCAAAAAAACTGGAAACGGCCATTGGCATGGGACTTGCCACCACTTTCGTCATCACCTTGGCGGCGATCTGCGCCTGGCTGGTGAACCACCTGATCCTGGTCCCGCTGGATCTGGTTTACCTGCGCACGCTGGCCTATATCCTGGTGATCGCGGTTGTCGTTCAGTTCACCGAAATGGTGGTGCGCAAAACCAGCCCGTCACTGTATCGCTTGCTGGGCATATTCCTGCCACTGATCACCACCAACTGTGCGGTATTAGGCGTGCCATTGTTGAGCGTTAATCTCAACCATACCTTCCTGCAGGCGGCGATCTATGGCTTTAGCGCCTCACTGGGCTTCTCGCTGGTGATGGTGCTGTTCGCCGGTATGCGTGAACGTCTGGTGCTGGCCAACGTGCCCGCGCCATTCAAAGGCAACTCCATCGCGCTGATCACCGCAGGCTTGATGGCGCTGGCCTTTATGGGCTTTACCGGTCTGGTGAAATTCTAATGACCGCGATTTGGATTGCTATTGTGGCACTAGCCGCGTTGGGCCTGGTATTCGGTGCCCTGCTTGGCTATGCCTCGCGCCGGTTTGAAGTGGAAGAAGATCCGATCGTAGAACAGATCGACAGTATTCTGCCGCAAAGCCAATGCGGCCAGTGCGGTTATCCTGGCTGTCGTCCGTACGCCGACGCCGTCGGTAACAACGGTGAAGCCATCAATAAGTGTGCGCCAGGCGGCGAGCAAACTATGCTGAAGCTGGCCGCGCTGCTCAACGTTGAACCGCAACCGCTGGATGGTGGCGAAGAGGTGCAGGAGCCGATCCGCACCGTGGCGTGGATTGATGAAGCCAATTGTATCGGCTGTACCAAATGTATTCAGGCTTGCCCGGTCGATGCGATTATCGGCGCCACGCGCGCCATGCACACCGTGTTGAGCGACGTTTGCACCGGATGCGATCTGTGTGTTGCCCCCTGCCCGACCGACTGCATTGAGATGCGTCCGGTTGCCACTACCACGGCTAACTGGAAGTGGAATCTCGACACCATTCCTGTACGGGTGATTCCGGTAGAAACTCATGCTTAATTTGTTAAACCTGTTCCGCAAAGAGAAACTGTGGGATTTTCAGGGCGGTATTCATCCGCCGGAAATGAAGACACAGTCCAACGGCACACCGCTCAGTCAGCTGCCGCTGCCTGAACAATTTATCATTCCGCTCAAGCAGCACATTGGCCATGAAGGCGAGATTTGTGTCTCTCCGGGCGAACACGTGCTGCGTGGCCAGCCGCTGACCTTCGGCGGCGGACGCATGCTGCCGGTGCATGCTCCCACCTCCGGCACCATCGAAGCTATTGCGCCCCATATGACCGCGCACCCTTCGGGTCTTTCGGAACTGTGTATCTTCCTGCGCGCCGATGGCGAAGATCGCTGGACTACGCTCGATCCGCAACCTGACTTCCGCGCCCTGCCGCGTGAAGAGGTGGTGAAGCGCATCCATGATGCGGGTATCGCGGGTTTAGGCGGCGCGGGTTTCCCTACGGCGACTAAATTGCGTGGTGGTCTGCGTGGTGTAAAGACGCTGATTATCAACGCGGCCGAGTGCGAACCCTACATCACCGCGGATGACCGCTTAATGCAGGATTGCGCAGCGGAAGTGCTGGAAGGCTGTCGTATTCTCGCTTGGGTTTTACAGGCGGAGCGGGTGTTAATTGGCATTGAAGATAATAAACCTGAAGCCATTGCTGCACTGAAGCAGGCGTTGGGTGGCGATCGCGAGTTGCAACTGCGCGTGATCCCAACCAAATACCCTTCTGGCGGTGCCAAGCAGTTGACGCAGATTCTTACCGGCCGGGAAGTGCCACACGGCGGGCGCTCCACGGATATCGGCGTGCTAATGCAAAACGTCGGTACCGCCTGGGCGGTCAAACGCGCCATTGTTGATGGCGAGCCGATCACCGAGCGTGTTGTGACACTCACCGGTGAAGCGATTGCCCAGCCGCGTAACGTCTGGGGTCGTTTAGGCACGCCCGTCAGCCATCTGCTGCATCATGTCGGTTTCACCCCCAGCGCGCACCAGATGGTAATAATGGGCGGCCCGTTAATGGGTTTTACCTTGCCATCGCTGAATGTTCCGTTGGTGAAGATTTCGAACTGTATTCTGGCCCCCTCGACCAGTGAGATGGGCAATAACGAAGAAGAGCAGTCCTGTATTCGTTGCAGCGCGTGTGCCGATGCGTGCCCAGCCAAATTGCTTCCGCAGCAGCTGTTCTGGTATAGCCAGGGCGGCGATCACGATAAAGCGCGGGCCCATAATATTGACGACTGCATCGAGTGCGGAGCCTGTGCCTATGTCTGCCCGAGCAATATTCCACTCGTGCAGTATTATCGCCAGGAGAAGGCCGAACTGCGCGCCATTGATCTGGAGGCGAAACGCACTGCGGAAGCCAAAGCCCGCTTTGAAGCCCGTCAGGCGCGTTTAGAGCGTGAAAAACTGGCACGTGAAGCTCGTCATGAACAAGCCAAACAGCGCGTTGCCCGCACTGACCAGGGTGAACTGGATGCAGCGGTCGAACGTGTGAAAGCACGTCAGGCCAAAACCCCAGAGCAGGAATCTGCCGAGCGCGAAGCACGCCATGCGCAGGCACTGGCTCAGCAGGCGGAAAAACAGGCTGAAACTCAGGCACTGAGCCGCCAGTCAGGCGACCCGCGTAAGGCGGCTGTGGAAGCGGCGATTGCCCGTGCCAAAGCCAAAAAGGCGTCTGCGCCGGAGCAAACGGCTGAGGCACCTGCTGCTGAAGGTGATCCGCGTAAAGCCGCTGTCGAAGCGGCGATTGCACGCGCTAAAGCCAAAAAAGCTGCCGCCGCTGAACAACCCGCTGAAGCACCCGCTGCTGAAGTCGATCCGCGTAAAGCCGCCGTTGAAGCCGCGATTGCAGGTGCGAAAGCCAAGAAAGCTGCTGCCGCCGCTGAACAACCCGCTGAGGCACCTGCTGCTGAAGTTGATCCGCGTAAAGCCGCTGTCGAAGCGGCCATTGCACGTGCGAAAGCCAAGAAAGCGGCTGCCTCCGCTGAACAACCGGTAGAAGCACCTGCTGCTGATGTCGATCCACGTAAAGCCGCTGTCGAAGCAGCGATTGCGCGTGCGAAAGCCAAGAAAGCGGCTGCCGCCGCTGAACAACCGGCTGATGCACCTGCTGCTGAGGTCGATCCGCGTAAAGCCGCCGTCGAAGCCGCCATTGCGCGTGCAAAAGCCAAGAAAGCTGCTGCCGCCGCTGAACAACCCGCAGAGGCACCTGCTGCTGAGGTCGATCCGCGTAAAGCCGCTGTCGAAGCGGCGATTGCGCGTGCGAAAGCCAAGAAAGCTGCTGCCGCACAGCAGGCCGAAGTGCAATCTGAATCATCCCCTGAAGTGGAGGCTGCTGCCTCTCCTGACTCCGCCGACCCACGCAAAGCGGCAATTGCTGCCGCGGTCGCCCGTGCCAAAGCGCGTAAAGCGCAGCAGCAGCCTTCGACGACTGAGGAATAAATGGCTTTTCGTATCGCAAGTTCCCCTTATACCCATAACCGCCGCAGCACTGGCAATATCATGCTGCTGGTGGTGCTGGCTGCGCTGCCAGGGATGGCCGCGCAATGGTATTTCTTTGGCATTGGTTTTCTGATTCAGGTGTTACTGGCCACAGCCACCGCGTGGATCACCGAAGGTGCGATTCTGCGTCTGCGTAAAACGCCAGTGGTACCCACGCTGCGCGATAACTCCGCGTTACTGACTGCGCTGCTGCTCGGCATAAGCTTGCCGCCGCTGGCCCCTTGGTGGTTGGTGGTGCTGGGTACCGTCTTCGCTATCGTGATCGCGAAACAGCTTTACGGCGGTTTGGGGCAGAACCCGTTCAACCCGGCGATGGTTGGCTATGTGGTGTTGCTGATCTCATTTCCGGTACAGATGACCAGTTGGATGCCACCTGACACGCTACAAGCAATCAAGCCTGGCTTGTTAGACTCGCTCAATATGATTTTTACCCACCACACACTGGCGGGGGAAACCATGCAACAGCTGCAACTTGGCGTCGATGGCGTGAGCCAGGCTACACCGCTGGATACGTTCAAAACCGGTCTGCGTGCGGGACACAGCGCAGAGCAGCTGCTGGCTGAGCCAATTTACACCGGTGTGCTGGCGGGTTTGGGCTGGCAGTGGATTAACCTTGGCTATCTGCTGGGCGGCATGTTGCTGCTGGCGAAGAATGCGATTCGCTGGCACATCCCGGTTAGCTTCCTGGTCTCACTGGCTTTTTGTGCCACCCTCGGCTGGTTGTTCTCTCCTGAATCGCTGAACTCACCGCTGATTCATCTGTTCTCCGGTGCCACCATGTTGGGCGCGTTTTTCATCGCCACCGATCCGGTAACGGCATCCACCACCAATCTTGGTCGTCTGGTGTATGGCGCACTGATTGGTTTACTGGTGTGGCTGATCCGCAGCTTTGGTGGTTATCCCGATGGCGTGGCGTTTGCCGTACTGCTGGCCAACATCTGCGTACCGCTGATTGATTACTACACCCAGCCGCGTGTTTACGGCCATCGCAAGGATTGAAGATGATCGAAGCTATTCGTAAAAATGCGGTCACGCTGGCGGCATTTGCCGTGATCACCACCGGTGTCACCGCAGTGGTCAACTATGTCACCAAGCCGACGGTGGAACACCAGACAGCCTTACAGCAAAAAAACCTGCTCGACCAGGTAGTGCCGACCGACCTGTATGACAACCACATCCAGCAAGAGTGTTTTCTGGTCACGGATGCCGCAGCATTGGGTAATGATAAACCCCATCATCTCTATCTGGCGCGCAAAGGCGATCAACCTGTCGCGGCAGCACTTGAGACTACCGCGCCAGACGGCTATTCTGGTGCGATTCAGATGCTGGTCGGTGCCGACTTTCATGGCAAAGTTCTGGGTGTGCGCGTGGTCGAACATCATGAAACACCCGGCCTTGGCGATAAAATCGAGCTGCGTATTTCGGACTGGATTAATAGCTTTAACGGTAAAGTGGTGCACGGCGCCGACGATAAGACTTTTGCCGTGAAAAAAGACGGCGGTGAATTCGACCAATTTACCGGTGCGACTATCACACCACGCGCGGTGGTCAATGCCACCAAACGCACTGCCCTGCTGATTGAAACGTTGCCCGCGAAGCTTGCTTCGCTGCCCGAATGTGGAGATGCACAATGAGTGAAGCGAAAACCCTACTGGTCGGTGGCCTGTGGAAAAATAACTCCGCATTAGTGCAGCTGCTGGGCCTGTGCCCGCTGCTGGCCGTGACATCAACAGCCACTAACGCCCTTGGACTGGGTCTCGCCACTACGCTGGTGCTGACCATCACCAACAGTGCCATCTCCGCTTCCCGACGTTGGGTGCCAGCAGAAATCCGTATTCCTATCTACGTGATGATCATTGCTTCGGTGGTGAGCTGCGTGCAGATGCTGATCAATGCCTACGCTTACGGACTTTATCAGTCACTCGGGATTTTTATTCCCTTGATCGTAACCAACTGCATCGTGGTGGGTCGTGCTGAAGCGGTGGCATCAAAAAGCAGCATCCCGCTCTCGGCGCTGGACGGTTTTGCCATTGGCATGGGCGCAACCTGTGCCATGGTCACGCTGGGATCGATTCGTGAATTGATTGGCAGTGGCACCCTGTTCAACGGTGCCGATCAGCTGCTGGGGCCATGGGCCAAAGCGCTGCGCATTGAGGTGTTCCATTTTGATTCACCGATGCTGCTGGCGATGCTGCCACCGGGTGCCTTTATCGGTTTGGGAATGTTGCTGGCAGGCAAATATCTAATCGATCAAAAGATGAAACAGCGTGCTACTCATCGTGCCGCTGCCCCTGAAGCCGCACCGCAAGGTGAAACCGGGAACGCAGTGTGAATAAAGATAAGCGTATGCAAATTCTCACACGCCTGCGTGATGAGAATCCGCACCCCACCACTGAGCTTTACTTCAGCTCGCCGTTTGAGTTGTTGATTGCCGTGCTGCTCTCCGCGCAGGCCACGGATGTCAGTGTCAATAAAGCCACGGCTAAGCTCTACCCGGTCGCCAATACCCCAGCGGCGATACTGGCGCTGGGTGTAGATGGCGTCAAAGAGTACATCAAGACCATCGGCCTGTTTAACAGCAAGGCTGAGAACGTGATTAAAACCTGCCGTATTCTGATTGAGCAACATGGCGGTGAAGTGCCGGAAGACCGTGCCGCGCTGGAAGCGCTGCCGGGCGTAGGGCGCAAGACCGCCAACGTGGTGTTAAATACCGCCTTTGGTTGGCCGACCATTGCTGTGGATACCCATATTTTCCGCGTCAGCAACCGTACCCGTTTTGCACCGGGAAAGAATGTCGAAGAAGTGGAAGATAAGCTGATCAAAGTGGTGCCCTCAGCCTTTAAAGTGGATTGCCACCACTGGTTGATTCTGCACGGTCGCTACACCTGTGTGGCGCGTAAACCACGCTGTGGTTCCTGCCTGATTGAAGATCTGTGTGAGTTTGACGCCAAAACCGAACTCTGACGCATTGCCGCTACCCGAGCGCAACCTCGCGCTCTGGTATCGGCAATTCGGCGATCCTGCCCAAGTCCTGATGCTGGAATCCTCCCCCTTATCGCCGCTTGCCGAGGGGATGCTGCGCGTGCAAATGCACTTCGCGCCGATTAACGCTTCCGATCTGATCCCGATTACCGGTGCCTATCGCCATCGTGTTGCGCCACCGCTGGTGGCTGGCTATGAAGGTGTGGGAACCGTTATTCAGGCATCATCAGAGATGCAACACCTTTTAGGGCAACGCGTATTACCGTTACGCGGCGCTGGATGCTGGCAGCGCTATGTTGATATTGATGCGCGGCTCGCGGTCGTCGTGCCCAGCGATATTCCCCTTCTCCTTGCTGCCCGCGCCTATATCAATCCGCTTGCCGCCTTACTGATGCTGCAACAGTGGCCAGTGACCGGAAAAAATGTGTTGATCACTGCTGGCGGTTCTACCTGCGCACAGTTGCTGGCGCAGTGGGCCCTGTGTCAGGGCGCAAACCAGGTGGTGGTGGTGTTTCGTGCCGCCGAACATGCTATACGTCTGCAGGCCATGGGGATGACGGCCATACAGGAATCAGCGCGAGATGCGTTGAAGGCCGTCAGCGCTGTCACAGACGTGGTATTTGATGCCGTGGGCGGTGATGTGGGGCAGTTGATTTGGCAACAGCTTAATGAAAATGCGCAGTTTGTCGCTTATGGCGTGCTCAGCGGCAAGCCGGTGCAGGTAAAAGCAGCCCGGCCAGCACTGCACTGGTTCCATGTGCGGCACACATTGGGTGAGATCGGCATGACGCAGTGGCAGCACCTGTTTGCGCAACTCTGGCCGTTGTTGCGTGACAGTGATTGCGGCGAGGTGGAAATATTCCCCCTGGCGGAGTGGCGCGCAGCGATCGACTGTTATCACCAGTCGGGTCGAGCACAGAAACCGTTGTTGTGTTTTGATGAGTCAATATAGGTAAGGCCTAAAGGCCTTCCCCTAAACTTATTGCGCAGCGGCTTGCAGCCATGCCACAACCAGCGGTGACAGACGGTTTTGTAGCGCCGCACGTTCTGACTGGAACAGCGTTGCGACAAAGAACGGATGGTCGGTCAACTCTATACCGCGCACGTCACCGTCCAAATCCCACGAGATGATCTTCAGGGTTTTGCTGGCCAGCGCCGCGCTGAATTCCGGATTCACGCCAAAATTGCAGTGATAGCCTTCATCACTCTCTAATGCACCGTAGGCTTGCGCGATACGCGATCCCGGTTCGAAGGTCACCGTCCCGCGCTGTTCCACTAGCGAACAGGCCAGCGGCGCGATCACCCAGCGCCCCTCTTTGTCGGTTTCCGCGTGGGACGCATCTTCCCAACCCAACACATGGCGCGAGTACTCCACTATCGCATACTGAAAACCCCCGCAGGATCCGAGGAAGGGTTTGTGGTTTTCGCGTGCCCAGCGGATCGTGGCGAACACTCCTTCATCATTGAGATAGGGGCTGCCTGGTACCACCCAAATGGCATCGTAATCGGCCAAATTGCGTTGCTCAATTTCAGGGGTGGCGATCCAATCGGCGGTGACGTTAAGTGAAAGTGATTTTGCAGCGAGTTGAACAGCAGGAGGAATGGCTTGGTGTGCAACGGCATTGGCACGGTAATCGCCGATCAGGGCGACACGAACGGACTGCGTCATGATGACTTCCTTTCAGGGAAAAAACGAGGTTACAGCAAAGTTGAGTCGCTGTCTAAAAGGAGTTCGGCGCGATTAATCAGGTTTTCGCATTCGCGCATTTAACTGCAAGCCTACATTTTATGCGGTTAAACCACCCTGTTAACGGTGATTTACTCGTCAGATGTCATCTACGCAAACGTTTACTTCTTTTACTGGTTTAATTAATTCGCAATTATGTGCGCAGGATCAACAAATTAGACTATTGGAAACTTCTGGCTGCGCTTTACGCTCACTAATCAACCTATTGTGCTCATTTTTTAATCTTGAGTGGATATAATGACGGTATAAATAATCATCTATAGGGTTATGTTCTGCATAATGCCAATAAGGCGGTTTATTTCAGGAAAATGATCCTTCAGATCTCCAGCCGACAGATTTATTCTGATATAATGTCTATCAGCAATATTTAACACTGATTTACAACTTCTTATAACGGCATTAACCCTACCTGTTACAAGTATTTCAGCGTGCAGAAAATGCTTGCCCTGATGGCCTGATTCAGCCAAATTAGGCGCCGTTTTTCCTTTCTAATAACAATGTTGCGCGGGATGACTCAGCCCGACGCAGACTTAATTCCTGTCGTAAAACAGGCTATGTATAAACTGAGGTACACGTGTCAACTGCAAACAAACACACTGACGAGGCGGTAAGCCTCAACGCCTTCAAGCAACCGAAAGCGTTTTATCTGATCTTCTCCATCGAACTGTGGGAGCGTTTTGGCTACTACGGTCTGCAAGCCATCATGGCGGTTTACCTGGTGAAACAACTGGGGATGACCGAAGCAGACTCCATCACCCTGTTCACCTCTTTCAGCGCCTTGGTTTACGGTATGGTCGCCATCGGCGGCTGGTTGGGCGACAAAGTGCTGGGTACCAAACGCGTGATCGTTCTCGGCGTCATCGTACTGGCATTAGGCTATTCGCTGATTGCCTTCTCCGGCCACGATACCGCCATGGTGTACGCGGGTATGGCGACCATCGCCGTCGGTAGCGGCCTGTTTAAAGCGAACCCATCGTCTTTACTCTCAACGTGCTATGAGAAAGATGACCCGCGTATCGACGGTGCTTTCACCATGTTCTACATGTCGATCAATATCGGTTCGCTGTTCTCCATGATGCTGACTCCGTGGCTGGCTGCCCATTACGGCTGGGGCGCGGCCTTCTCGCTGTCGGTTGTTGGGCTGGTGATTACGCTGCTGAACTTCCTGTTCTGCCAGCGTCTGGTGAAAAACTACGGTTCTAAACCAGACTTCGCCCCGCTGAATGTCAGCAAGCTGCTGATGACGCTGGTTGCCGTGGTGGTCCTGATTGCCATCGCCGCCTGGCTGTTGCATCACCAGAGCATCGCGCGTATGGCGCTGGGCGTGATTGCCATCGGTATCGTGCTGGTGTTTGCCAAGGAAGCCTTTGCACTGAGAGGCGCCGCACGTCGTAAAATGATCGTCGCCTTCCTGTTGATGCTGGAAGCGATTGTCTTCTTCGTGTTGTACATGCAGATGCCAACCTCGCTGAACTTCTTTGCCATCCGCAACGTTGAGCATGCGATTCTGGGTATCACCTTTGAGCCAGAGCAGTTCCAGGCGCTGAACCCGTTCTGGATCATGCTGGCGAGCCCGATTCTGGCTGCGGTTTATAACAAGCTGGGCGACAAACTGCCGATGCCGCACAAATTCGCGATTGGTATGGTGTTGTGTTCTGCCGCCTTCCTGGTGTTGCCGTTTGGCGCCAAATTCGCTAACGATGCCGGTATCGTTTCGGTTAACTGGTTAATCATCAGCTATGCCCTGCAGAGTATTGGCGAGTTGATGATTTCGGGTCTGGGTCTGGCGATGGTTGCACAGCTGGTACCACAGCGTCTGATGGGCTTCATCATGGGTTCATGGTTCCTGACCACCGCTGGCGCAGCAATGATTGCCGGTAAAGTGGCCAACCTGATGGCGGTACCAAATGATGTGACCGACCCACATGCCTCGCTGGCTGTGTATAGCCACGTGTTCCAGCAGATTGGTATCGCGACAGGCGCTATCGCCATCCTGATGCTGATCACTGCGCCGCTGCTGAATCGCATGACGCAAAATGACGCCACTCAACCGGAACTGAAAAGCGCTAAAGCTAATCAGTAATCAGGTTTGAGACCAGAAAGCCGGGCAAATGCCCGGCTTTTTCTCATCCCCCACCTTTTCTTCCCGCTTCTTTAACGTTTCCTGCTACCAAAGCTTCGCTTTTCATCTCATTGCCCGCATGATGACAGGCTTCCTGTTAACCGAGCTGACACCATCATGGATAGATTTGAAGAGCTACAGATTTTTGTCGCGGTGATTCAGCAAGGTAGCCTGGCAGGCGCTGCACGCCTTCTTCAGCGCTCCCCTCCGGTGATCACGCGCACCTTGAATGCCCTGGAATCACGCTTCAGTACCACACTGATTGAGCGCACCACCCGTCAGTTGGCACCCACAGAAGCCGGCTGGCAGCTGTTTGAGCAGGCGCAGCAGTTGCTGAGTGATTATCAGAATGCGCTGGATAGCGCGCACCACAGCGGCTTACAGGGGCTATTACGCATCACCGCGCCCGTTCCTTTTGGTCGCCTCCACGTGATGCCACTGGTGAATGCGTTTCTGCAACAGCATCCAGAGATGCAAATCGAAGTGGTGCTCAGCGACAGCTATCAGGATCTGATTGAAAACGGGCTGGATATCGCCCTGCGCATAGGTGAGCTGCAGGACTCCTCAATGGTGGCGCGCCAGGTGGGGAGCGTCAGATCTACGTTAGTCGCCAGCCCCGACTATCTGCAGCGGGCCGGCGTGCCCACTCATCCAGCCGATCTCCAGCAACATGCGCTGATCACCAGCCTGCGCCACACGCGAGAGTGGCGCTTCGCCCACGATCTCCGGGTGAGAATTTTCCCCCGTTTACGTGTTAATGATATTGCCAGCCAGCTGGAAACGCTGCGCGGCGGCCAGGGCATCGGACGTTTGCTCTCCTATCAGGTACTGGATGACGTGCGTGACGGAAAGCTGGTCCGTTTATTACCAGAGTGGGAACCCGCGCCTTTTCCAGTCCAACTGGTGACGCAGCGCGTGAAGAATATGACACCTAAGGTCCGTCAATTTTGGGATTTTGCCCTTGAGCAGTTGCCTTCGCTTCCCTGCTTCACGGCAGAAAAGCGCAACCCAGACGGTAATTCCTGATCGCTGTCACTGGTAAAATTTTTTTGCAGATTTATGCTGTTTCGATCACTACAACACTCCAGGAGAAGCCATGATGAAACTCTATTGCAAGCCCGGTGCCTGTTCGCTGTCACCGCACATCGTTGCGCGTGAATGCGGGCTGGACTTTACGCAGGTGAATGTCGATCTGCAGAAGAAAGTCACCGAGTTGGGAGAAGATTACTGGCAGATTAACCCGAAAGGACAGGTTCCCGCGCTGCAGTTTGATGATGGTAGTTTGCTGACCGAAGGCGTGGCGATTGTGCAGTATCTGGCGGATCTCAAACCGGATCGTAATCTGCTGGCACCCACCGGTAGCCTGACACGCTATCACACGCTGGAATGGCTGAGTTTTGTCAGCAGTGAGCTGCACAAAACTTTCTCTCCACTGTTCCGTCCGGACACGCCAGAAGAGTACAAAGCGATTGTACGTGCGCAGCTTGAGAAGAAATATCAGGCGGTGAATGCAGCGCTGGAAGATAAGCAGTGGCTGATGGGCCTGCGTTATACCGTTGCCGATGTGTATCTGTTCGTGGTGACACGCTGGGCAAAAGCCATCAAGCTGGATCTGAGCGGGCTGGATGCGCTGGAAGCGTGGTTCAACCGGGTCGCTGAACGTCCTGCGGTTCAGGCAGCGTTGAAAGCGGAAGGGCTGGTTTAAGCGCTCGCGTTTTGGTCGCCATCAATGGCGGCCCTACAATCAGTTCACATTGTCGTTGTAGGGTGCGCATTCATTGCGCACCGATATAAGCGCTCAAGTGGCTGTTATCAGCCCAAGGCCGCCCTTACAGCTTCTCTGCCGCGAAATGCTGGGTTGGCTGGGCAATCGCATCCTGTGCTGCCACCAACTGCAATTCGTACTCACCCATCTCGTGGGTTTTCAGCATCACTTCATACACTGCCGCCGTTACGTGTTCCAGCGCATCCTGCAGTGATTTACCGTGCAGCAAGTCGACCAACAGCAGACCACTGGTGAGATCGCCCACACCAACCGGTTGCCGCACACCAAAATCCACCAGCGGACGACTGATATGCCAGCACTCGTCAGCCGTCACCAGCAGCATTTCAAAACGGTCGCTGCGACGTCCGGCGCGTGCCAGATGCTTCACCAGCACCACTTTCGGGCCTTGCGCGACCAATGCGCGAGCCGCCACCACCGCTTGTTCAACGTTGGCGATTTCATGGCCGCTGAGCATTTCAAGTTCCAGCAGGTTTGGTGCGATGATATCGCTGGCGGGCATCGCCATCTTACAGTGAAACTCCGCAACGCCCGGCGCTACGATACAGCCTTTCTCAGGATGCCCCATCACTGGATCGCAGAAGAACCAGGCATTCGGGTTGGCCGCTTTTACCTGGCGCACGATCTCTAAAATTTGCTCGCCCTGCTCAGCAGAACCTAAATAACCACTCAGCACCGCATCACAGGTCTTCAGGCGATCGATCGCTGCAATACCTTTGACGATATCCGTCAGATGGGTAGCGGGCATCACGGTGCCGGTCCAGTGACCGTATTGCGTGTGATTCGAGAACTGAACCGTGTTCAACGGCCAAACGTTTGCGCCCATACGACGCATTGGGAATTCGGCGGCGCTGTTACCAGCGTGGCCGTAAACCACATGAGACTGGATTGCGAGGATGTTTTTCATTATTGCCCTGTACTGCCTTGCCATAAAAAAGGGCCGGAAACCGGCCCTCGAACCTTACTGCCAGTTTATCAGGCAGTAGTGTTTTTTACCGCGACGCAACAGCGTAAAGCGACCAAACAGTTTGTCACTCTCGCTGAAACGATACTCGGCATCAGATTGTTTTTCACCGTTCAGAGACACCGCGTTAGAGCCGATCATGGTGCGCGCCTGACCACGTGAAGGCACCAGTTCAGCGGCCACCAGCGCCTGCTGCAGATCGTCATCGGCGGTCAGATTGATCACCGGCATACCGTCCTGCGCTAACTGCTCGAAGTCCGCTTCGGTCATCTCACTCAGGCTGCCAGAGAACAGGCTTTCAGTAATGCGTTTCGCTGCTGTCAGACCCGCTTCGCCATGCACCAGACGCGTCACCTGCTCTGCCAGTACATACTGGGCGCGTGGCGCTTTACCGCTGTTTTTATCTTCTTCTTCCAGCGCATTGATCTCTTCAATACTCATGAAGGTGAAGAATTTCAGGAAGCGATAGACGTCAGAGTCTGCGGTATTAATCCAGAACTGGTAGAACTTGTACGGGCTGGTTTTCTTGGCATCGAGCCAGACCGCGCCACCTTCGGTTTTACCGAACTTGGTGCCGTCTGATTTGGTGATCAGAGGAACTGTCAGGCCCCAGGCTTGTTGTTGATGCAGACGACGCGTTAAGTCGATCCCCGAAGTGATGTTGCCCCACTGATCGGAACCGCCAATCTGCAGCACCACGTCATAACGCTTGTTCAGTTCTGCAAAATCGTAACCCTGCAGCAGGTTGTAAGAGAACTCAGTGTATGAGATCCCCTGATCTTCACGGTTCAGACGCTGTTTTACCGCTTCGCGGTTAATCATCTGGTTAACAGAGAAGTGTTTGCCGATGTCGCGCAGGAAGGTCAGCACATTCATGCCGCCGAACCAGTCGTAGTTATTGGCTGCAATTGCGCTGTTATCACCGCAATCGAAGTTAAGGAAAGGCGCCACCTGGTGACGAATTTTCTCAACCCATTCGCCCACGGTATCGGTGGTGTTGAGTTTACGTTCTGCTGCTTTAAAGCTGGGATCGCCAATCAGACCAGTGGCACCACCCACCAGCGCGACCGGCTTGTGTCCGGCGTCCTGAAAACGTTTCAGGCAGAGCAGCGGCACCAGATGGCCCAAATGCAAGCTATCAGCGGTCGGATCGAAGCCGCAATAGAGTGCAATTGGCCCTTGCGCCAGTCGCTCTGCTAACGCTTCCTCGTCCGTTACCTGGGCGACTAAGCCCCTTTCTTGCAATTGTTGTATCAGGTTACTGCTGGTCATCACTGACTCCAAATTGATCAGACTGCACCTAGGCTGGTACACAGCTTTCCGCTGAGATGCGGATACGAAAAAAAAGAGGCGTATAGCATAAAGCGCTGACGCCAACTGCGCCAGCGTTGATAGGGGGTAAAACGCAGTTTTAAGGCGCTAAACGGTCAATCGTCCAGCCGTTGCCTTCACGTTGGTAGAGGAAGCGATCGTGCAGACGGTGTTCTCCCCCCTGCCAGAACTCCATGGTGTGGAATTTGACACGGTATCCGCCCCAGAAACTGGGCAATGGCACCTCACCTTGCTGGAACTTCTGCTTCAATTCGAGGAACTTGCCCTCCAGCACACCGCGCGCGGAGATACGGCTCGACTGCTTTGAAACCCAGGCGCCAATCTGGCTGTCACGCGGGCGACTGCTGAAGTATTTCAGCACTTCCAACGGCGTCAGTTTCTCCACTTCTCCCAGCACCATCACCTGGCGCTCAAGGTAGTGCCATGGGAAGTGCAACGAGATGCGTGGGTTATCCGCCAGTTGCATCGCTTTACGGCTGCCAAGATTGGTGTAAAACACCATTCCCCGATCGTCATAGTGCTTGAGCAGCACAATGCGCTGATAGGGTTGCCCATTGCTGTCCACCGTGGCCACCGTCATGGCCGTGGGATCGGGCAACTGCGCATCACACGCCTGCTTTAACCACTGTTCAAACAGTGCCAGAGGCGTGTCTGGCAGATCATTACGTCGCAGCCCGCCGCGGGTGTACTCACGACGCAGATGGGCAATATTTTGCAAGCTGTCACTGTCGCTCATGCTGGTTCTCTTGGTTACTGGGCGGACGCATCCGCATGTTGCAATTCACAGTCATTAATCACGATTTTGTCATTACGCTCAACAAAAGCGCCGTTGCCTTTTGACCAGAAGACATAGGTCCCGTCACTGTATCGCGCCCCTGACGCTGACACGGTTTGCGTTAACGTCAGCGGCTTGCCATCCAGAATAAAGCTAACCTGCTGCTTTGGATTGTCCAGCGTGACCGTCAGGGGCAAAGTGCCGCACTGATAACGTAACGTCTGAGGTGCCTGTTCCTGTTTGTGCAGCATACCGCAGCCACTCAACATCACCAGACTTCCCACTAAAATAACGATTTTTTTCATCTTTCACTCCTTAACGTGTTGGTCGGGTATTGGCAGGATAGATCGCGCCCAACACACTCATTTCCCGCGCGCCCGTCACCGCCGGCAAATTGCCCGGCAGGCCCGATAATGTGCGATAGGCCAGCCAGGCAAACGCCAGCGCTTCCATATCATCACCGCGTATGCCCGCTGCATCAGTAGGACCGACTTCCGTACCGGGCAGGTGCGCAGCCAGACGCGCCATCAGCAGTGGGTTGCGGCCGCCACCCCCGCACACCAGCAATCGATCGCAGCCATCATTCAATTGCACCTGCTGCGCGATAGTGAGCGCGGTCAGTTCACTGAGCGTGGCTTGCACATCCTGGGGTGCCAGCGCAGGGAAGCGCTGCAGTTGCCGTTCGACCCAACCGAGGTTGAAGTATTCGCGACCGGTGCTTTTTGGCGGCGGCAGGGCAAACCAGGGATCATTTAACATCTCTTCCAACAGTGCGGGCACCACCTGTCCGCTGCGCGCCCAATCCGCATCTTTATCGTAGGCTAACCCTTTGTGGCGCCAAATCCAGGCATCAATCAGCATATTACCTGGCCCGGTATCAAATCCGCGCACCGGCTGACCAGGAATCAGTAAGGATAAATTGGCGATGCCCCCAATATTCAATATCATACGCCGCTCAACGCTATCCATTAACAGTGCCTGATGGAAAGCGGGCACCAAGGGTGCGCCCTGCCCACCTAACGCCATATCACGGCGGCGGAAATCACCAATCACCGTGACGCCTGTTGCAGCGGCTATCTGATTGCTATCGCCGATTTGCAGCGTATTGGGTGCGTCACTTTGCGGTTCGTGCCACACAGTTTGGCCGTGGCAACCAATCGCCATAATGTCACTGGCTTCCAGCGACTCTTGCTGCATTAGGGTCAATACCGCTTCAGCAAACAGCTTGCCAAGGCGAGTATCGAGTTGCCCTAGCTGGGACAGGGTGAGTGACTGGCCTTGGCAAATCGCCAACACCTGCTGGCGGATCTCTTGCGGCATCGGGTGGCAATAGCTGGCCTGTTGCGCGACCATGTGCTGATCAATGGCCGCCAGCACCACATCCACGCCATCGAGGCTGGTGCCGGACATCACGCCGATATAGCGTCCTGATTTCATAGCGGTTCCTTACCCACACGCGAGTCTGTGATTCATCTTTGTTTAGCCTGGCAAAATAACGCGGCTAATTCTATGATAAAATTCCGCTTTTCAACTTCGCGACACACTCCTGTTCAGCGCTAAAATATTTTCAGCACGAAATTGAATTTTTGTTGAGGGGCAATGGTCTATCCTCTGCTTCAGCCGCGTAATATTTGGACATAGAGTCAATTGCCAGCTTTCTGTCTTATACTCTTGCAGTAGAGGACGAGAACATGGCGTTTTTTTGCATTAAGGAGCTTTCTGATGATTAAGCGTTTTGTAGCCGTGGCACTCACCGGCCTGACGCTGGCAGGTTGTGTCAGCAACGATACCCTTTCCGGTGATGTGTATAGCGCCAGCGAAGCCAAACAAGTACAAAGTGTTTCTTACGGCACCCTGGTGTCGGTTCGCCCGGTGAAAATCCAGGGTGGCGACGAGAATAACGTGATTGGTGCGATCGGCGGGGCCGTGCTGGGTGGTTTCCTTGGTAATACCATTGGCGGCGGCAGCGGTCGTAGCCTGGCAACCGCCGGTGGCGCGGTACTCGGCGGCGTAGCAGGTCAAGGCGTTCAGGGTGCGGTGAACAAATCTGATGGCGTTGAGCTGGAAATCCGAAAAGATGATGGCAACACCATCATGGTGGTGCAGAAGCAGGCCGCAAGCCGCTATTCTGTGGGCCAGCGTGTCGTGATGGCTTCCAATGGCAGCCAGGTGACCGTTTCACCACGCTAAGCGAACAGATAAAAAAAACCGACGCCAGCGCGTCGGTTTTTTTATTTCTCGCGGTTTTGTAACTCGAGAATATTTTTTTCCAGTCGAGCAATCAGCGTTACCATCTGATTGATCTCCTCCAGGCTGATGCCGGAGAGGATGTCATCCCGCGTAGCATCAATCACGCTCTCGACCTGTTCGATAATCGGTTCAGCCTGCTTGGTCAGCTTAATGCGCTTGGCACGACGATCGTTGGCGCAAGTTGCACGGGTGATTAACCCTTTATCTTCGAGCTGATCCAGCGTGCGCACCAATGAAGGCTGCTCAATGCCGATGGCCTTCGCCAGTTGGATCTGTGACTGCTCTGGCGGGAGTTGATGAATATTGTGTAACGTCACCCAATGCGTTTGTGTTAACTCAAGCGGCTTCAAACGCTGGTCGATCAAGGCACGCCAAATGCGTACCAGGCGAGACAGGTCTGTTCCGAGGGGCGTATCCATTTCATCTCCTTATAATTAGCTTGCTAGCTATCAAGCCAGATTTTACACTATTCTGCGAGTTTACAGGACAAATTACAAATCTCAGGCCAGACGGCACGCTCTCTTCTACGCTTCTTTGAGAGACAACCTGGGACAAAGAAGGATGATGACACGTGTCCATAACCGCACTTTCCGCCACCGCTCCGCTTACCGACCTGGTTTTCGGTGCTTCGCTGTTCTTTCCGCCGCTGTTCAAAGCTGTGCTGTTGGGTTTCTTCTTCTGGTTACTGATTCACCCATTGCTACGCGGCTGGATTTACTCTGGCGACATCTGGCATCCCACCTTGATGGATCTTTCCCTGTTCGTTTTGTGCGTCACTGGCGCACTGTGGATACTGAGCCTCGGATAAATCACCATGAAATTCAACCCTTTTAAATACTTTTCCACCCTGGTGGTGTTTGCCCTGGCCCTGATTGCCGGTTGGTGGATGTGGAATTACTACATGCAATCCCCCTGGACGCGTGATGGCAAAGTGCGCGCGGAACTGGTGGATATCACCCCGGAAGTGTCTGGCCGCATCATTGAACTCGCCGTCCGCGATAACCAGTTTGTGCACAAAGGTGACACCCTACTGAAGATCGATCCCGTGCCATGGCAAATTGCGCTGGATAATGCCGACGCGCAGTTGGCCAAGGCACAATCTGACCTGGCCAAAGCTCAGCATGAGGCCAATCGTCGAGCCAGCCTGCCGCGTAACGTCATCTCCGCAGAGGATATGGATGCCGCGCGACTGACGGCCAACGCCGCGGCAGCCACCACCAAAGCGGCCCAGGCCAGCCTCGATCAGGCACGTTGGAATCTGCAGCAAACCACCATCACTGCACCCACCGACGGTTGGATCAGTAATCTCACACTACGCCCAGGCAATTACGCCACGGCAGGCACACCGCTGTTCGCGATGGTTGATAGCCACTCTTATTACGTGATGGGTTATTTCGAAGAGACCAAATTGCGCCATATCGAACCGGGTGCGCAAGCGGATATCGTGCTGTACAGCAATGGCACAAGGTTGCAGGGAAAAGTGGAAAGTATTGGCCGGGCTATTTACGATCAAAGCGTCTCGACCGATAGCGGACTGGTCCCCGATATCAAACCCAACGTGCCTTGGGTACGTCTGGCACAGCGCGTACCGGTGCGAATTCGCTTAGACGCCATTCCCGATGACGTGCCGCTGGTGGCTGGCACCACTTGCACCATTTCGATTGCGCACTGAGGTCAGGATGAATTTGCAGTGGCTGGCCTGGCAAAACCTGCCGTGGATTAAGGCAACCGGCGGCGAATGGCGCTATGCCTTGCGCAATGCCATCGCCATGTGTCTGGCGCTGACCATCGCCTATGCCCTTCAGCTCGACGAGCCCTACTGGGCCATGACCTCTGCTGCGGTGGTAAGCTTTCCCACGGTGGGTGGCGCCATCAGCAAAAGTTTAGGACGCATCGTCGGCAGTCTGCTCGGTGCCACGGCTGCTCTGCTGATTGCGGGCCATACCCTGAACGAACCCTGGCTGTTTGCCTTCTTTATGGCCGGTTGGCTGGCTTTCTGTACCTGGATTGCCAACCACTACCAAAATAATGTCGCCTACGCTTTTTCTCTGGCCGGTTATACCGCTGCCATTATTGCCTTCAGCAGCGTGAATATCACGGACGTTACTCAACTATGGGATATCACCCAAGCGCGGGTGTGCGAGGTGATTTCAGGCATTCTTTGCGCCGGGCTGATGATGATGATTTTGCCCAGCACCTCCGATGGCAACACCTTAATGACCTCGCTACGTCAGATGCATGCGCGTCTGCTCGACCACGCGGTGCTGCTGTTACAAGAGAGCAGTACTGACAATGTGCGCACCGCGCATGAAAATGTCATTAGCCAGATTCTAACCATGAACCTGCTGCGTATTCAGGCGTTCTGGAGCCACTACCGCTATCGACGCCAAAACAATGTGCTCAACTATGTCCTGCATCAGCAGTTGCGCCTCACCAGTGTGCTCTCCAGCCTGCGCCGCATGCTGCTTAACTGGCCGGATGCTCCACCGGAACTGTATCACGCCATTCAGCAGTTGTTGCATGAACTGGCACTGCCCCAGTGCGACAAGTATCGCCTGGCGCTGATTTTGCGCAGCATTACCCCTGAAGCGACGGGCGATTTTCGTCAGCGTGCGTTTGTACAGCGCCTGCGCTATTTCTGCTGGGTCTATCTTAACGTCAATCGCTGGATTCGCCTGATTGAACGCGCCGATGCCGATACCCGTTTTCAACCGCCTTATGCCCCCTCGCTAGCCCGCGAGAGTGACAGTGCTGAAGCCGGCTGGAGCGCGTTGCGCACCTTCAGCGTGATCATGCTCGGCTGCGCCTTCTGGATTGGCACCCAGTGGGATGCCGGTGCCGCGGCATTAACGCTCACCGCCATTGCCTGCGTGCTCTACTCCTCTGCGCCCTCACCCAGCGGCAGCGTGTCGTTGTTACTCAAAACCTTGTTATGGCTGTCGCTGTTTAGTTTTTTGCTGCAGTTTGGTCTGATGGTGCAAATCAGCGCTTTGTGGCAATTCCTGCTGGTGCTGTTTCCCCTGCTGATCACCTTGCAACTTTTCAAACTGCAGCAGAAAAAACGCGCCGGAATGTGGGGCCAGTTTATTGTCTTCATGGGGTCTTTTATTGCGGTAACGAACCCGCCGGACTGGGATTACCAGAGTTTCCTCAACGATAACCTGGCAAAAGTGTGCGGCGTCATGCTGGCGTGGATGGCCTTCCAGGTGTTGCGCCCCAGTTCGGATGCTCGTCGCAGCCGTCGCCATATCCGCGCGTTACGTCATGCCTTTCTCGACCAACTGCGTCGACATCCGCGATTGAGTGAAAGTCATTTTGAATCGCAGATTTATCATCACATCAGCCAGTTGAGCAATAGCCGGGATGAGCAGGCACGTGTCTGGCTGCTGCGCTGGGGCGTGGTGTTGCTCAACTGTTCCCATATCGTCTGGCAACTGCGTGAATGGCAGCCTGCCTCCGCCACGTTGGCTCAGGTGCGAGACAGCAGCTTGCAAGATCTGCAGAGGATTATGAGCCTGCGCGGAGTGCGTCACACCTCCTTGCAGGCCACACTGGATGAGCTGGAAGCCATGATTTCACAACTGCAAACACAGCCAGACAGTGAAGCCAACACGCTCGCCGGGATTTTATGGCGCTTGCGCTGCTCTCTGGCGCAGTTAAGCCAGGCGGTGCCGGATTGATTACTGGCAGTATTGCGTCATCTGACGATCAAAATCGTCCTGCAGCTGCTGCAAGGTTTTGTGCCCCTCAAAACGGGTTTTGTCCTGATCGGTCATCGGTTCAATCACCAGCGCTTTTTCATCTGATGAGTAGATAAAGCGGCGATTAAGGGTGGTGCCGGTGAAGCTTTTGCCTTGTATACCGCCACAGACGGTAGTCAGGGCACGGTGGAAGGTTTCAGTGTGGGTGAAATTGGTTTCAGTGGCGCTGCGCAACACATTCTGGCAGCCTTTGGCCTCCAACTGCTCTAAGGTACGCGGCGTTAACCACTCTCGTCCACGGGCGATGCTCTCACAACTGCCACGCAATGGATTGGTATCAATGGTACGCTGTAACTGCCGACTGGCGTCCAACCTTAGCTGTGTCTCATTAGGTTGGTCACACCCTGTCAGCAAAAAACATAACAGCAAAATCCCACGCGTTTTCATTCCAGCCCCTGAGCGGTTTTATTCCTGAATCAACATCATAGGATGGATAGGGCGTAGAGTGTAGCGGGAAAGTGGTGCAGAATTTTTCGTAGCGCAGAGAGAAAGGCGACAGGTTATCTGCCGCCTGACGATTAAATCACACCACAGGCAAAACGCGCACCGCCGCCACCTAATGGTTGCGGATGATCGGCATGGTTATCGCCCCCTACATGCACCATCAACGCTTTGCCTTTAATTTCACTAAGCGTTTTAATGCGCGGGGCGACTACTGGATAATCTGCTTTACCATCATCAGTGACGTAAATAGCAGGAAGATCACCTAAATGCCCGTCAGCATAAGGCCCCAGATGTTTCCCGCTATTCTGCGGATCAAAATGCCCACCAGCGGCTCCCGCAGCAACGGCTTTTCCTTCTATCGTTGCCGGTTCACAACTGCCTTTGGCATGGACATGGAAACCATGAATACCCGGTTTGAGTCCGGTTAACGCGGGCGCGAACTGCAGGCCATACGGAGTTTCACTGATCGTCACCTTGCCAATTGCCGCGCCAATACCTTGCGCGGTCACTTCATGCAGCGTGACCTCTTCAGAAGCGGCCTGTGCTGCTGTGGCACAGGCCAGTGCCACAGCGGCAATGAGGATTTTCTTCATAACGTCTCCTTACGGTTAAGATGCCCATTAATCCTAAACTGGAATGCGCCGGGCTGCCGTAATTTGACTTAGTTTTACGTTTCAGGGCACATCATAACCGATAGCCGCTTTGCGTATGCGGAACCACTGCTGACGATCCAACGTCAGATTACAGGCACCCACCGCGTCTGCCACGCGCGAGGTTTTACCCGAACCGATAATCGGCAATGGCCGGCTAGGGAGCTTCATTACCCACGCATACACCACTTGCTCAATGCTGCTGGCGCCCGTTTCGCGCTTCACTTGCTCGAGTTCATCGCGCAGCGGTTGATAAACAGGGTCATTAAACAGACGCCCCCCGCCGAGGCATGACCACGCCATCGGGCGCATGCGCTGTTGCTGACACTGGTCAAGCGTGCCATCAAGAATACTGGATTGTTCCAGCGGCGAGATCTCAAGCTGATTGGTCACCAGGCTAAACGGCAGGCGCGATTGCAACAGCGTGAACTGCGAAGCGGTGAAATTAGACACACCAAAATGACGCACTTTGCCGCTCTGATGCAGATCCATAAAGGCTTCAGCAATTTCATCCGCGTCCATCAACGGATCCGGACGATGAATCAGCAGCAGGTCCAGATAATCGGTGTTGAAATGCTGCAGCGAGTTTTCAGCGCTGTGCAGAATATGGCTGGCTTCAGTGATGTAGTGGCCAATTTTGTGCTCTGGTTTTGCGCGAGTGGCAATACCGCACTTGGTCACGATCTGCAGTTTTTCACGCAGTCCCGGCGCCAGACGCAGTGCGGCACCAAATGCCGCCTCACAGCCGTAATCACCATAAATATCGGCGTGGTCGACGGTGGTGATCCCCAATGACAGGTGATGCTCAATAAAGCCTACCACCTGTTGCGGTGTCATCCCCCACTCCAACAGGCGCCAGTAGCCAACAATCAGCGGCGAAAACAGGGGGCCCTGTGGGGCGATAGTTTGCTGTTGTAACATCGATACACTCCCTTAGATACGAATCCGGATCGTCAGCTCGGGAGTATAACGGAAAGGCCAATCGTCGTTTTCTTAAAACAGCGACGGTTGTTCCGGATCATGATTTTCATCCACTTTTTGCTGGCGATGCAGACGTAACCAGCGCTGGCGGCATAAACGCAACACATCACGTTTCTCAGCATCAGTGAATTTCATCCAGTTAAAACGCTCTTCACGGCTACGCAGGCAGCCACGGCAATATCCCCGCGCATCGCTTTGGCAAATTCCGCGGCAGGGGCTGGGAACCGGGAAGAACTCTAATTGTTCGGCCACATCCACTCCAGTGTTAACCACACACGCCTTATTGATAACAGCTTAGTCATATTGTGCAAAGTGCAAACGCCATTTGTCGACATTTCAATCGAAACCTCTGGCGGTAATGGATATTTACCAATGATCGCTGCAGGTAAACCTTTAGAACATTAGTGTTTAAGGAACGTTAAGGTTTTCCTCATATTGAATTCATACGATTGTCACATTCCATTTTGCTGTTGAGTTTTCATGAAATTCCCGATCAAGCCACAGTGCCATGCCAGCCGCTTTAATCTGATTGCCGCCCTGTTCTTTACCTTAGTGCTCAACGCCCTGTTTCTGCTGCGGGCCTGGGAGATCATCCCTTATGATCGCCTGCATGATTATCTGTTCGCGGCCAGCATTCCTGTGGTGCTGGCATCGGCTTTTTATCTGATTTTCTCGCTGCTGGCGTGGCCCTATGTTCGCAAGCCATTGCTGATCGTTTTAGTGCTGGTCAGTGCGGCGGCCAATTACTTCATGCACAGCTTCGGCACGGTAATCGACACCAACATGATTGAAAACGTGTTTGAGTCTGATGCACAAGAAGCCGGGGCACTGATCAGCAGCAGTTATGTGGTGTGGATGGTGCTGATGGGCCTCGTGCCCGTCGCGGTAATCTGTCTGGTGCGGATTAAAACGGGACAACGCTGGTGGTGGAGCCTGTTGCAACGTCTTGCCGGTGCACTGGGAGCCATCTTGCTTATCCTGTTGATGGCGGTGCTGTTCTATAAAGATTACGCCTCGCTGATCCGCAACAATAAAGGGCTGGTGAAAATGATCACCCCGGCCAACATTGTCAGCGGCACCGGTCACTACGTCGACCAGCGCTATCTGCAAGGTAGCCAGGCATTGGTGAAATTGGGTCTGGATGCGAAGAAAGGCCCGCTGATCGCACAAGCCCAGAAGAAAACGCTGGTAGTGTTGGTGGTGGGTGAAACCGGCCGTGCTGAGAATTTCTCACTGGGCGGCTATGCACGCGAAACCAATCCGGAGCTGAAAAAACAGCAGGTTATCTATTATCCTAATGCCAGTTCCTGCGGTACCGAAACGGCGATTTCAGTGCCTTGCATGTTCTCAAATATGCCGCGCGAACATTACGATGCCAATTTAGCGCATCATCAGGAAGGCGTGCTGGATATCCTGGCACACGCGGGTGTCAGCGTGCTGTGGCGTGAAAACGATGGTGGCTGTAAAGGTGCCTGCGACCGCGTCCCGCACACCGATATGACACAGTGGAAATTGCCGCAATATTGTCACGACGGTTTCTGCCTGGATGATGTGCTGCTGCACCGTTTCGATAATTACGTAGACAGCCTGCATAACGACGGCATCATTGTGTTGCATCAGATGGGCAGCCATGGTCCGGCCTATTTCCAGCGCTATCCAGCGGCATTCCGTCGCTTTACACCCACCTGCGACAGTAATCAGATTCAGGATTGCGATCATCAGGCGCTGGTTAACACCTATGACAATTCGCTGCTGTACACCGACGATATGGTGAGTCGCACGATTGATAAACTCAAAGCCTTAAGCGACCGCTTTAATGTGGCGTTAGTGTATCTCTCCGATCACGGTGAATCCCTTGGTGAACACGGCATGTATCTGCACGGTGCACCTTATCTGTTTGCTCCTTCACAGCAAACGCACATCCCCTTACTGATGTGGATGTCACCGGGTTATGCCGCGACCTACCACATTGATGAGTCTTGTTTACGTCAGCAGGCTGCGAGCGAAAAAGTGTCGCAAGATAATCTTTTCCATACGGTTTTAGGCATGTTCAACGTCCAGACAAGCGAGTATCAACCGCAGTTGGATATGATCAGATCGTGCCAACATGTTGGATAAGGTTTGCATTAGACCGACCGGTCTAATAACCTGCTGCCCATGAACAAGACTGTGCAACGCAACGAAACCCGTGAACATCTGCTCGCTACTGGCGAGCAGGTTTGCCTGCAACGCGGTTTTACCGGAATGGGCCTGAGCGAGATGCTGGCGCTGGCGGAAGTGCCGAAAGGATCGTTTTATCACTACTTTCGCTCAAAAGAAGCTTTCGGTGTCGCGCTGCTGGAGCGCTATTTCGTTAACTATCTGCAGCAGGTTGAGCAGCAACTGAATCAGCCCGGTATCCCCGCGCGTGAACGACTGCTCAATCACTTCCGCTATGGTGAAACCTTGTTTACCGAACAGGGCCATATCGTCGGCTGCCTTGGCGTGAAGTTATCAGCAGAAGTGTGTGACCTGTCCGAGCCGATGCGTGATGCGCTGCAACATGGCGCAACCGCGATGATCGCCGCCTATGCGCGCTGTCTGACCGAAGTCGCAGCTGAACAGGCTCTACCTTTCGGGCAAACGCCCCAGCAACTGGCGCAACGTTGCTATTTGCTGTGGCTCGGTGCCAGTCTACAGAGCAAAATTTCCCGTGAGCCAGGCCCGATTAGCCTGGCACTCGAAACCATCGAACAGTGGCTAACTGGCTACTGATTTTTAAAAACCGCAGTTTCTAGACGACCGGTCTACTTACAGGAGTCATCATGGCGAGTAAACAGCTGTTCTCCCCGCTTAAAGTGGGTGCGATTACCGTACCTAACCGCGTATTTATGGCCCCGCTGACGCGTCTGCGCAGCATTGAGCCGGGCGATATTCCGACCCCGCTGATGGCTGAGTACTACCAGCAGCGTGCCAGCGCCGGTTTGATCATCACCGAAGCCACGCAGATTTCTTTCCAGGCGAAAGGCTACGCAGGCGCGCCAGGTCTGCATACGCAACAACAAATTGCCGCGTGGAAAGTGGTCAACGAGAGCATTCATGCTGCCCATGGTCACAGTGCCGTACAGTTGTGGCATACCGGCCGTATTTCGCATAATAGCGTTCAACCAGAAGGCAAAGCGCCGGTTGCCCCTTCCGCACTGGCAGCCGGTACCCGCACCTCTCTGCGCGCTGCAGATGGTAGCGTCTATCGTGAAGATACTTCCCTGCCGCGTGAACTGAGCGTGGCGGAAATTCAGCAGATCGTAAAAGACTTTGGCCAGGCCGCATCCAACGCGCGTGAAGCCGACTTCGATTTGCTGGAGCTGCACTCTGCGCACGGTTATTTGATGCACCAGTTCCTGGCGCCGGGTTCTAACCAGCGCACCGATGAATATGGCGGTTCCATCGAGAAGCGTGGCCGTTTCGCCTTAGAAGTGGTCGATGCGGCAATTGCCAACTGGTCTGCCGATCGTATCGGTATTCGCGTATCACCGATTGGCGCGTTCCAGAATCTGGAAAACGGCCCGGATGAAGAAGAAGCGGCGCTGTGGTATATCGCGGAACTGGGTAAACGTGGCCTCGCGTATTTGCACCTTTCTGAGCCAGACTGGGCCGGTGGTCAGCCCTACAGCGACGCCTTCCGTGAGAAAGTGCGCGCGATCTTCCCTGGCGTGATCATTGGTGCCGGTGCGTATACCGTTGAGAAAGCGGATGACCTGATTGCTCGCGGCCTGATCGATGCCGTGGCCTTTGGTCGCGATTTTATCGCTAACCCTGATTTGGTGGCTCGCCTGCAACAAGACGCCCCGCTGAATCCGCAGCGTCCGGAAAGTTTCTACGGTGGCGGCGCAGAAGGCTACACTGATTATCCAACCCTGTAAGAATCAAGCTGCCGCACCGGATGTGCGGCAGTGCTGTTTCTTCAGGGCGTTAACTGGCTATACATGATAGTCTTTGTCATTCCCTGATGACTTTTAAAAAGAGGATGTTATGCGTTTACTTCACACCATGTTACGTGTTGGCGATCTGCAACGCTCAATCGATTTCTACACCCGCGTGCTGGGCATGCGCGTGCTGCGCCAGAGCGAAAACACCGAATACAAATACACCCTGGCATTTGTTGGCTACACCGAAGAGAGCGAAGGCGCGGTGATTGAGCTGACGTACAACTGGGGCGTGGATAAATACGACCTGGGCAATGCCTATGGTCATATTGCTCTGGGCGTAGATAACGTGGCGGAAACCTGCGAGCGCATTCGCAGCGTGGGCGGTAACGTCACCCGTGAAGCGGGCCCGGTCAAAGGTGGCACCACCATTATTGCGTTTGTGGAAGATCCCGATGGCTACAAAATCGAGCTGATCGAAAACAAACATGCCGGTCACGGCCTCGGTCATTAGTCCCGTTTGTCAGCCTGCTAATTTGCGGGCTGACCTCCCTCTCCTGCTGCACCCCGCTGTATTTTTTGCCATAATGCGCGCTGCCCCATTTCCAGCTATGAGATCCTGATGTCTGATTCGAACGCCTTAAACGCTCTCCATCAACGTTTCCGTGGTTTTTATCCTGTGGTGATTGATGTCGAAACCGCGGGTTTCAACGCACAAACCGATGCGCTGCTTGAGATTGCAGCCACCACGCTCAAGATGGATGAAGATGGCTGGTTACACCGTGATGAAACCCTGCATTTTCACGTGGAGCCGTTCGAAGGCGCGATTCTTAACCCGGCGGCACTGGCCTTTACCGGCATTGACCCGACCAACCCATTACGCGGTGCGGTGAGCGAATATGAAGCGCTGCATGCGATATTCAAAATGGTGCGTAAAGGCACCAAAGATCACGGCTGTAATCGCGCCATTATCGTGGCGCACAACGCCACTTTCGATCTCAACTTTGTGATGGCCGCTGCCGAGCGCGCCAGCCTGAAGCGCAATCCCTTCCATCCGTTTGCCACCTTTGATACGGCAGCGTTGAGTGGTTTGGTGTTGGGTCAGACCGTTCTGGCTAAAGCCTGTAAGGCTGCGGGGATGGATTTCGACAGCACGCAGGCTCACTCCGCACTGTACGATACCGAGCAAACGGCAACGCTGTTTTGTGAATTGGTGAATCGCTGGAAACGTTTGGGCGGCTGGCCGCTGGCGTTTAATGATGAGCAGGCAGAAGACGACGCGTCGGCCTGATCAGCAACCAAAGAAAAGGCCGACATTTGTCGGCCTTTTCACTTATTCCGCTTCTTTATACTTCTCAGCGGTTTCTTTCAGCAGCGGCTGGAGTTCGCCACGCTGGAACATCTCGACGATGATGTCGCAACCGCCGACCAGCTCACCATCCACCCACAACTGCGGGAAGGTTGGCCAGTTAGCGATTTTTGGCAATTCGGCACGGATATCCGGGTTCTGCAGAATATCGACGTAGGCGAAGCGCTCACCACAGGCCGAGAGTGCCTGCACAGCTTGCGCAGAGAAACCGCAGCTAGGCAGTTTCGGGGAACCTTTCATGTACAGCAGGATTGGGTTTTCTGCGATCTGGCGCTGAATTTTTTCAACAGTACTCATTATTGCCTTCCTTAAAGCATCACTTCGTGTTTGTTTATTGTAGCGACTTCAGGCCTGCACTGAAAACGGGATTTTGCGTTCGCGACCTGCGAATCGCCATGTTTGTTAAGTTCCGCCAACTTCAATAACATTTTCATATCATTAAAAGGCATGAACAAATTAATAATTAGCAATAGTTTCGCTGCGTTAACCAGCTGAAATTGCTCATTAAGACAACAGAATAAGCCGTGTAACAGATTAATAGAAAAAGGCCTTACCTTTTGGAAAAAAAGTGGATTAGAATCACTTCGGCGCTGATCGTTGATCAGATTTCTCTTACGTAGCCGCGGCCTGTTTTTTTATCAGACTGCTTAACCTGTAACCGGACTATGCGTTTACTGATTACGCTTATCATACTGGCTTTCGCCCAACTGTTCGTTAATGTGGCCTCTGCTTCACCGCATGCGCCCGTCAACGCCAGTTTGCATAATGCTGAGAAAAAAAGCGCGCGTGAAGATGAGCGCCGCAAGCGACGTCCGGTGAAAACTACGGCTAAAAAGTCTCGCCTGTCTACTACGGTGCAAAAACTCAAACTGAAGAAGCAAAGCAAGACAGAAACCGCGCTGCACAAAACCACCCGCAAGAAATCCCTGCTGAAATCTCCAGCAAAGAAATATGGTCATCAACGCTTAGCCAAAAAAACGCGTGAAGTTGATGATGAAGCGCTGGAGCTGACCGGCATTCGCATGAGCAAATCACACCGCCAGCGTTATCAAAAGGCGCGTGAAACAGCGATGACCAAGTTGATGGGCCAGTTGGGCAAACCTTATCAGTGGGGGGGCACCTCGCCGAATACAGGTTTCGACTGCAGTGGTCTGGTATGGTACGCCTACAAAGATTTAGTGAAATACAAATTCCCGCGCACTGCAAATGAGATGTATCACTTGCATGATGCGGCACCGATTAAGCGTCAGATGCTCGAAAAAGGCGATTTAGTCTTCTTCCGTATTAACAATCGTGGCACTGCCGACCACGTAGGTGTCTACCTTGGTAACGGTAAATTTATTCAGTCACCGCGGACCGGTAAAGACATTCAGATTAGTGCGTTGGGCGAAGATTACTGGGAGAAGCATTATGTCGGCGCACGCCGCATGATGACGCCGAAAACCATTCGTTAGTCGTTGCGCAACGCACAAAAAAGCCGGATGCTTTCACAGCACCGGCTTTTTTATACCCTTTTATTTAATGCAGGATGGCCGTAAAGCTAAACGCAATAATCATTAACAGTGCGCCAACCGTGGTCATCAGGGCCAGCTTCAGATCTGTACTCATCACTACTCCTTAGTCACACTTTTATTAGGGTTAAAACAATTTTCGCACAGCGTCAGGCAAAAATCTCGTCTTATCCGCGCCAGCTTGCTAGAATCGCCGCCTTTCGTTGCGCAACCCATTTTGCGCATGCTGTATTTACAGCCTGCTGAAGCGATTTTTCCTGCCTGAACAGGCAGCATTGACCCAAATTTTCGGGTGCAAAACCCTTCGCAGACGCAAACGTTTAACAATATACTTATCAGTACTTTGCGATAAGCCGGGGAGGTCCATTTTCATGGCCACAATTAAAGATGTAGCAAAACGCGCGGGTGTCTCCACCACCACGGTTTCGCATGTCATCAACAAAACGCGTTTTGTCGCAGAAGAGACGCGTAACGCCGTTTGGGAAGCAATTAAAGAGTTGCACTATTCCCCCAGCGCCGTTGCGCGCAGTTTGAAAGTCAATCACACCAAAACATTGGGTTTGCTGGCCACCTCAAGTGAAGCCCCCTACTTTGCTGAGATCATTGAAGCGGTTGAGAATCACTGCTTCGAGCGCGGCTACACATTAATTCTTGGCAATGCGCACAACGACCTGCAAAAGCAACGTGCCTATCTCTCGATGATGGCGCAGAAGCGCGTCGATGGTCTGTTGGTAATGTGCTCCGAATACCCAGATGACCTGCTGCAAATGCTGGAAGAGAATCGCAATATCCCGATGGTGGTGATGGATTGGGGCGCTTCACGCGGTGACTTTACCGACACCGTGCAGGACAATGCTTTCCACGGCGGTTATTTGGCTGGGCGCTATTTGATCGAACGTGGTCACCGCGATATTGGCGCGATCCCGGGACAGCTTGAACGCAACACGGGCGGTGGACGCCACGCTGGCTTCCTGCAGGCAATGAATGAAGCCGGGGTCATGGTGCGGCCAGAGTGGATTGTGCAGGGTGATTTTGAACCCGATTCAGGCTATCAGGCGATGCAGCAAATCCTGAACCAGAAACAGCGTCCAACTGCCGTATTCTGTGGTGGCGATATCATGGCAATGGGTGCGATTTGCGCAGCAGATGAGATGGGCTTGCGCGTCCCGCAAGATATATCCGTGATCGGTTACGATAACGTGCGCAACGCACGCTTTTTCACGCCTGCTCTCACCACCGTGCATCAGCCGAAGGCTGAGTTGGGTGAGAAAGCGCTCGAAATGTTGCTGGATCGCATCACCAGTAAGCGTGAAGAGCCACAAACGATTGAGGTTCAACCGACCTTAATTGAGCGCCGCTCCGTTGCCGATGGTCCATTCCGCGACTATCGCCGCTAACCTCGCGTTTCGCTGAGCCATTCGTGGTTCAGCGTCTCTGCATCACCCAGATAAGCCAGAAGCCAATCCAGCGCGGGTGATGCTCGCTGCTCTGACCAACTGACACAGCATGGGCTGTCAGGAAACGGCTGCGGCAGTGGCAATTCCACCAGCGTGCCTTGATCCAACAGTGGTCGCGCTAAATGCCCTGGCACCATGCCGACACACAATCCCGCCTGCAAACAATCCATGCCGGTTTCCCACTCTGGCACCACCAAACGCCGCTGATTGTCCAAAGTCCAGGTCATACGTCTGGGTAATGCACGAGACGTGTCTTCCAGCACTAGCGATGGCCAGGCACGCAACACTTCATCATTTAATTCTGTATGGTTGACCAACGGATGATCGGGACTGACAACGCAACGCCAGTTTAATGCGCCCATATCCTGGAAGGCGAACCGCCCGCCAACCGGAATCGCCTGCGTTGCGCCAATCGCCACATCGACACGTCCATCGGCCAGCGCATCCCAGACACCGTTGAACACTTCGTAGCTGATAATCAGCTCCATATCCGGGAAATGGCGGTAAAAATCTTTCACCAGCTGTCGGGTGCGCTGGGGTTTGACGATGCAGTCCACCGCGATGCTCAACTGTCCGCGCCAGCCGTTCGCCAACTGTTGGCACTGCCTACGCGTCGCAAGCATTTTTTTGATAACAGATCGTCCTTCCCGGACAAAATGCTCACCGGCTGGTGTCAAGACGACTTCACGATGCTGACGCTCAAACAACGGTACCGCTAACCAGGTTTCCAGCTGCCTGACGGTATAGCTTACGGCAGAGGGCACACGATGCAACTCTTGTGCTGCCGCGCTGAAACTGCCGCTGCGCGCCACCGCATCTACCACTTCCAGCGCATATTCAGACCACATGCATTTGCCTTCAAAATTTTTAACAGCAAGATGCAAATATTAGCGTTTCACAAACCACAACGCACTCTTTTACACTCCCCGGCGTTCAATCTGCCAATGAGAATCACTATGTTGTCTTCGAAAGGATTTCTGCCCTACCTTGCCGTGCTGAGTATGCTCGGCTTTCTCGCCACGGATATGTATCTGCCCGCTTTTGGTGACATGCAGCGCGATTTCGCCACGGCTCCGGGTACGATCAGCGCCAGCCTTAGCCTGTTTCTCGGTGGTTTTGCCTGTGCGCAGGTGTTTTGGGGCCCCTTATCGGATCGCTTTGGTCGTAAACCGATTTTGTTGGCAGGCTTGACCCTTTTCGCCCTGGGCTGTCTGGGTATGTTGTGGGTAACAGACGTCAACCTGATGCTGGCATTGCGCTTTGTACAAGCAGTGGGCGTGTGTGCGGCGGCCGTGAGCTGGCAGGCACTGGTGGTGGATCGCTACCCGAAAGCACAAGCCAACAAAGTATTTGCCACTATCATGCCTCTGGTCGCGCTCTCGCCAGCATTAGCGCCACTGCTGGGTGCCTGGCTGATGGGACACTTCCATTGGCGCAGTATTTTTATCGCGCTCACAGCGATCACCGTTTTGCTGCTCATCGGCACCCTGCAACTGACTGCCCCCAAAAAAGTTAAGGCTGCAAATGTTGCGCAACCCGGCTGGCTCACGCTGCTGAAGACCCGAGTATACAGTGGCAACGTGCTGATTTACTCAGCCTGTTCCGCCAGTTTTTTCGCGTGGCTAACCGGTTCGCCTTTTATTCTCGCCTCAGCAGGGTTAACACCCGCAGACATTGGCTTGAGCTATATCCCACAGACCGTTGCTTTTCTGATTGGTGGCTTCGGCTGCCGCGCGCTGCTCAATCGTTATCAGGGTGCGCAACTTCTTCCATGGCTGCTGGTGGTGTATAGCCTGAGCATCCTTAGTCTGTTTGTGGTCGCCATGCTGCCTGCGCCATCATTAGTGGCATTATTGCTACCTTTCTGCGGCATGGCGCTGGCGAATGGCGCGATTTACCCGATAGTGGTTGCCAGTGCTTTGGCCCCCTTCCCTCAGGCCACAGGTAAAGCGGCGGGTTTACAGAACTTGTTTCAACTCGGCCTGTGCTTTATTGCCAGCCTGCTCGTCTCCGCCGGATTGGCACAAGCGCTGCACAATACGACCCTGGTGATGGTGGCGACGGTCGTGCTGGCATGGGCTGGCTTTATCTGGCAGCGTTCGCCTTGCGCACAAAGTGATGTTGCTCACAACTCTCGTCCCTGCGAAGATAATCACTAACGAAATAACTTTCGTTAGCATACTAACGATAACTCGTTGAATATTGACCCACGTGAGCATATACTCTGTGGGTCAGCATTACCTTAACAAATCAATAACATAATTGTACTAATTTTAAGCGACTCTGTCGCTGGGATGGCGTCTGCACGATCTTCCTCTCCTGATTTGTGCCAGACATTTCTATTCAGATTCATACCTCTGTAAAACGTCGGCTATGTGGCGCACGGAATTTCCGTGAGTTCTCTCACAGGCCTGAGGAAATTGACTATTATTTCCTCAGGTTCAAATCGGAAAGGTGATGGAGAAGCTATGAGTTCATCGTGTATAGAAGAAGTGAGCCTTGAAGAAAACCACTGGTTTCGTATCGTCAGCGAATTACTGGAACGCGCTGATGTTACTATCAATGGCACACGCCCCTGGGATGTTCAGGTTAAGCACCCTGATTTTTTCAAACGTGTTTTGCAAGAAGGATCGTTGGGTTTAGGTGAGAGTTATATGGACGGCTGGTGGGATTGCGAACAGCTGGATGTATTTTTCCATCGCGTACTGAAACAACATCTGGACAAACAACTGCCTCACCATTTCAAGGATACATTGCGCATTGCTGCCGCGCGATTGACCAATTTGCAGTCGAAAAAACGCGCATGGATTGTCGGTAAAGAACATTACGATCTGGGCAATGACCTCTTTTCGCTGATGCTCGATCCTTTCATGCAATATTCCTGCGGTTACTGGAAAGACGCGGAAACGCTTGAACAGGCGCAACACGCCAAATTGGATATGATTTGCCGCAAATTGCAGCTCGAACCCGGTATGACACTACTGGATATCGGTTGCGGATGGGGTGGACTGGCGGAGTTTGCCGCGCGTCATTATGGCGTGAAAGTTCATGGCGTCACCATTTCCGCTGAGCAGCAGAAACTGGCACAGCAGCGCTGTGAAGGCCTGGATGTCACCATTCTGCTGCAAGACTACCGCGACTTGAATCTGCAATTTGATCGCATTGTTTCGGTTGGGATGTTCGAGCACGTGGGGCCGAAAAACTATGCCACTTATTTTGACGTCGCTGATCGCAACCTCAAACCAGACGGCATATTTTTACTGCATACCATTGGTGCCATCACCACGGATATGAACGTCGATCCTTGGATTGATAAATACATTTTCCCGAATGGTTGCCTGCCTTCTGTGCGTCAAATTGCTGATGCCAGCGAGAAACATTTCATCATGGAAGACTGGCACAACTTTGGCGCTGACTATGACACCACGTTAATGGCCTGGTATGAGCGTTTCCAGGCGGCCTGGCCACAGCTGTCAGAGAAGTACGGCGACCGTTTTAAACGCATGTTCAGCTACTATCTCAACGCCTGCGCGGGTGCTTTCCGTGCGCGTGATATTCAGCTGTGGCAGGTGGTATTCAGTCGCGGGAAGGATGGCGGATTACGTGTAGCACGTTGATTGTGCGTGAAACAAAAAACAAAGGCGCCGCGGGCGCCTTTTTTCTCTCTTTTATTCCGCGTCGTCGAGGTGAGCTAACGCTGCTGCTTCACGTTGCGCCAACACGCGTTCAACGGTTTCGACAATCGCCTGCGTGTGCGGGTCGATCTCAATGTTGACCTTATGCCCCAGCTTTTTGGCTCCCAACGTGGTGCGTTCCAGCGTTTCCGGAATCAGGTGCACGCAGAATTTGCTTTTCGTCACATCCCCAACCGTAAGGCTGATGCCGTCGATGCCCACAAAGCCTTTATGCAGGATGTATTTTATTTGCGATGCATCCTGCAATTTAAACCACACTTCACGGTTGTTTTCTGACTGGATAATTTTGCAAATTTCAGCCGTGGTCATAATATGGCCGGACATTAAGTGACCGCCAATTTCATCGCTGAACTTCGCCGCACGCTCAATATTCACGATATCACCAACCTGTAATTCACCCAGGTTAGTAATGCGCAATGTCTCTTTGATCAAATCAAAGCTGACGCGATCGCCCTCAATCGCTGTCACGGTCAGGCAGCAACCGTTGTGCGCAACCGATGCGCCCAGTGCCAGGCCGGGCAATAACTCTTCCGGCAAACGCACAATATGGGTACGAAACAGCTCTTTTTCTTCAACGGCGATAATTTCGGCCGTGCCCTGCACAATCCCAGTAAACATAATCTCAGCCTTGGTGAAGTTTGCCGTAGTTTATCACAGCTTGGCCTGCGGCGTTTAATTTGCCGGAGTTCAAACTTTACACAAATAACTTAACAAAATGCGATCAAAGTTTGGTGGAACAGAGTGCTCCCGTTACACTATGCCGCGCATTCTATGGGGATTTCACCCCACTCTCTTGATAATTTAAGCAGGTGTTACGTGCAGAAGTATTTAACAGAAGCGCGTCAATTGCTGGCCCTCGCGATCCCGGTCATCCTTGCTCAGGTGGCTCAGACAGCGATGGGTTTTGTGGATACCATTATGGCCGGTGCGGTAAGCGCCACGGATATGGCCGCCGTTGCTGTCGGCACCTCTATCTGGCTTCCCGCCATTCTGTTTGGTCATGGTCTTCTACTGGCTTTGACGCCAACCGTTGCGCAACTCAACGGTTCAGGGCGACGTGAACGCATCGCAGAACAGGTACGCCAGGGGTATTGGTTAGCCCTGGCCGTGGCGTTGCTGATCATGATTGTGCTGTGGAACGCGGGTTATCTCATCCATGCGATGCATGATATCGATCCGCAACTGGCGGCTAAAGCAGAGGGGTATCTGCATGCCTTATTGTGGGGCGCGCCTGGCTATCTCTTCTTCCAGGTCGCTCGCAACCAATGTGAAGGTTTGTCGAAAACCAAACCGGCGATGTTACTCGGTTTTCTGGGCCTGATGGTGAACATCCCGCTGAACTATGTCTTCATTTATGGCCATTTTGGCATGCCGGCGCTCGGCGGTGTCGGTTGCGGCGTGGCAACAGCCTCGGTGTATTGGGTGATGTTCATGGTGATGCGCTTCTGGGTGAAACGCATGGCCAGCATGCGCGATATTCGCATGAACACACGTTGGTCCGCGCCTTCAAAAGCCGTGCTAACGCGTCTGTTCACGTTAGGTTTACCTGTGGCGTTGGCGCTGTTCTTCGAAGTGACCCTGTTCGCCGTTGTGGCGTTGCTGGTTTCACCGTTAGGCATTGTCAAAGTTGCAGGGCACCAGATAGCGCTGAACTTCAGTTCGCTGATGTTTGTGTTGCCACTATCACTCGGCGTGGCAACCACCATCCGTGTCGGTTACCGTTTGGGACAAGGCTCCGCAGAGCAAGCACGTGTGGCGGCCTGGACCGGACAAGGTGTGGGGATCAGCATGGCCGCGATCACGGCGATCTTCACCGTGACGTTCAGAGCAGATATTGCGGCGCTCTACACCGCGAATCCTGAAGTGATTACGCTCGCAGCCCAGCTAATGTTGCTGGCCGCGATATACCAGTTCTCCGACTCTATTCAGGTGATCGGTAGCGGGATTTTGCGTGGTTATAAAGATACGCGGTCGATCTTCTTCATTACCTTTATTGCCTATTGGGTGCTGGGATTACCCGTTGGCTACATTCTGGCGTTGACGGACTGGGTCGTACCTAAACTGGGTCCGGCTGGATTCTGGTGTGGATTTATTGTTGGCCTGACTTCCGCCGCCATCATGATGATCTGGCGAATTCGACGTTTACAGCGCCTGCCCGCGCAGGTCATTTTGGCACGTGCAGCGCGCTAAGTGGCTGAAGGGGCCGTTATTTGGCCCCTTCTCGCTTAAAAAAACAGCGGGTCGCACAGATGCTGGTCAGTCGTCATGGAAATTCATTTTTTCCCTTGCCAGCATCGCGGCCTGCCGTTAATATTCGTCCCCGCTGTCGCCCTGACAGCATGTTGCGCTCTTAGCTCAGTTGGTTAGAGCACCACCTTGACATGGTGGGGGTCGATGGTTCGAGTCCATTAGAGCGCACCACTTTTCTTATTCTCTCTCTTTGCGCAACACCCCTTTCCTTGATCTGAATCGTTTTCTCTCTTAGCTTTTATATTGGTTTTCGCATACTTAGCGACTATACTATGCCGCGTTGTCCACCTGAAAGGTTTCAGCGCTAACGTGCCTATGCAAACAACTCAAATGATTTGCGCAACACTGTCTAACCAGTTCCCTCGCGTACTGCATAACTTCTCTGCACGGCTGGCCTTCGTCACCTATTCTTACTTCTGTACGATCCGAACCAACACCATACTCATTTTCACTTCGCTGCCTTGCGCTGCGAATCCCGACCTTTATCATCCATCACAACTTACAGAAAACCTGACATGAAAAAGACCAAGATTGTTTGTACTATCGGTCCGAAAACCGAATCTGAAGAGATGCTGACTCAACTGCTGGAAGCAGGCATGAACGTCATGCGCCTGAACTTCTCTCACGGTGATTATGCCGAACATGGTCAGCGTATTACCAATATGCGCGCCGTCATGGAAAAAACCGGTCGTCAGGCCGCGATTCTGCTGGACACCAAAGGCCCTGAAATCCGTACCATGAAGCTGGACGGTGGTAATGACGTTTCTTTGAAAGCGGGACAGACCTTCACCTTCACCACTGACCAGTCAGTGATTGGCAACAACGAACGTGTTGCTGTGACCTATTCGGGCTTCACTGAAGACTTGAAAATCGGCAATACCGTTCTGGTTGATGACGGCCTGATCGGGATGCAAGTGACTGAAGTCACTGAAAACACCGTGGTCTGCACCGTATTGAACAACGGCGATCTGGGTGAGAACAAAGGCGTTAACCTGCCAGGTGTATCCATTCAGCTGCCCGCTCTGGCGGAAAAAGATAAGCGTGACCTGATTTTCGGTTGCGAACAGAACGTCGATTTTGTTGCCGCTTCCTTTATCCGTAAGCGTTCAGATGTCCTGGAAATCCGTGAGCACCTGAAAGCACACGGTGGCGAACACATTCAGATCATCTCTAAGATCGAGAACCAGGAAGGTCTGAATAACTTCGACGAAATTCTGGAAGCTTCTGATGGCATCATGGTGGCTCGTGGCGATCTGGGTGTTGAAATCCCGGTTGAAGAAGTGATCTTCGCTCAGAAGATGATGATCAAGAAGTGTAATAAAGCACGCAAAGTGGTGATTACCGCTACGCAGATGCTCGACTCGATGATCAAAAACCCGCGCCCTACCCGTGCGGAAGCCGGTGATGTGGCCAACGCCATCCTGGATGGCACCGATGCTGTCATGCTGTCAGGCGAAAGTGCTAAAGGTAAGTATCCGCTCGAATCCGTCACCATCATGGCGACCATCTGTGAGCGTACCGATCGCGTGATGAAATCACGTATCGATGAGCTGCTGGAGTCCCGCAAACTGCGTATCACTGAAGCCGTCTGTCGCGGTGCCGTTGAGACCGCAGAGAAACTGGAAGCGCCAGTGATCGTGGTGGCAACCGAAGGCGGTAAATCAGCCAAGGCTGTGCGTAAATATTTCCCATACGCCACCATTCTGGCACTGACCACCAATCCTACCACCGCGCGCCAGTTGATTCTGAGCAAAGGTATTGAAACGCGTCTGGTCACTGAAATTGCCTCGACTGACGATTTCTACCGCATTGGTAAAGAGCTGGCGTTAGACAGCAGCTACGCACAAAAAGGTGATGTTGTGGTGATGGTTTCTGGCGCACTGGTGCCAAGTGGCACCACTAACACCGCTTCTGTGCACGTACTCTGATTTTTGGTTGAAGTTTTATTTAAAAGCGCCTTTTTAAGGCGCTTTTTTTAATCTTGCGGTAATACAAAAACCAGAATTTTCCAATCGATAATAACTATTCAATATCCCGCACAATTAAGGTTAGTCCGATTAAATCTCTCTGTTTTAGCTAAATATTTTCATCATCTTCTGCGAAACGCTGCTTCTTTGAGCGAACGATCAAATTTAAGCATGTTCTCATCAAAAATTTATTCTCAACTCAAAAAGCTTTGTGTAATACTTGTAACGCTACATGGAGATTAACTCAATTCTAGAGGGTATTAATAATGAATCGTACTAAACTGGTACTGGGCGCGGTAATTCTGGGTTCAACTCTGCTGGCTGGTTGCTCAAGCAACGCTAAAATCGACCAGCTGTCTTCAGACGTTCAGACTCTGAACGCTAAAGTTGACCAGCTGAGCAACGACGTGAACGCAATCCGTTCTGACGTTCAGGCTGCTAAAGATGACGCAGCTCGCGCTAACCAGCGTCTGGACAACCAGGCTCACTCTTACCGTAAGTAAGAGTTCTGGTTTGAAAAATGGTGCCCATGTGGCACCATTTTTTTTGTCCTGATTTTGGCCCTGCGTTAAGGAGCTGTCTTAGCCTCTCCCAATGCCTCGGTGATGGTGGCTTGTTCCCCCTTCTGCTGCGTTTGCAGCACTGCAGGTAACGCCGTGTCCTGTGTGACAGGCTCGCCACTGCTCACCAACACCGGCATGCCAGAACGGCGTGCAATCGCCTCTTTCATCAATGCCGTGTCACTGTGCTGGCTATTGAGGAAAGCCTTCATCTTCGCCGTCAGCGCAATTGGCATGGTCTGTGGATCATCCTTCTCATTACGTGACAGTGGCTGATGCACTTCGACGTAACGCTTGCCATCCGGTTCTACCGCCACCTTAATCGGCTCATTGATGATTTGTACGCGGGTTCCCTTCGGCACGCTGTTAAACAGCGCTTCGATATCATCAGGGCGTAAACGAATGCAGCCAGAGCTGACACGCATGCCAATGCCGAAATCAGCGTTGGTGCCATGAATCAGATACTGCCCGGTTCCTCGCGCCAGACGCATGGCAAACAGCCCCATTGGGTTATCTGGCCCGGCAGGCACCACACCCGGTAGAGTAATGCCCTCTTTGGCGTAGCGTTTGCGGATGTTGACGGTAGGAGTCCAGGTCGGGTTGGGGATCTTCTGGCTGATAGTGGTGACCATATTGGGTGTCGCTGCACCCAACTGACCGATACCGATCGGATAGACCACCACGCGATTTTCGCCTTTCGGGTAGTAATATAATCTCAGTTCCGCAAGGTTAACAACGATCCCCTCCCGTGGCGCATCCGGTAGCAGCATCTGCAGCGGCACCGTTAATTGGGTACCGGCCTTCGGCAACCAGGGATCAACGCCAGGGTTGGCCTCTAACATGCCGAGCATACCAATCTTATAATGCGCAGCAATGCTCTCTAAGGGCCGTTTGTCGTCCGGCACGGTGGTCAGGGTATTCTCGCCAATTAAACGGCTGTTATCGGCTGGCAGGGGATATTCCGTAGCAAATGCAGGTGCAGAAAGCCCGAAGCAGGACAACAGCAATGCACCGGCTAAACGTAACGCTGGTTTCATGCAATTTTCTCTTTGTCGGATGGAACAGACCCCGGTCATGCCGGGGTCTGGGGAGTGTAACTTAGCTGAGGCTTTGTGCGTTATGACGGATCGCGCGAATCATCGCTTCCAGTCCCTGCGAACGCGTAGGAGTGAGGTGCTGAGTCAGTGCTAATTCGCCAAACCAGTGACGAACATCGAGGTCGAGAATTTCCTGTGATTTCAGCCCTTGATACAGACTAAACACCACTGCAATCAAACCCTTAACAATAGCGGCATCACTGTCACCTTCAAAGGCGATGGTGCCATCTGCCTGGGGGGTCATGCGGATCCAAACCTGGCTCTGGCAACCTGAAATCACGTACTTAGGTTGCTGCAAGCTTTCAGAGGATTCTGGTAATTTCGCCCCAAGCTCAATGATGTAAAGGTACTTCTCTTCCCAGTTTGCGCAACGATTAAAATTGCGCACCAGTTTCTCTTTATCTGGCAAATTCGCCATGGATTACTCCTGAAATCTGCTCAACCGCCCAGCAGACGATGAATACGGGTCAAACCTGCCGCCAGGCGATCGGCCTCTTCTTCACTGTTGTACAGGGCGAAGGAAGCGCGACACATGGCTGGCACCGCAAAATGACGCATCAGCGGCATCGCACAGTGATGGCCGGTACGGATGGCAATACCGTATTGATCAAGGAAACTTCCTACGTCAAACGCGTGGTGTTTGCCGAGGTTAAAAGCCACGACACCGCTACGCTGCGCGGGACCGTAAATCACCAGATCAGGCACCGAGGCCAGTTTATCCAGTGCGTAACGCATCAGCGCGCTTTCACGCTCATTGATCGCGTCCAAACCCAGTTCGCTGATCCAGCTCAACGCGGCACCCAGTCCGATAATGCCACCGGTATTAGGTGTACCGGCTTCAAAACGCCATGGCGTGCTGTTCCAGGTGGTGCCAGTTGGCAGCATAACCTGATCGATCATTGAACCGCCACCTTCCCACGGCGGCATGATTTCCTGCAGCGCTTTACGCGCATACAGTACACCGATACCGGTCGGACCATAGATTTTATGGCCGGAGAAGACGTAGAAATCGCAGTCAATATCTTGCACATCCACCGCGTGGTGCATCACGGCTTGCGCGCCGTCCACCAGCGTCACCACGCCTGCAGCTTTCGCCTGCGCAACAATGGCTTTGACCGGGTTCACCGTGCCGAGCACGTTGGAAACGTGCGTCACCGCCAGCAAACGGGTGCGGCTATCAATCAGACCACCCAGTTGCTCCAGCGCCAATTCGCCTTGTGCATTCAGTGGCAACACGCGAATTTCAGCACCGGTGCGTTGCGCCACCATCTGCCAAGGCACGATGTTGGCGTGATGCTCCATCTCGGTGATGATGATGTTATCACCGGGCTGCAACTGACTGCCGCCCCAGCTGTTGGCGACCAGATTGATGCCTTCAGTGGTGCCTTTAACGAAGATGATCTCTTCTGGCGAGGCCGCATTAAGAAAGCGCGCAGCCTGGGTGCGCACGTTTTCCATGTCGGTAGTGGCTTGGGCACTCAGCGAGTGAATACCACGATGCACGGCGGCGTAGCCGTGCTGGTAGAAATAACTTTCCGCATTGATAACCGCGAGCGGGCGCTGAGCGCTGGCCGCGCTATCAAGGTAGGCCAGCGGATGTCCGTTGACCTCACGTTTCAGAATCGGAAATTCCGCTCTGATTCGTTCGAGATCGAAACTCATAACTCAACTCCGGGGAAACGCGCCGTAATGCGTTGCAGTACCACCTGACGCAGTGACTCTTCTTCCAGGATCTCGGTCAATTCGGCCGCGAACGCATGGATGATCATCTGCTGTGCCGCTTCTTCGGTGATACCGCGCGAGCGCAGATAGAACATCTGCTCGTCATCGATACGACCAATAGTCGCGCCGTGGCTGCACTTCACGTCATCAGCATAGATTTCCAGCTGTGGCTTAGTGTCCACTTCCGCCAGACGACCAAGCAACAGGTTGTTGTTGGTCATCTGCCCATCAGTTTTCAGCGCATGCTGTGCCACTTTAATGTGACCATTGAAGATAGAACGACCTTTGTCACGCGAAATGGTTTTGTGCAGCTGACGACTCAGGCAGTGGCCTTTGTTGTGCTCCAGATAGCTACGGGTATCCGCCACTTCTGAATTGATCGGCAATATCAGGCTGTTCAATGCCAGCTCAGTATTTTCACCATTGAGCTGCACGCTGGTGTTGTGACGTGACAAGCCCGCACCCAGCAGGAAACTGGTACTGCTGACCTGCGCATCACCACCAATCACAATATCATTGTGCGCAAAGTGATAGCTGCTGCTCTCTTCAAAGGCCAGCTTGATGTGCTTCAGCTTAGCATTGTCTGCGACAGCAAAAGTAAAACGCGCGCCGGTAAAGTGAGAGGCACCATTCAGCGTCACGTAATGTTCTATCACCTCAGCTTCAGCACTCTGCTCCAGCTCAAGGTGATGACGGTGATGCACCGTATTCAGCGCATCAGCCTTGCCACTAGTGATATGCAGCAAATAGAGCGGGCGAGCCGCTGATTTACCGCGCGCCAGACGAATAGAGGTGACCTCTTCCGCCAGGCTTTCAGTCAGATGCAGAAACACTTCCGGCTGTACGGCGGCAGGCAACGGACGGCGCTCTGCAGCGCGGCTATGCTGCACCTCAAACAGTTCGGTGTCGCGCGCGCTCAGCTCGGGCTGGAAACGGCCATCAACGAACACCAGACGAACAGCGTCCAGCGGCAGAGCCAATTCGGCCACCTGCTCGGCGGTCACCGCCTGTTCTTCGGGTAACACGAACTGATTGGCCAGCAGACCATCCAGCGCGGTGTATTTCCAGTTTTCGTGCTTGCGTGTTGGCAAGCCGAGACGCATCAGTTGCTGCCAGTGCTGCTGTGCCTGCAATGAGCGCGCTTCACCGCGCGATTCAAACAGGTGGTGCCACTGTTGCAGCGCATTATCACTCTTCGTCGGTAAGCCAGCCATAGCCTTGCTCCTCCAACTGCTTAACCAGCGTGAAGTCGCCAGATTTCACGATCTTGCCCTGATACAGCACGTGAACGTGGTCAGGCTTGATGTAATCCAGGATGCGCTGATAGTGAGTTACGATAATGAATGAACGCTTACCGTCACGCAGGCTATTAACGCCTTCAGCGACAATTTTCAGTGCATCGATGTCCAGACCGGAGTCGGTTTCATCCAGAATGCACAGTTCAGGTTCCAGCGCTGCCATCTGCAAGATGTCATTACGCTTCTTTTCACCACCGGAGAAGCCGACGTTGACTGAACGAGTCAGCAAATCTTCTGGCATCTTCAGCAGTTTGATTTTGTCTTCGATGAAGTCCTGGAAGTCGAAACGGTCCAGTTCGTCTTGCTCACGGTATTTGCGCACCGCATTGACAGAAGTCTGCAAGAAGAATTGGTTACTGACACCCGGGATCTCTACCGGGTACTGGAACGCCATGAAGATACCTTCACCCGCGCGCTCTTCCGGCTCCAGCTCCAGCAAATCTTTGCCTTTGAAGCTGACAGAACCGCCAGTGACTTCGTAATCTTCACGACCAGCCAGTGTTGCCGACAGGGTACTTTTACCCGAACCGTTAGGGCCCATAATGGCGTGCACTTCACCCGGTTTTACTTCAAGGTTCAGTCCGCGCAGAATTTCTTTGTCTTCAACACTTACCTGTAAATCTTTAATGCTTAACATACTCTTTCCTTCACATTGCTTCCGGCAACGCGTGTGGCATCAGCCCACACTGTGCTCAAGGCTGATAGCCAACAGTTTTTGCGCTTCCACAGCGAATTCCAGTGGCAGCTCGGAGAAAACGTCTTTACAGAAGCCGTTAACGATCATGGAGATCGCATCTTCTTCGCTAATGCCACGCTGCAGACAGTAGAACATCTGATCTTCACCAATACGTGACGTGGTGGCTTCATGTTCCAGCTGTGCGGTATTGTTGCGCGTTTCCACATACGGGAAGGTATGCGCACCGCAGTCCGGGCCAATCAGCATCGAGTCACACTGGGTGAAGTTACGCGCGTTAGTGGCGGTTGGCATGATTTTCACCAGGCCACGATAGGTGTTTTCGCTCTTACCGGCGGAGATCCCTTTAGAGATGATGGTCGACTTGGTGTTTTTACCAATGTGGATCATCTTGGTGCCGGTATCGGCCTGCTGGCGACCGCTGGTCAGGGCCACAGAGTAGAACTCGCCCACAGAATAATCACCGCGCAGAATGCAGCTCGGGTATTTCCAGGTGATGGCAGAGCCGGTCTCAGACTGAGTCCAGGACATTTTGCTGTGATCGCCTTCGCACAGGGCGCGCTTGGTCACGAAGTTGAGGATACCGCCCTCGCCTTCACCACCAGGGAACCAGTTCTGTACGGTGGAGTACTTCACTTCCGCATTTTTGTGAATGATGACTTCAACCACTGCGGCGTGCAGCTGGTAGGTATCACGCACCGGCGCGGAGCAACCTTCGATGTAGCTTACATAGCTGTCTTCATCGGCAATCAGAATTGTACGTTCAAACTGACCGGTTTTGGCGGCGTTGATACGGAAGTACGTTGACAGCTCCATCGGGCAACGGACGCCTTTCGGGATGTAAACGAAGGTACCATCAGATGCCACGGCTGAGTTCAGTGCCGCGAAGAAGTTATCGTTAGGCGGAACCACTGTGCCGAGGTACTTCTGCACCAGCTCTGGATGATCATGAATGGCTTCACCGAAAGAGCAGAAAATAATGCCCTGTTCAGCCAGTTTGTCACGATAAGTGGTGGAAACGGATACGGAGTCGAAAATGGCGTCAACCGCCACTTCACGTCCCTCGCGTACCGGAACGCCCAACTGGTTGAACGCGTCTTCCACTTCTTTGGTCAGATAGTCGCTAGACGCTACGCTGCCAGAAGTCTGAGTCGCACCCGGTTCAGAGGCACAGCTATCATCACAATTGCCGCAGGACGGCGCAGAGTAATAGCTGTAATCCTGATAATCGAGTTTGGTGTAGTTCGCTTTCAGCCAGTGCGGCTCTTCCATCTCTAACCAGGCGCGATACGCCTTGAGACGGAATTCCAGCATCCACTCAGGTTCGTTACGTTTGGCCGAAATAGCGCGCACAACATCTTCGTTAATGCCGTGAGCCATTTCGTCGGTTTGCAACTGGGTAAAGAAGCCTTCTTTGTAGTTCAGGCTACCTTCCCACATTTGTACATCGTCAGATGCTTCGCTGTGTCGTGACATATTTCACTTACTCGACGCCAAAGCTCTCACCGCACCCGCAGGCGTGCTGAGCTTTAGGGTTGTTGAATTTAAAAATCTGATTCAGGCCTTCACGGACATAATCCAGCTCGGTACCGTCAACAAACGGCATCGCCTGAAGTGGCACAAACAATTTTGCGCCGAATTGCTCAAACGTCAGGTCGTCATCGGCAGGCTCTTTCACCAGATCCATAACGTACCCAAAACCGGCACAGCCGGACTGCTTCACACCCAGTTTCAGGCCTTTAATTTCAGGATCCTGCTCAACCAGGCTAAGAATCTGTTTCGCTGCCGATTCGGTCAGCGTGAGCCCTTTCCAGACGAAATCTTCGGGTGAAAAAGAAGCTGCATTTACTGATGACATGGTGCTACCTCGTAAGTCTGGGCCTTTTCAGGCTATCCCCCTATGGTAGTGATATCAGATATCACTTCAACCGCTTGTTTTGCAGGGATAATCATCTCGTGCTGTTTTTTACTGCTGCTTTATTAAGCATAGTCCCTTCACACCAGCTTGTGAGCGGCATTCCCGTGCGCGCCTACACTGCGTAACCCGTTAAAATATCGGAAAATTTAAAAAATCAACTTTACGATAATGTCACAATTGATAGGTTACGCCTTTCTTCAATGTAAAGAGATTGTTATTGCCGATTTTACTAACAGGCAAAGGAAATCAATAAAATTTCATTGCGGGAATTGCATTCCTGACGCGGTTGAATATGATAATGATTATCATTAACCCATTTAGAGCAGCGACATGACGCTTACCGTCTCGGCCTGGTTACAACACAAAATCGATGAATATAAGTTTTCGGTGCGTGATATCACCGTAGACTTCTATATGGCTCAGGCTAAGCTCAACCGCACCGATTGTACTATCGACCAACTGCGCCGCTTTAATGATACCTGCCTCGACATGGCCGAAATCTGCGAACTGAACGGCGACGATCAAAGCTATTTGCATGCCATGGGCAAGCTCCATCACCGCTTAGTGCAGGAGATGGGCAATGCCGATCGCGACCGTTTGTTCCGTATCCAGGCTTATCAGCTGGCGCGCCTGTCGTTGACTCGCTTGTGCCATCAACTGGCGCTCAGCGGCCAGTGGGACCAAGCCACCAGCCTGCAAAGTGATTTCGTCCGTCACGCAGGCTGGATATTCTAATCCAGCTTTGTGACGTCTACTACAATTTGTTTACATCATTTCCAGCAGCGCTTGTAGTGGATGCCGCATGCCATTGCCTTCTGCACGTTTGACCTGACTACGGCACGAGAAGCCGGTTGCCAGACAACGCTGACGCGGTAGCTTCTGCAACTGTGGATTCCATGAAAGCGCATAAATCCCCAGTGAATTCTCCAGGTTTTTACTTTCGTGGCCATATGTACCGGCCATGCCGCAGCAGCCGACATTGACGTTTTCCAGCTTAGCCCCGAAGCGCGCAAAAATATCCTTCCACTGATTGGGCGTAGAGGGCAGCGCGGTCACTTCAGTACAGTGTGCGAACAGATACCAGGCTTCCCCACTGGCCATTTGCACGGTGCGCGAGTCTGTCGCTTGCTGTAACCACTCATGAACCAGTTGCACCTGGAACTCACCTCGCTGCTCGCCCAAGACTTCTTTATATTCGTCGCGATAACACAACACGGTGGCCGGATCGACACCGACCATGGGCATGCCCAGTTTTGCCACACGGTTCAGAAGTTCTGCGGTTTTAGTGGCGGTGCGTGCAAAACGCTGCAGGAAGCCCTTCACGTGTTGTGCTTTACCATTAGGTGAAAACGGCAGCAGCACTGGACGATAGCCCAGCTTTTCAATCAGTCTCACGAAATCAGTCACTAACTGGGCTTCGTAATAGCTGGTGAAAGGATCCTGCACCACCAGCACGCAGTTTTCACGCTGCGCCACATCCATCGCTTCCAGCTGTTCCAGCGTCAGGCTCATCGCCGGATGACCACTGAGCTGCTGTTTCAGGCTCGGAGATGAGAGCAGCGGCAGATCCACCATGCCGATATGGGTTTGACTCAACTCGCGAACCCATGGCTGCTTGAGGAAGAAGTTGAACACCTTCGGCGCTTTTGCCATTAACGGCGCATAACTCTCTACCGTTGCCACCAGATGATCGCTCAACGGGCGCAGATAGCGAGTGTGATAAAGCTGCAGGAAGCGCGAGCGGAAACTCGGCACATCAATCTTGATAGGACACTGAGTCGAACAGGCTTTGCAGGCGAGGCAACCAGACATGGCCTCTTTGACTTCATGCGAGAAGTCATATTCGCCCTGTTTCGCGTGCCAGGAGTTACGGGTACGTTGAATCAAGGTGCGCAGACTGGCGCCCTGCTTCGGCAGTGCCTGCTCCAGTTGAGAGGGATCTACGCCCTGCTCTGACAATAAACGCAGCCACTCACGCGTTAATGTGGCACGGCCTTTGGGAGAATGGATACGGTTGCGGGTAATTTTCATGGACGGGCACATCGGGCTGCGCGCATCAAAGTTGAAGCATAAGCCGTTACCGTTGCACTCCATGGCTCCCCGCCAGTCGTTACGCACGGTGACCGGGATCTGGCGATCATAGGTGCCACGTTTGACGGCATCCACCTGCATCATCGGCTCATTGCTGCCAAAAGGTGTGCAGATTTTGCCAGGATTCATGCGGTTATCCGGGTCAAAAGCGGCTTTGATACGACGCAGTTCGTTGAACAGGGTTTCGCCGAAGAAGGCTGGACTGTACTGAGCGCGGAAACCTTTGCCGTGCTCGCCCCACAGTAATCCGCCGTAGCGAGCCGTCAGCGCCACCACTTCATCGGAGATTTGTTTCATTAACAGCTCTTGCTGCGGGTCGCACATATCCAGCGCCGGGCGCACGTGCAGCACCCCCGCATCAACGTGACCAAACATGCCATAGCTCAAACCATGGCTGTCGAGTAAGGCACGGAAATCGACAATGTAATCGGCTAACTGCTCTGGTGGGACGGCGGTATCCTCGACAAAAGGAATCGGCTTGGCACGCCCTTTCGCGTTACCCAACAGGCCTACGGCTTTTTTGCGCATATTGTAGATGCGCTCAATGCCGCCCAAATCGTTACACAGCTGATAGCCAATCACGCCGCCTTGCTGTTGCTGCATCAGCTCATCCAGCCGTGCACACAAACTATTAACCTGTTGTTCAATCAGTTCACCATCGTCACCCGCAAATTCGACGATGTTCAGACCAAGCATCTCTTTATCGGGTACATCGGTGATAAGTTCGTTGACCGAATGCCAGACGATATCCTCTCGCGCCAGGTTCAGCACTTTTGAGTCCACCGTTTCGACAGACAGCGCTTTGGCTTCGACCATAAAGGGCGCATTACGCAGCGCGGAGTCAAACGAGTCATATTTGATATTAACGAGACGGCGTACTTTCGGAATCGGTGTGATATCGAGGCGCGCTTCGGTGATGAAGGCCAGCGTGCCCTCGGCACCACATAACAAGCGCGTCAGATCAAAGGTTTGCAAATCATCACTGAACACGTGACGCAGGTCGTAGCCCGTCAGGAAGCGGTTCAGTTTAGGGAATTTTTCCAGGATCAGATCGCGCTGGTCGCGGCAACGATTGAGCACTTCATGATAGATGCGCCCTTCCGCAGTCGGGGTGGCGGCCAACTGCTCTGCCAGCGTAGTCGGCATCGCGCGGGTATCAAGAATATCGCCGCCGATTAATACGGCGCGCAAACCTTCAACGTGATCGGAGGTTTTACCGTACACCAGAGAGCCTTGACCAGAAGCATCGGTGTTAATCATGCCCCCTAAGGTCGCGCGGTTACTGGTAGAGAGTTCAGGCGAGAAGAAAAAGCCATAAGGCTTCAGCCAGGCATTCAGCTGATCTTTCACCACGCCCGCTTCAACGCGCACCCAACCCTGTTCAGGATTAATTTCCAGGATGCGATTCATGTAGCGCGACATGTCGACCACGATACCCTGATTCAGTGATTGACCATTCGTGCCGGTGCCACCCCCGCGTGGGGCGAAGGTCAGGCTGTTGAACCGCTCCTCGCCAGCCAAACGCGCAATCAACGCGACATCGGCGGTCGAGCGTGGGAACAGCGCTGCATCAGGTAACAGCTGATAAATGCTGTTATCGGTAGAAAGTGATAGCCGATCGGCATAGCTCGTGGCGGTATCACCGGTAAATCCTTGCTCTTTTAATGACTGCAGGAATGTCAGCACCCGTTGAACGAGGCCGGGTGCCTGGGAAATCTGTGGGATCATTATTGCGCGACCGAGATGTTGTAAACGTTTGCGTGGTTATTTTTTTCAACCATTGGTTTTATCATATTTTTTTATCGCCTGCTGTTTTTTCAGGAAAGACCTCCGCGACACCTGCTTTTTTCTGTTTAATTTTCAGGAAATAGCTCATCATTGATCAGGGCCCGTGCGGCCCACCATGAAGGATTAATTGAGGTCAAAACGTTGTGATGAAAAGCCTGCAACGCGGTATGGATCTACCGCAACTGCTGTTCTCGTTGATGTTCATACTGATTATGATCATCGCCTGCCTGTGGGTGGTACAACCCTTCATTCTGGGCTTTGCCTGGGCCAGCATGGTGGTGATTGCCACCTGGCCATTAATGATACGTTTGCAGCATCTGCTGTGGGGACGACGATCGCTGGCGGTGATCGCCATGACCATTCTGTTACTGCTGCTGTTTATTATTCCGATTGCCCTGCTGGTGAGTAGCCTGATCGATAACAGCGCGCCGGTGATTGCCTGGGCCACGCAACGCCATCTGGTTTTCCCGGACTTTGTCTGGCTGCGTGAAATTCCTTATGTCGGTAACAAAACCTACTCCAGCTACCACAAAATGGTTGATGGCGGCGGTACGGCGATTCTAAATCAGCTACAACCTTACATTGGCCGCACCACGGGCTTCTTTGTTGCACAGGCTGGTCACTTTGGCCGCTTTATGATCCACCTCGCGGTGATGCTGCTGTTTAGCGTGTTGCTTTACTGGCGTGGTGAACAAGTCGGTCACGGCATTCGCCACTTTGCTTATCGCATGGGCGGACGTCGCGGCGATGCGGCGGTGCTGTTAGCCGGGCAAGCGATCCGCGCCGTGGCATTGGGCGTGGTGGTGACAGCGCTGGTACAGGGTGTGCTGGGCGGCATTGGCCTGGCGATTTCCGGCATCCCTTATGCCACCCTGCTCACCGTGCTGATGATTCTGACGTGCCTGGTGCAGCTTGGCCCGTTGGTGGTGCTGGTGCCGGCCATCATCTGGCTCTACTGGAGTGGCGATACCACTTGGGGCACCATATTACTGGTGTGGAGTTGTGTGGTCGGCACGCTTGATAGCGTGCTGCGTCCGATGCTGATTCGTATGGGCGCAGATTTGCCGATGATTTTGATACTTTCTGGGGTTATCGGAGGATTGATCGCCTTCGGCATGATCGGGCTGTTTATTGGACCGGTGGTGCTGGCGGTCTCTTATCGTCTGGTTTCGGTGTGGATGCATGAAGCCCCCGCACCTGATGATGACCCGCAAACAGCGATTGAAGCGCTGGCCGAGCACGAAGAAGAGCAACCGTAACAAACTGCCGCCATCCAACACGGTGTGTTAACCCGCACCGTCTCTCTCCTCTCCCATTTGCCTTACGCGATGGCGATTAATGCCTGTTAATCACCATCACTTAATTGCTCCCGTTACGCATTATTTTTCATAAGCGATTTTTAAGAAAAAACGCAGATTTGGCCGATTAAGGAGAGTTTCGCTAACGGAATGATTATTTTTCGCACTGAATCATCAGGTCAAACCGGTGAAAAAGGCCACGAAAGATTATCAGCTTTAAACTAATAAGAGGATTCTTAAAGACGCCAGCAGGCGGTGTGAATAACATGAATCCTAAGTTTGAGATCAAACCACTGATTTTTAAACAACCTTTTTCCCCTGAGTAAAGTAAAGAATTGCTGTGTGTAGTCTTTGCCCATCCCCTGTGATGGGCTTTTTTTTTGCTTTTTTTATGCATAAACAAAAGGCCAGCAGAGCTGGCCTTGATGATTTCAGCAAGGACACTTCAGAATCTTACTGAAAGCGTCCTAATTAATAGCTGACTAAGATTTTGCAGCGTCCAGCTCAGCCAGATTTAACCAGGTTTGCACCACGGTATCCGGATTGAGCGACAGGCTATCAATGCCCTGCTCCATCAACCATGCGGCAAAGTCCTCATGGTCTGAGGGTCCCTGACCACAGATGCCGACATATTTACCCTGCTTCTTCGCGGCCTGAATCGACATCGACAGCAGCGCTTTAACCGCCTCGTTACGCTCATCGAACAGCGCAGACACCACGCCGGAATCACGATCCAGACCCAGAGCCAGCTGGGTCATATCGTTCGAACCGATCGAGAAGCCATCGAAATACTGCAGGAACTGTTCCGCCAGCAAGGCATTAGAAGGAATCTCGCACATCATGATCACCTTCAGGCCATTCTCGCCACGTTTCAGACCCTGCTTGCCAAGCTCTTCCACAACGGCGGCAGCCTGGTCTACGGTACGCACAAACGGAATCATAATTTCGACGTTAGTCAGACCCATCTCGTTACGCACCCGTTTCACTGCAGCGCACTCTAACGCGAAACAGTCACGGAAGCTGTCTGCAACATAGCGACCCGCTCCACGGAAGCCCAGCATCGGGTTCTCTTCTTCAGGTTCATAGCGCTCACCCCCCACGAGGTTAGCGTATTCGTTGGATTTGAAGTCAGAGAGACGCACGATAACGCGTTTTGGCGCAAAGGCCGCCCCCAGCGTGGCAATTCCCTCGGTCAAACGCGCAATGTAGAATTCAACCGGATCGTCAAAACCTTTCATCATCTGACGAATCTGCTGCTGAATCTCTGGCGTCTGCTGGTCAAATTCCAGCAGCGCTTTTGGATGCACGCCGATCATACGGTTGATGATGAACTCCAGACGTGCCAGCCCGACACCCTCATTAGGCAGGCAAGCAAAATCAAATGCACGATCGGGGTTACCGACGTTCATCATGATCTTCAGCGGCAAATCGGGCATGGTATCCACTTGTGAGCTGGTGACTTCAAAGTCCAGCAGATCCTGGTAAACGTAGCCGGTGTCGCCCTCCGCACAAGTGACCGTCACCTTATGGCCATCTTTGAGATGATCTGTCGCATCGCCACAGCCCACCACCGCAGGAATACCCAGTTCACGTGCGATGATCGCGGCATGGCAAGTACGCCCACCACGGTTGGTGACAATCGCTGAGGCTTTCTTCATGATCGGCTCCCAATCCGGGTCCGTCATGTCGGTCACCAGCACGTCACCTTTCTCGATACGATGCATTTCGCTGATATCGTGAATCACTTTCACTTCACCCGCGCCAATACGATGTCCGATGGCTCGGCCTTCGACCAGCACTTTGCCTTTGCCCTGCAAGGTGTAGCGTTCCATCACCTGACCATTGGAACGGACAGTCTCCGGACGGGCCTGCACGATAAACAGCTTGCCGGTGTGACCATCTTTGGCCCACTCAATGTCCATTGGGCGTTTGTAGTGCTGCTCAATCAACACCGCCTGACGCGCCAGATCCTGCACTTCGTCATCGGTCAGGCTGAAGCGGTCACGCTGTTCTTGATCGACATCTTCAATCCGCACCTGCTCCCCATGCTCCTGGGAATCGGCATACACCATGCGAATTTTTTTCGAGCCCATGGTTCGGCGTACAATCGCCGGGCGGTTAGCCGCCAGCGTCGGTTTATGCACGTAAAATTCGTCTGGGTTAACCGCGCCCTGCACCACCATCTCACCCAGACCAAACGCCGAGGTGATAAACACCACCTGGTCGAAACCGGATTCGGTATCTATGGTGAACATCACCCCCGATGAAGCGAGGTCCGATCGCACCATGCGCTGAATCCCGGCCGACAACGCCACACCACGATGGTCGTAACCTTGATGCACACGATAGGAGATCGCACGGTCGTTAAATAAAGAAGCATAAACGTGCTTCACGGCCACCAGCACCGCGTCGAATCCCTGCACGTTGAGGAATGTCTCTTGTTGACCGGCGAACGAGGCATCGGGCATATCTTCCGCCGTTGCAGAAGAACGCACCGCGAACGAAGCGTCGGGGTCATCAGAAGAGAGCTGCTCATAGGCTGTTCGTATCGCCTCTTCCAGTTCAGGCAAGAATGGCGTATCAACAACCCATTGACGAATTTGTTTGCCAGCTTTCGCCAGCTCTTCCACATCATCAATATCCGTAATGTCCAGCAAATCATAAATACGCTGGTTCAGTCCGCTTTGGTCGAGAAACAGATTAAACGCATAAGATGTCGTCGCATAACCGTTTGGCACGGATACGCCCAGAGACGACAAGTTCGTAATCATTTCTCCCAGGGAAGCATTCTTGCCCCCCACCCGATCAACATCATGCATGCCAAGCTGGTTGTACCAGAGCACTAGCGACTGTTGGTCTTGATTGGACATTGAGATTATCCTTCATTTAAATGATTGGAGCACATGGAACAATTTGCTATTCGCCAAAACAGCCTGGCACAATCAATAAATAAAGACTAAGTGTTGAATCGTTAAAGCAGAAAAAGAAACGCAAAATCGGATTAGTACCCGTCATAAATCGAGTTGCGCAACAGGCTTATTAACCCAACGCAAATGGCTAGAATGATATTTTTCCCTTTTTCAGAGGGTTAGAGATTGCTTTTTGTTGCGCAACGGACTCAGACTTTATTTCCCAGATTAACTGGAAAATGCGAGTAAATAGCATTTTTCAAAACAGCATTTCATCTAATATTACCCTTTTGAAGAACAGCCTTGTGTGATGTGACCGCCACTGATATGGATATTTCATTTTACTTTGAATTAAAATGAAATATTGGCAGTGAGATTGTTATGTAAAAGTAAATGAGAGGATTGCTTGCCTATGAGCACTGAACGCAGTGTGTTCTACATTTCAGATGGCACCGCCATTACCGCTGAAGTTTTGGGGCACGCAGTGCTCTCACAATTTCCCGTCAGTACTACCAGTGTCACCCTGCCGTTTGTTGAGAATGTCCAGCGCGCGCAGGCGGTTAAAGCACAGATTAATGCCTTGTACCAGCAGAGTGGCGTGCGTCCATTAGTGTTTTTCTCGATTGTGACGCCTGACGTCCGCGAGATCATTCTGGAGAGTGAAGGCTTCTGTCAGGACATCGTACAGGCGCTGGTCGCCCCGTTGCAAAGCGAACTCGGTGTGGCTTCGATGCCCGTGGCGCATCGTACTCACGGACTCACTGCCAGCAATCTGGGCAAATATGATGCGCGCATCGCCGCGATTGATTACACCCTGGCACATGATGATGGTATTTCTCTGCGCGGTCTGGAAGATGCACAGGTCATTCTGCTTGGCGTCTCGCGCTGTGGCAAAACGCCGACCAGCCTCTATCTGGCGATGCAGTTTGGTGTGCGTGCGGCAAACTATCCCTTTATCGCGGATGATATGGATAATCTAAAATTACCCCCCGCATTACGTGCTCATCAGCATAAGCTCTTTGGATTAACCATCGATCCCGAGCGTCTGGCGGCGATCCGCCAGGAGCGTGCCGAAAATACCCGGTATGCGTCAATGCGTCAGTGCCGCCTTGAAGTGGGTGAAGTCGAAGCGTTGTTCCGTACTCATCAAATTCGCTACCTCAACAGTACCAACTATTCTGTCGAGGAGATTGCCACCAAAATCCTCGACATTATGGGGCTGCGCCGCAGCATGTATTAGAGTGTAAGCCAGGCCGTAAAGCCTGGCTTCCGTCTTGATTAACTCTCCTTTCTTTTTAGCGGGTTGAATTCGCGAGTTATTGGTTTATTGTGACCACCATCACTTCCCGGTATTTCACCGCTGCGAAGAACAGAATTTTGAGAGTCCCAATGAACAAGACTGATGAACTGCGTACTGCGCGCATCGGCAGCCTGCTAACGCCAGTTGCCCTCGCGCAAGAACACCCTATTTCGGCGGAGATTGCCGCTAATGTCACCGCTGCGCGCCAGCGCATTGCCCGTATCCTGACGGGTGAAGACCCGCGTCTGCTGGTGATTATCGGTCCGTGCTCACTGCACGATCCCAAAGCGGCGATTGAATACGCCGAACGCCTGAATGTGTTGCGTGAACGCTATAAAGATCGCCTTGAAATCGTGATGCGCGCCTATTTTGAAAAACCGCGTACCGTGGTGGGTTGGAAAGGTTTGATCTCTGACCCCGATCTCGACGGCAGTTTTGACGTCAACCGTGGCATCGCTATCGCCCGCAAACTGCTGCTGGATATCAATGCGCTGGGGATGCCGACCGCCACCGAATTCCTCGATATGGTGATCGGCCAGTTTATTGCCGACCTGATCAGCTGGGGCGCTATTGGTGCTCGCACCACGGAAAGTCAGATCCACCGTGAAATGGCCTCGGCCCTCTCCTGTCCGGTGGGTTTCAAGAACGGTACCGATGGCAACGTGCAGATCGCCGTGGATGCGATCCGCGCTTCTCGCGCCAGCCATATGTTCCTCTCGCCGGATAAACATGGGCAGATGACGATTTACCAGACCAGCGGCAATCCGCACGGCCATGTGATCCTGCGTGGCGGTCGGCAGCCCAACTACCATGCTGAAGATGTGGCGGCAGCAGCAGCGAACCTGCGTGATTTCAATTTGCCTGAGCAGTTGATCATCGATTTCAGCCACGGTAATTGTCTGAAGCAGCATCGCCGTCAGCGTGACGTCGCAGATGACATTGCCGCGCAGATTCGCCAGGGTTCACGTGCTGTTGCAGGTGTGATGATTGAGAGCTTCCTGCAGGAAGGTAACCAGAAAGTGGTGGGCGGTGAACCCTTAACTTACGGGCAGTCCATTACCGACCCCTGCCTTGGCTGGGAAGATAGTGAAGAAGTGCTGGAGAAACTGGCTGCCGCGGTAGACAGCCGTTTCTAATTAATTTAGCTGGAGCAACTCACTTCCAGCGTTTTGCCCCACTCGGGTGGTCGTTGGCGCAACTGCGCGCTAACGGCTGCATCACTAAACGGCTGCTGCAATGCCAGATGCAAGGTTTCCAACGCCGCACTTTCCCCTTTCTCGACCTCTTCGATAACCTGCTGAGCCAGATAATTGCGCAATACCAGCGCGGGATTCGCGGCTTTCATCACCGTTTGACGCTGTTCATCCGTTGCTTCATCTTGCAACAGTCGTTGGCGATAACTGTCATACCAGCGATCAAACGCCTCACGATCGATAAACTCATCGCGCAGCGGTGAACGGCTCTCCTGCTGTTGCGTATCGCTTAACAAACGGAACGTTAGCGCATAATCACTGTGTTCCTGCGTCATCAAAGCCAGCAACGAGGTTAGAATGGCGTTGTCATTTGCATCCGCCGTTAACAGCCCCAGTTTGGCGCGCATCTTCTCACCCCAAACCCGCATCAGTTCGGTTTCATATTGACTCAGCGCCTGTTTAAGCTGATCCGTGGACATTAACCCTGACAGCGCATGCGCCAGACGGTTGAGGTTCCACAGCCCAATCATCGGCTGGTTCTCAAACGCATAGCGGCCTTGGTAATCACTGTGATTGCAGATGAAATCAGGCTGGTAATCGTCCAGGAAGCCGAAAGGACCGTAATCCAGCGTTAATCCAAGAATCGACATGTTATCGGTGTTCATTACGCCGTGTGCAAAACCGACACTCTGCCAGTGAGCGATCAGGCTCGCGGTACGTTTGACAATGTCGCTAAACCACAGCTGGTAGCGGTCCACCTGGTCGCGCAACTGCGGCCAGTGATGGTGAATGGCGTAATCCGCCAGTTGGCGTACCTTCTCCTGTTCACCACCATAATAGAAGTGTTCAAAATGGCCAAAGCGCAGGTGGCTCTCCGCGATGCGCATCAGCATGGCGCCGCGCTCCTGGGTTTCACGCAACACCGGCTCTTCACCAATCGCCAGTGCCAGGGCACGCGTGGTGGGAATACCAAGGTGGTGTAATGCTTCGGAAGCCAGAAATTCACGTACGCTGGAGCGGATGACCGCGCGGCCATCGCCCATACGTGAGTAAGGAGTGAGTCCTGCGCCTTTGAGATGCCAGTCGAGCTTGCGCCCATTGTCCAGCTGCTGTTCGCCCAGCAAAAGACCGCGACCATCCCCTAATTGTCCGGCCCAGACGCCAAACTGATGGCCACTGTAGACTTGAGCCAGCGGTGCCATACCCGGCAGTAATTCACGGCCGCTCCAGACGCCATGGCCTTCGCCTTGAAACAGGTTGGGATTTAGCCCCATTTCAGCCGCCAGTGGCGCATTGTGATAAAACAAGCGCCCACCTGCTAAGGGAGTCGGGGCCAGCGCGGTGTAAAAGGCCGGCAACTCTTGCTGCCAGCTATTGATAAATTGCATTAATACTCCAGCAGGTGCATGTGCGCAACGCACCGACATTGAGTGTACGAAGTGAGGTTAAGTGTAACGCTGACTCGAGGTGGAGAACAGGTGAAAGGATTACTGCTGTGAGGGTGTATGTGAGCTCACATCAGGATAAATAAGATCGCTTAACCGTTCCGCTTTAACAACCGGGAACAAATTTCCTTGCAGTTGCGCGCCATTTAACTGGCTGACTTTCTCCAGCAGCAGGCTGTCGTCGACGCCACAAATAATTATCTGCTCGGCGAAATCGGAAAACGTATCAATCATCGTTTGCATAAAGGGTGTAAAAGATGCACGTTTTGCAAGCCCCTGAATAAAGACCTTATCCAGTTTCAATACGTTAAACAGGTTATCATAGACTGCCGTTGCAGGCGCTTTTCCCGCCCCAAACTGCGAGAGTGATAAACGGAATTCTTGCTGTAAGGAAGCTAAAAGCGGCTGCGCTTTTCCCTTGGCTAATTGCGGAAACGTTTCGCTGACATCCAGAATAATAAAAGAAAGTTGTTTAAATTTCCTTAACAGAAATTCGCTTTCCAGGAGCATTGTGGCCATTGAATCATCAATACGTACCAAGGCGGTAATTTGATGTAACTCAAAAAATTCACGGTACTTTTCCAGCAGTGAAAGCTGGCTCTGCAGTAAGCGTAATTGCTGCGCATCGTCTAACTGCGGCAACAACAAATCCTGCGGCAGCGTAATAGGTGCGCTGTCGTGGACGAATTGCGTTACCAGCTCAACCGAAGTCAGCTGGCCCGCCAGAGAGTAAACTGGATAAAACCAGGTTTCCGACTGATAGTCGGCAGATAAATGGACTTTCATTTCTACAGCCAGAAGCAGTGGCAATTGGCGCATCGTATATCAATGAAAACCACCAGGCAATAGGACCAAACGTTTGAAGAGACGCTGTTTTTATGCCTGATTAAGCGGTTTTAAGCCTGAGATAATACTTAAGCCAAATAACCGGGGTTAATATCCATACCGATTAAATAAACTTAGCACTCTTTTTAGTATTAAAGAAAGGCTATTTAAAGTTCCATTTTAAATGAGAGTTAAGTCAGGATTTGCCATCACAATTAATAGTGCATAAAACCACGCACCTTTTATGGCATTATTACCTAGTATGGTACTCAATCAGATGCGACGCGCTTGCCAAAATACTTTACGCCAATAAACATTGTCCAGTGAGGAACGGATTACACCCTGACTGGTAGAGGCATGAATAAAGGTGTTATCAGTATCATAAATACCGACGTGCAGGCCATTTTCACCGCTGCCGGTCTTGAAGAATACCAGGTCGCCGGGTAGCAGGTCGCTTTTGTCGATTCGCGTGCCAATATCGGTTTGATCAATCGTGGATCGCGGCAACTGCATGGCAAATTGGTCACGGAAAGTCAGATAAACAAAGCCCGAGCAATCTACCCCGCCGCGGCTCAACCCGCCGTATCGATAAGGCGTTCCTCGCCAGTGTGTGAGTTGCTCGTTGAGTTGGGCAATGACGGTAATCGAATCAGACAGGCGACCATTAGGCGGCGGTGCACGATGGCTGCTGCAACCTGCCAACAGCAGAACCAGAATAAAAACCGTAAGTCGCATCAGAATAATCCTTAAATCCGTCGCCCGGCAGACACTTTAGCGGTAAATCTGCCGTTCAGGCAACGACATTCAAGGGATAAACAGCAGCGGACCTTGCGCGGTGTCGATTTGTTCGAAGTGTGTCTGATACAGCGGTGCCAGTTTTTCGGCAGTCAGCACTTCCCGTGCGCCACCCTGGCTCACCACACGCCCCTGATGCATTAACCACACAATATCCGCATGGCGCAGGCTATGATTGAGATCGTGACCACTGGCAATGATGATGATGCCTGCGTGGCAAAGGCTGCTCAGTAACTTGTCCACCGCACGCTGTTGCGCAACGTCCAGCGCGGTCATTGGCTCATCCAGAATCAGCAACTTCCCGCGTGGATTGAGCAACGGATGAATCTGTAATACCACCGCGGCCAGCCGTACACGCTGCCATTCACCACCCGAAAGCTGTGTCAGGTTACGGGTTAGCTTGTCTTGCAAGCTGAGCTGAGTGAGAACATCCGCCAGCGTGGCATCTGCCTGGGGAGACGCCGATGAGCAATGTAGCCGCAGAAAGTGCCAAACTGGCATCGACCCTAATGCCAACTGCTGCTGAGGCAACCACGCGCGCAATTGTGCCAGTGCAGCCCCACTCAGGGTATCAAGCTGCTGACCGGCGATCCGAATCCGTCCCTTGGCCGGCAGCAACCCTGAGAGCACACTTAACAGCGTGCTTTTGCCCGCGCCATTCGGCCCAACCAGGTGAGCCAGAGAGCCGGCATTAAGGGTAAGGTCGACGGGAGTCAGTCGCCCTGCGACGCTCACTCCCTCGCACTGCAACAGCATTTACTCGGCCAATGCCTGCTCAACGCGTTTCAGGATAATCGGATCGTCTGGCGTCATATCCGGTGAGAAACGCGCAATTACTTTACCCTGCTTGTTGATCAGGAATTTCTCGAAGTTCCACAGAATATCGCCTTCCGCTTTCGGCGCACGGCCTTTGCTCACCATACGTTCCAGGAAACCACTGCCTTCCGGACGTTCAGCCTCTGGCTGGGCCGCAGTCAATTGCGCATACAGGGGATGGCGATTCGCACCGTTGACGTCGGTTTTATCGAACATCGGGAAGGTCACACCATAAGTGGTGCTGCAGAACGTTTTGATCTCTTCGTTACTGCCAGGTTCCTGCTCAAGGAACTGGTTGCACGGAAAACCGAGCACGCTGAAATCTTTGTCCTGCCAGGCTTTTTGTAATGACTCAAGCTGCTCATACTGCGCCGTCAGACCACATTTGGACGCCACGTTAACCACCAGCAAGACTTTATCCTGATACTGCGCCAGCGTAGTTTTTTCGCCATCCAGTGTAACCAGATCAGTTTGATAGATACTCATTGTCGATTCCTGTTGTTGAACCCAAGATGCCAGCCGCAGCTAGCGCGAAGACTTCACTAATAGCACAATAAATAGCGGTGCTCCCAGCGTGGCGGTCACCACACCAATCGGTAATTCCGCGGAGGTCAGCACCAGGCGAGCGATAATATCCGCCCCCAGCAGCACCGCTGCACCCGCCAGAGCGGATGCCGGTAAAAGATAACGATGATCGCTCAAGCCGCTCAGCCGAAGCAGATGTGGGATCACCAAACCGACAAAACCGATCGCGCCGGCCATCGCCACACTGGCACCCACCAGCCATCCCATTGCCAGCACTAACAGATTTCGCCACAGCAGCAGCGGTAAACCCAGCTGACGTGCTGAGGTCTCTCCCAGCGCCAGTAAATTGAGGGGGCGCGCGGTAGCGATGAGCAATAGTGTCACCGGCAACAGTGCCAGCATCATCCAGCCATAGCGCCAGTCGATACCGCTGAAACCGCCCATCATCCAGTACATCAGCTGGCGAAGATCGAGGCTGGTGCTAAAGTACACCGCCCACGTCATGATGGCGCTACAGATAATGCCCAGCGCCACGCCCGTCAGCAGCAGTCGAGTAGCCGATAGCTGACGGTGAGCAAAATGCAGCAGAATAAGGGTGATGAATAACGCACCCGCCATGGCGGCCAACGCCAGACTCCACAGCGAGCCATTACCCAGCATCACCCCCAGCACTAAACCGATTCCCGCCCCATTGGACACGCCCAGCAGGCCGGGCTCTGCCAGCGGATTATTAAACAGCGCCTGCATCACCACCCCACTCACCGCCAGCGCAGCACCCACTAACAATACCGCCAGGGTGCGCGGCAAACGCAGCTGCCAGACAAAGAGGTCGCCATTGGCGCTAAACCATTGTGTGGGAGGGATCCAGCTATCACCGGCACACAAGCTAATGATGAACAGAAGCAGCACAGCGGCACTGAGTAGCATCAGCCAGCGCTGGCTACGGCGGTCGGCCTGTCGGGCAAGCTGGTCCAGCAGAGTCATAGATAAGATTGGCAGAGAAAACAGAGATTTGATTGTAGTGGGATTGTGGCAAAAAGAAAGCGGCACCTGAATGTGCCGCTGAGGAGACTTAGTGACGCGGAGGAAGCGGTTGACCGTGATCATCATGCTGATTGTGATTATCACGCTGGTCATTGTGCTGCTGGCGGGGCTGTGGTTTGTTGTCATGACGCGGCGCATTGCCCGGGTGCTGTGACTGCCAGCCGTTACCGTTCCAGTAACCGTGTGGGCCTTTCATACCAACACGTTGGTTATGATGTTGCTTCCACCAGGTAGGCGCACGCCAGTCATAGCCATCCCAGTAGTAGCCACGTTTATCCTGGTCACCGATATGAATCGATACCCCTGGGGTGTTGATATTGACAGAAACATTGGCACTGGCCAGCAGCGGCATTCCTAACAGGATGCTTAGTAAAAGTGCTGTCTTTTTCATCAGCGAAAACCTCTTGTAATGTGATGGCGCTGTTATAACAAATGAAATGAGACAGTCACTATCGGCGAGTGCCGATTTTCATCCTATTTTCCGGATACTTACGAAATCCTGACAATATGAAAAGATTGCGTAGATCGCCTGTTTTTCAGCCAATAAAAAAGGCCGCTAAGCGGCCTTTTTGTCATACTGAAATTAGTCAGCGTCCTTCGGTGTCGCGTTCTCGACGCGACTTTTCAACTTCTGCCCCGGACGGAATGTCACCACCCGGCGGGCAGTGATTGGAATATCCTCTCCCGTCTTCGGGTTACGGCCCGGACGTTGGTTTTTGTCACGCAGATCAAAGTTACCAAATCCGGACAGTTTAACCTGTTCTCCGTTTTCTAACGCACGGCGAACTTCTTCAAAGAAGAGCTCAACCAACTCTTTGGCATCGCGTTTGCTCAACCCGAGTTTTTCAAACAGGTACTCTGACATTTCAGCTTTTGTAAGCGCCATAGGTTCAATCCCTCAAGGTTGCCTGGAATCGCTCTTTTAATGCCGCAACGCATTTGGCAACGGTCGCGGCAATCTCCTCTTCTTCGAGTGTCCGGCTGGTATCCTGCAAAATCAGGCTAATCGCAAGGCTCTTTTCGCCCTCGTTTACGCCCTTACCACGGTACACGTCAAACAAGTTTACGCCAACTACCTGATTTACGCCAACTTTCTTACACTCCGCGATGATATCTGCTGCGGGCACGTTTTCAGCCACTACCACAGCGATATCACGACGGTTTGCTGGGAAGCGTGAAATCTCGCGCGCGTCAGGCAGGACGCGGTCTGCGACCTTATTCCAAAGCAGTTCAAACACTAAGGTGCGGCCGTTGAGATCCAGCTTACGTTCCAGCTCCGGATGAACCACCCCGATAAATCCGATTCGTTCGCCACGTAAATAAATTGCAGCGCTCTGTCCTGGATGCAGCGCCGGATTGGCCTCTGCACGGAAAGAAATCTCATCAAGTTTACCGGTCAAATCCAGCAGCGATTCTAAATCGCCTTTTAAATCATAGAAGTCAACCGTCTGACGCGCCAGATCCCAATGCTCTTCGTAGCGATTACCGCTCAGTACGCCCGCCAGCATAAGATCCTGGCGAATACCGAGATCGGCCTGAGTATCAGGAACAAAGCGCAAACCGCTCTCAAACAGGCGTACACGGCCCTGCTGACGGTTCTGGTTGTACACCACAGCCCCTAGCAGACCGGTCCACAGTGACAAACGCATCGCGGACATATCGCTGGAAATCGGGCTTGGCAGAATCAGCGCTTCTTCACCTGGATGCAGCAGCTGCTGCACTTTCGGATCAACGAAGCTATAAGTTATGGCTTCCTGATAGCCCTTATCCACCAGCAAGCTGCGCGCACGTTTCAGGGATAAATCCGCTTCGCGATGCTGTGTCATGATCAGATTGGCTTTCACCGGCACATCAGGAATGTTGTTGTAGCCGTATACACGCGCGACTTCTTCAACCAGATCTTCCTCAATCGCCATATCAAAGCGCCAGCTTGGTGCGACGGCTTTCCACTCGCCGTTGCCCACGGTCACTTCACAACCGAGACGCTTCAGAATGTCTGTGACCTGCTCATCGGCAATCACGTGACCAATCAGGCGGTCCAGCTTTTCACGACGTAGCGTGATGGTGGCACGCTCAGGCAATTTGCTGGCGTCAGTTTGATCGATAACCGGACCCGCTTCACCGCCACAGATGTCCAGCAGCAGCTGAGTCGCGCGTTCAATCGCCTTGAACTGCAGTGCAGGATCAACACCACGCTCGTAACGGTGTGAAGCATCGGTATGCAGGCCCTGACGACGGGCACGGCCGGTGATCGCCAGCGGTTCAAAGAAGGCGCACTCGAACAGCACGTTTTTGGTCTGATCGTTCACACCCGAGTGCTCACCACCAAAAATACCGCCCATCGCCAGCGCTTTCTGATGGTCCGCAATCACCAGCGTGTCGCTGCTGAGTTTGGCTTCGGTGCCATCCAACAGCGTCAGCACTTCGCCCTCTTCCGCCATGCGCACCACGATGCCGCCATCAATGCGGTCGAGGTCGAAGGCGTGCATAGGCTGACCGAGTTCCAGCAGAACGTAGTTGGTGATGTCCACAACCGGGTCGATTGAACGAATGCCGCAGCGACGCAGTTTTTCACGCATCCACAGTGGCGTTGCCGCCTGCACGTTGATGCCTTTCACTACGCGGCCGAGATAACGTGGGCAAGCATCTGTGGCATCTACGCGAATGGGGAAGGTATCCGTAATGGTCGCCTTAACCGGCTCGATAGTTGGCGCCGTTAACGGCAAGCCGTTAACCACCGCCACGTCGCGCGCGATACCGATAATACCGAGGCAATCTGCACGGTTTGGCGTCACGCTGATTTCGATGGTGTTGTCATTCAGCTGCAGGTAGCTGCGGATGTCAGTGCCGATTGGCGCATCCGCTGGCAGCTCAATGATGCCGCTGTGATCGTCGGAAATACCCAGCTCAGAGAAAGAGCACAGCATGCCTTCTGAAGGCTCGCCGCGCAGTTTTGCCGCTTTGATTTTAAAATCACCTGGCAGCACAGCGCCCACGGTGGCGACTGCCACTTTTAGGCCCTGACGGCAGTTTGGCGCGCCACAGACGATATCCAGCAGACGATCGCCGCCTACATTGATTTTGGTGACGCGCAATTTGTCGGCGTTCGGGTGCTGGCCACACTCCACCACTTCACCCACAACAACGCCATGAAACGCGCCGGCAACCGGATCAACACCGTCCACTTCCAGGCCGGCCATGGTGATTTGCTCAGACAGCGCAGCGCTGTCCAGGGCTGGATTTACCCATTCGCGTAACCAGAGTTCACTGAATTTCATTGGATAACCTGCCCTTATTTAAATTGTTTGAGGAAACGTAGATCATTTTCGAAGAAGGCGCGCAGATCGTTAACGCCATAGCGCAGCATGGTAAGACGCTCCATGCCCATCCCGAAGGCGAAGCCAGAGTAGACTTCCGGGTCAATGCCGACATTGCGCAGAACATTTGGATGCACCATGCCGCAGCCCAGGACTTCCAGCCACTTGCCGTTTTTACCCATCACATCCACTTCAGCGGAGGGTTCGGTGAACGGGAAGTAAGAAGGACGGAAGCGAATCTGCAGGTCTTCTTCAAAGAAGTTATTCAGGAAATCGTGCAGCGTGCCTTTCAGGTTGGTAAAGCTGATGTCTTTATCAACAATCAGACCTTCCATCTGATGGAACATTGGGGTGTGCGTTTGATCGTAGTCGTTACGATAAACGCGCCCTGGCGCAATGATGCGAATTGGCGGTTGTTGGTTTTTCATGGTGCGGATCTGCACACCCGACGTCTGCGTACGCAGCAGGCGAGTGGCATCGAACCAGAAGGTGTCATGGTCGGCACGTGCTGGATGATGTCCCGGAATATTTAAGGCGTCGAAGTTGTGGTAGTCATCTTCGATTTCCGGGCCGGTTACCACCGCAAAGCCCAACTCGCCAAAGAAGTTTTCAATACGGTCGATAGTGCGGGTGACCGGATGCAGGCCGCCGTTCTCAATACGACGACCCGGCAGTGAAACATCAATGGTTTCTGCAGCAAGTCGCGCATTCAGCTCAGCGCTTTCCAGCGTGTTTTTACGCTCGTTAAGACGGTCCTGCACCTGCTGCTTGGCTTCGTTGATCACCGCGCCTGCCGCTGGACGGTCTTCTGCTGGCAGTTCGCGCAGGGTGGTCATCTGCAGCGTCAGGTGCCCTTTTTTACCCAGAAATTCGACGCGCACGGCGTCCAGGGCGGCGATATCCGACGCCTCGTCGATAGCGGCCGTGGCACGGGCCACCAGGTCTGCGAGTTGGGACATGATTTCCTCTTCTTCCAGCCGGGCTGGTCAGTTCTTGTTGGGATCCTGCGATCCGATTAAGTGTCGCCAGAAACAAAAAAGCCTCCACGGGGGAGGCTTTCAGCGCGATTTTTCGTTTCTTTTCTTATGCGCAAAAGCCCCTGATTTTCAGGTGCTAAAGTAAAAAAAGAAACGGAAAATAGCAGCGTGCATGCTTGCATTACCTTGTCTTGATAGAAACCGCACTATTGAAAAGCCCAACGGTTAAAATGTCAATCATTTGCGTGAGTTGCAGACAATAAAAAAGGGAGCAAGCTCCCTTTTTCACCTGACTTACGCCAGAGCTGATTTCGCTTTTTCAACCAGTGCCGTGAAGGTCACTTTGTCGAATACTGCGATGTCTGCCAGAATCTTACGGTCGATTTCAATAGAGGCTTTTTTCAGGCCATTGATGAAACGGCTGTAAGACATACCGTTCTGACGAGCCGCTGCGTTGATACGCGCGATCCACAGTTGACGGAACTGACGCTTACGTTGACGACGGTCACGGTAAGCATACTGACCAGCTTTGATAACAGCCTGGAAAGCAACGCGGTAAACACGTGAACGTGCACCGTAGTAGCCTTTAGCTTGTTTTAAGATTTTCTTGTGACGTGCGCGAGCAATTACACCACGTTTTACGCGAGCCATGTGAGCTCTCCTATATCATATTCTGTGATTTCCCCATCATCTTTCGTGCCGCAGTGGCGTTGGCTGCCATCATTCATCCCAGTCACTTACTGATGTAAGCTCAGGGATTCATTCCGTTGCCGCCTTACTGCAACCCGAAATCTATCGGGGAATTAAAAAGGGTTTACTTATGCGTATGGCAGGCAGGCAACAACCAGGCCCAGATCGCCTTTAGACACCATGCCTTTCGGACGCAGGTGACGTTTACGCTTGGTAGACTTCTTAGTCAGAATATGACGCAGGTTCGCGTGCTTACGCTTGAAGCCGCCAGAAGCGGTCTTCTTGAAGCGCTTAGCCGCGCCACGGACAGTTTTAATCTTTGGCATTTTTACAAATATCCACTTCGCATTGTTAATAAAATGAACCAGACAGGCGAATAAAATTCCGCACAGCGCCAAGGCTGCGCGGGTTTATTACTTGAAGGCCTACTGTTTCTTCTTCGGTGCGAGCACCATGATCATCTGACGACCTTCGATCTTCGAAGGGAAGGATTCGACAATCGCCAGATCTAAATCATCACACAGGTCTTTACGGACGCGGTTAAGCACTTCCATACCGATCTGCTGGTGCGCCATCTCACGACCGCGGAAACGCAGCGTGATTTTGGCTTTATCGCCCTCTTCCAGAAAGCGAATCAGGTTGCGTAGTTTGACCTGATAGTCGCCATCATCGGTACCAGGACGGAATTTAATTTCCTTAACCTGGATAACTTTCTGCTTCTTCTTCTGTTCCTTAGAAGACTTACTCTTTTCATAAAGGAACTTGCCGTAATCCATAATACGGCAAACCGGCGGTTCGGCGTTCGGGCTGATTTCAACTAAATCTACGCCAGCTTCTTCGGCTTTCTCAATTGCTTCACGCAATGAAACGATGCCAAGTTGCTCGCCGTCTACGCCAGTTAAGCGCACTTCGGTAGCACGGATTTCGCCGTTGATACGGTTCGGACGCGTCGGTTGTACTCGTTTTCCGCCTTTAATAACCTTATTCCTCTAATTGGTGAAGATGTCGGCTGCGAATCTCTTGTTGCAGCTTCTCAACAAACACATCTACGTCCATGCTCCCGAGGTCTTTACCACGGCGGGTGCGAACAGCAACTTTGCCTGCTTCCACCTCTTTCTCACCGCAAACCAGCATATAAGGGACGCGACGTAATGTGTGCTCGCGGATTTTAAAGCCTATCTTCTCGTTTCTCAAGTCTGCTTTGACACGAATGCCTGCTTTCTGCAATTTCTTTGTCAATTCGCTGACATAATCTGCCTGGCTGTCGGTGATATTCATCACTACAGCCTGCACGGGTGCCAGCCAGGTCGGGAAGAATCCTGCGAACTCTTCGGTCAGGATGCCAATAAAGCGCTCCATGGACCCCAGAATTGCACGGTGGATCATTACCGGTGTCTGACGATCGTTGTTTTCACCCACATAAGTGGCGTCCAGACGTTTTGGCAGGGAGAAGTCTAGCTGAACGGTGCCACACTGCCATGCGCGGTCGAGGCAATCGTACAGAGTAAACTCGATTTTCGGGCCGTAGAAGGCACCTTCTCCTGGCTGATATTCAAACGGAATTTCGTTTTCCTTCAGCGCTTCTGCTAAATCGACTTCCGCACGGTCCCACATTTCGTCGGTACCAATGCGTTTTTCCGGACGGGTAGACAATTTCACCACGATTTTTTCAAAACCGAAGGTGCTGTACATGTCGTACACCATGCGGATACAGCTGTTCACTTCATCACGCACCTGATCTTCGGTACAGAAGACGTGAGCATCATCCTGGGTAAAGCCACGTACACGCATCAGGCCGTGTAAGGCACCTGATGGTTCGTTACGGTGACAGCTACCAAACTCTGCCATGCGCAGCGGCAGGTCACGGTAAGATTTCAGACCCTGATTAAAGATCTGCACGTGTCCTGGGCAGTTCATCGGCTTGATGCAATATTCACGGTTCTCAGAAGACGTGGTGAACATCGCCTCTTTGTAGTTTTCCCAGTGGCCGGTTTTTTCCCACAGCACGCGGTCCATCATGAACGGACCTTTCACTTCCTGGTAGTCGTACTCTTTCAGCTTGGTACGGACAAACACTTCCAGTTCACGGAAGATAGTCCAGCCGTCGTTGTGCCAGAACACCATGCCTGGTGCTTCTTCCTGCATATGATACAGGTCAAGCTGCTTACCGATTTTACGGTGATCGCGCTTCGCCGCTTCTTCAAGACGCTGCAGATAGGCAGCCAGCTGCTTCTTATCGCCCCACGCTGTACCGTAAATACGCTGCAGCATTTTGTTATCGCTGTTGCCGCGCCAGTAAGCACCGGAGATTTTCTGCAGTTTGAAGTGATGGCAGAAACGCATATTCGGCACGTGCGGACCGCGGCACATGTCGATGTATTCTTCATGATGATACAAACCAGGTTGATCATCGTGACTGATGTTTTCATCAAGAATGGTGGTTTTGTAGCTTTCGCCACGCTCAGCAAACACATCACGTGCTTCCTGCCAGCTCACCTTTTTCTTCACGACATCGTAATTTGTCTCAGCCAACTGGTGCATGCGCTTTTCCAGCAGCTCAAGATCTTCCTGCGTCAGGGTGTGTTCGAGATCGACATCATAATAGAAGCCGTTATCGATCACCGGACCAATCGCCATTTTGGTATTCGGCCACAGCTGCTTGATCGCATGCCCTAACAGGTGCGCGCAAGAGTGACGAATAATTTCCAGACCGGCTTCATCTTTGGCGGTGATAATTGCCACCTGAGCATCTTCGGTGATCGGGTCAACCGCATCCACCAATTCGCCATTTACGCGGCCGGCAATACAGGCTTTCGCCAAACCCGGACCGATATCCAGAGCGATATCCATCACGCTGACCGGACGGTCAAATACGCGCTGGCTGCCATCAGGAAGAGTAATTACTGGCATTTCATATCCTTATTGCAGTGGTAAGCCACACGAAAGCCTACATGCAAGATTCAGTTTCGTTTGAGTAGCCCGGCGTAATGTCAGACCCACATTGTCGGAATGACGCCAGGAGTGTAAAGCGCCGGAGATAATAGCAGCTTTCATTCGCCAGCAAAACCCATCAAAAATGCGCTAAGCCAAAGAGAGATAAAAAAAAACCGCTACGCGGCATAGGCCGGGTAGCGGTTGTTCAATCCTGTCTCGCTTACATCGCGTAGGAGAGCTGAATCGTGGTTTTGGTGTCGGTACGATCCGGGGCAGATTCCGGCGGATTGTTGTTCCAGGTCACGTTGTATGCCAGCTTAAGCGCAAAGTGCTCATTAATGGCAACCTGCAAACCGGTTTCGGAGTTAACCGTGGTATCTTCACCGAAGCTGCTCAACACAGAAACACCCTGGATGAATTTGGTGGTGTCGGTCAACTGCCACTGATAGCTGACTGCGCCATAACCTAAGGCTTTGGTTTCATGTCCACCATCATGGAAGTCATCGTAACGAACACCCGGACCGAATTCTGCACGCAGTGAATGTACTGGGCCATTTAGCAACTGACGACCATAACCGGCGGTAAGGACATCACGAGAATCATATCCGTTGAAACGATCGCTCAACCAACTCGCCTGACCAAACAGGTAGTCCGCGCTGTTGAGGTTGTAACGAGTACGGCCACCAAGGTTGTAAGTCTCTGACGAACGCTCGTCATTCGAGGAGTTGTTCGCGGCATTACCCCAAAGACTGTAAGCAGTATTGGTCTGATACCACGTCATGTTGGTTGACGCGCTCAGTGCTGAGCTGGTGGTATTCCCTGTCTGTGCCAAATAACCGGCTGACGCGCTGCCTTCAAACGGTTTTTTCGCCGTTGAAGGATCATCCATGGAGGTGAATACGGTGTTATCTGCAAATGCCTGGTGACAAAATGCTCCAGCAGAGAGCAATAAAACAGCGGACAGCTTATTAAAGGCTTTCATTAAATGTGACCCGTACGACAGTTTAAAAAATGATGAGTCTGAAGAGTTTTCCCGGCCAATCAATGCAATTTACGGTAAGTTTTGTAAATAAATATGAAAGCGCCAGAAAAGCCAGGTTTCGTGTGGAAACCGCCCGTGGAATGAGACCTTTCCCATTTCCGGCGCGCATTATAAGAGGCAATTAGCGAAATAGCAGCTTAATTGCTACAAGAATTTTCCGAACCCTGCTGACACAGATTTACGCCCCTTCCCCGTCAGAATTGAGCAGAATTCGCTCTATCCGTTGCGCTGGTCTACGCTGAAATTTGTTCCATTACAATGAGGTGAAAGATGAGCGACCATGACCTTAAACGTTACGTTGTCACGCTAAATTATCAGGATGCGAGCTTGAGTGATTTGCAATCCCTGAACAGTGTCATGGTAAATGGCGGTTATAGCACCACGCTGCACGATGAGAACGGCCACGCGCATGAATTGGGTACGAATAGTTATGGCCTGATCAGTGCACTGGAACAGCAGGATGTCATCGAGCAAACAATCGGGTTAGCTGAAGTGGCTTTGCATCGTAAACCGGAAGTGGTGGTCACCACTCTGGACGCTTTTTTGAAGGCGCAATCCTGAAGCGTGCAAAAATTAGGCAGCAGCTCTGGTTTTGCTGAAGTTTTGCGCGTTACAATCACACTTACGCAGCGAATAAAGAGGATTACCCAATGTGGTCAGCCGTTAGTCGTCTGTTAAGCGAACATGTCGGCAGTGCCGAAATCACTGAGCGTCACGAGTTACCCGGTGGAGATGTCCATCCTGCCTGGCGTATTCGCTATGGTGAATTGGAGGTGTTCGTTAAGTGTAATACCCGCGATATGCTCACCTTGTTCAGTTGGGAAGCCGATCAACTTGATTTACTCGCGCGTACCCAGACCGTTCGCGTACCCAAGGTGTATGGTGTAGGAAGCGATCGCGACAGCAGTTTTCTGCTGCTGGAGTATATTCATCCCGACCCTCTCAATGAGCACAGTGCCTTCCAACTTGGTCAGCAATTAGCGCATCTGCACCAATGGAGTGAGCAGCCGCAGTTTGGCCTCGACTACGACAATAACATCACCACATCACCGCAACCCAACAGTTGGCTACGCCGCTGGTCCGTGTTCTTCGCTGAGCAGCGTATTGGATGGCAATTACAGCTCGCGGCTGAAAAAGGGGTGCAGTACGGCAATACAGAGTTGATAGTTGATTGTGTGCAGCGCGCCCTGGCTAACCATCATCCTCAGCCCTCTTTGTTGCACGGTGATTTGTGGCCTGCCAACTGTGCAGGCAGCAGCAGCGGTCCATGGTTGTTTGATCCGGCCTGTTATTGGGGCGATCGCGAATGTGATTTAGCAATGCTGAGCTATTACGCCGATTTGCCTCGGCAGATTTACGAGGGTTACCACGCCGTGTGGCCGCTGGCGGAAGGTTTTTCACAGCGTCAGCCGGTTTACCAACTGTATTATCTGTTGAACCGTGCCAATGTGTTTGCTGGCAACTGGGCAAATGAAGCGCAATTCGCCATTGACCAGTTGCTGGAAGAAGATGTGGCAGGACAGCGTCAGGCCAAACCGGCCTGACCGCTTAAAGCATGCCTAATAGCTTGAGTACAAAGTATCCGGCAATCGCAATGACGATGGGCAGGATATAGAGCGGGAATATCTGTAACAGGATGGTGTGGCGCGGCACATGGATTTTTTCTTCCAACTGCGCGCGAGTCCGCCCTTCCGAACCTTTCGCTTGCTCCAGAATCATTTGATCCTCTATCCCTTCTTTAATATGGCGAGATTGACGCCACATCCGAGCACCAGACGCCTGCAACGCAATCCCGACAAAGATCAGAATGTAGATGATCCAGAAGCCGATGTTGGCACCGCCGTTAAATTCAGGCACCGGAGAGTTTTGCCAAAATACGTTTAAAAACGGCGTGTTGAACTTGACCATATCCACCATGACGTGGACAAAATCGAGCATGACGGCATCAATGCCAGGCTGCTTTTCACTGTGTTTAAACATGAAGCCGAGGATTGAGATGATGGTCGATAGCAGCGCTGGAATGAAAATGACCCAGCCGGCCACTCGCTTAAGGATGGCGATGCGGCCAGCCTGTTGATAAGTCATGGTGTTTCCTTCACATACAGTAGTTTTGCCCTAAGTCTACCTGCACTGATGCATTTTTTCCTGAAAAATGCGTAACCTGCCGTGAGTCGGTTTTCCAGGCCTGCCATGTTAAGGTATGACAAATTTTTAAACGGAGCTGTTGTATGTCTTATCGTCGCCCTGTCGTGGCCGCTATTTTTGATATGGACGGATTGCTGATCGATTCAGAGCCGTTATGGGATCAGGCCGAGCTGGATATTTTTTCCAGTCTGGGTGTGGATATCTCACGCCGCCACGAACTGCCGGATACCTTAGGTCTGCGTATTGATCAGACCGTGCGCATGTGGTTTGAAGCGCTGCCGTGGAATGGGCCAGATCAAGCCGAGGTGACGCAGCGGATTATTGCGCGTGCGCTGGCCTTGGTTGAGGAGACACGACCACTGTTGCCGGGTGTGGAGCAGGCACTGCAACTTTGCCAGCAGCAAGGGTTAAAAATCGCCCTCGCCTCTGCCTCCCCTCTGTTTATGTTAGAGCGTGTGCTGGAGATGTTCGATCTGCGTCGCTATTTCGATGCGATTGCGTCGGCGGAAGCCCTTCCTTATAGCAAGCCACATCCTCAGGTGTATCTGGACGCTGCCGCTAAGTTGGGCGTTGATCCGTTGAACTGCGTGACGCTGGAAGATTCGTTTAATGGCATGATCGCCACTAAAGCTGCACGCATGCGTTCTATCGTGGTGCCAGCGGAGTCGCATCGTGACGATGCACGTTGGGCGCTGGCTAATGTGAAGCTGGTGGATTTGACAGAGCTTCGGGCTGAGCATCTGTTTAACTAATTGTTTGTTCGCTGTAGGTTCTGATGCTATCGACAGGACAGACCCGTCCGATCGCAAAGACAACACGCATCCCTGCAGATCGGCCGGGCCATCCTTGGCCCGGACGCTTTGCTCTTCGGACGGGTCTGTCCTGTCTATTTTGATTTCCTCATCGCTTAAAACCCAAATGGTGCGGTAGTTTTGATCGTCCACACAAATAACTAAAACAACGTTTCATTTTTATTGAATTACCATCCCATCCTGCCTAAGATGCCCAAAGACCCGATTCGGGACACTTCCTTTTACATTGAGAGGCCTGAGATGGACGTTCGTCAAAGCATCCACAGTGATCATGCAAAGAATCTCGATACCGCGGGACTGCGCCGCGAATTCTTGATCGAAAAGATCTTTGAGGCAGATAACTACACGCTGACCTATAGCCATATTGACCGCATCATTATCGGTGGCGTGATGCCGGTGCAGCAGTCGGTGACTATCGGTGAGGAAGTCGGCAAGCAGTTGGGCGTCAGCTATTTTCTTGAGCGCCGAGAATTAGGGGTGATCAACATTGGCGGGCCAGGCTTAATCGACGTTGATGGTAAAACCTGGGAGATTGGCCATCAGGAAGCCCTGTATGTGGGACAAGGGACGAAGCGCGTCATCTTCCGCAGCAGCGATGCCCGCCATCCTGCAAAGTTTTACTACAACAGTGCACCGGCGCATACACGCTATCCCGACAAGAAAATTACGCTGGAAGACGCCGTCAAAGCCACGCTGGGCGATGCCGCCACCTCGAACCGTCGCACCATCAATAAATTCATCGTGCCGGACGTCCTTCCCACCTGTCAGCTCACCATGGGGTTGACCCGCCTTGATGATGGCAACCTGTGGAATACCATGCCCTGCCATACCCATGAACGCCGCATGGAAGTGTACTTCTATTTTGATATGCCACATGACAGCGCCGTGTTTCATATGATGGGACAACCACAAGAGACGCGCCATTTACTGGTGCATAACGAGCAAGCTGTTATCTCACCCAGTTGGTCTATCCACGCCGGTGTCGGCACCCAGCGCTATACCTTTATCTGGGGCATGGTCGGTGAAAATCAGGTGTTTGATGATATGGACCACGTCAGCATCAGCGCGCTGCGCTAACAGGAGGCACAATGATCCTTAACGCATTCAATCTCGAAGGCAAAGTTGCGTTGGTGACCGGCTGTAATACCGGTTTAGGGCAAGGTATGGCATTGGGTCTGGCGCAAGCAGGTTGCGATATCATTGGGGTAAACCGCGCAGGTCCGGCTGACACCCAAGCCAAAGTCGAAGCGTTGGGGCGGCGCTTCTGGTCCATTCAGGCCGATCTCACCAAGCCGACAGTGGTGCCGCACATTGTCGAGCAAGCCGTTGCCCATGCCGGGCGCATCGATATCCTGGTCAACAACGCCGGTATTATTCGCCGCGAAGATGCGCTCAATTTCAGTGAGCAAGACTGGGATGATGTGATGAACATCAACAGCAAAAGCCTGTTTTTCCTGTCACAGCACGTTGCCCGACAGTTTATTGCGCAGGGTAACGGCGGCAAGATCATTAACATCGCCTCGATGTTGTCATTCCAGGGCGGTATTCGCGTACCTTCTTATACCGCATCGAAAAGCGCAGTGATGGGCTTAACCCGTCTGATGGCGAATGAGTGGGCCAAACACGGCATCAACGTCAACGCTATTGCACCGGGTTATATGGCAACCAATAACACCGAGCAACTGCGCAGCGACGAATCGCGTAATGAAGAGATCCTGGGACGTATTCCATCGGGCCGTTGGGGTAACCCCGATGACATGATGGGGCCGATCGTGTTTCTCGCCTCAAGCGCGTCTGACTATGTTCAGGGATATACGTTGGCCGTCGATGGTGGATGGTTAGCACGCTAAGCTAACCTGTTCTTTTCCCGCGTCATTATGACGCGGGGAAGTGAAAAATATTCACGCTTCGTTACAGCGTCACCATTCTCATTTACTGGATAAATCCCTATACTGGATGCATCGACAGTTTTTGCAGCCAGGTTTCATCATGACGGCCGAAGGCCATATCATTTTTGCCATTGCCAGCGCGATTTTTGCCAAGCGCGCGGAGTTGACGCCGGTATTGGCCAGCGCCGATTGGTGGCATCTTGTGCCTGCTGCGCTGTTGACTTGCCTGCTGCCCGATATTGACCATCCTAAATCCGTGCTGGGCCAGCGTTTAAGATGGATATCCCATCCGATAGCGCGCGCCTTCGGGCATCGCGGCTTTACGCACAGCTTACTGGCGGTCGCGGTCAGCTTGTGGCTGTTCCAGATTAATGTTCCCGTCGACTGGTTTTTACCCGCAGATGTGTTGCAGGGCATGACGCTGGGTTATCTCAGCCATATCATCGCCGATATGCTTACCCCCGCTGGCGTCCCACTGCTGTGGCCCTGCCGCTGGCGCTTTCGCTTACCTTTACTTAATAGCCAGAAAGGCAATCAACTGGAGCGTGCGTTGTGCCTGGCATTGGTGGGTTATGCACTGTGGTTCCCGCCCGGCACGCCCTCTTTTGGTGCTAACGGCTGGCCAGAACAACTGTTTAATACGCTACAAAATGGGGTGGGTCGGGTAATTAACGGACAGAAAGAGCAATAAGCATACAAATTGCGATATTAAGTTATAAGCCATTCTTTTTGGATATAAGCCTGCACTTTCATGAACTGGTAACATTCCTGACATTCCCTGACGGGAATTGACTATTTTCCGCGCCAGCTCATGACGCTGCGCGGCTCATCTCTGGAGTCGAGCATGGATTTTCCCCTCATTCTTAATATCGTGGCCTTTGTCGCGCTGCTGATTGTTCTCAATCGCATTGGCAACCAAAGCTGGAGTTTGTCGAAGCGCGTACTCACCGGTCTGGTGTTTGGCGTGTTTTTCGGTTTGGCGCTGCAAACCATTTATGGTGAGAACAGCCCGGTCGTGAAGGACTCGATTAGCTGGTTCAATATTGTCGGTAATGGCTATGTGCAGTTGCTGCAGATGATCGTCATGCCGTTGGTGTTTGCCTCTATCCTCAGTGCCGTTGCGCGTCTGCATAATGCTTCTTCACTGGGCAAAATCAGCGTACTGACCATAGGTGTGCTGCTGTTTACCACCGCCATCTCTGCCTTGGTGGGCGTGCTGGTCACCGGACTGTTTGGCCTGAGCGCGGAAGGTCTGGTGCAAGGTGCCCAGGAAACCGCGCGTCTGAGCGCGATTCAAAGTAACTATGTCGGCAAAGTGGCTGATTTGAGCACGCCGCAGTTACTGCTCTCCTTTATCCCGAAAAATCCGTTTGCGGACATGGCGGGGGCTAACCCAACGTCAATCATCAGCGTGGTGATTTTTGCCGCCTTCCTTGGTGTGGCTGCTTTGCAGTTGCTGAAGGATGACAAAGCCAAAGGCGAGCGTGTACTGGTGGCTATCGATACCCTGCAATCCTGGGTGATGAAGCTGGTGCGTTTGATCATGAAGCTGACCCCTTACGGTGTGCTGGCGTTAATGACCAAAGTGGTAGCGGGTTCCAATCTGCAAGACATCATCAAACTGGGTGGTTTTGTGGTGGCTTCTTACCTCGGTCTGGCCATCATGTTCGGAGTGCATGCCCTGCTGCTGTCAGTTAATGGCATTAACCCAATGCGTTTCTTCCGCAAAGTGTGGCCAGTGATTACCTTCGCCTTCACCAGCCGTTCCAGCGCGGCCAGCATTCCGTTGAATGTGGAGACGCAGACGCGCCGCCTGGGTGTGCCAGAATCGATTGCCAGCTTCTCTGCCTCGTTTGGTGCCACTATCGGTCAGAACGGTTGTGCCGGTCTCTATCCGACCATGTTGGCGGTGATGGTTGCGCCAACCGTGGGCATCAACCCATTTGATCCGATGTGGATTGCCACCCTGGTCGGTATCGTCACTCTGAGCTCTGCCGGTGTGGCTGGCGTGGGGGGTGGTGCCACCTTCGCGGCACTGATTGTCTTGCCTGCGATGGGCCTGCCAGTGACGTTAGTCGCCCTGTTGATCTCCATCGAACCGTTAATTGATATGGGCCGTACCGCCTTGAACGTCAATGGCTCGATGACGGCCGGTTCTTTGACCAGCCGCTGGCTCGGTTTGACCGATAAAAAAGTACTGGAAAGTGACGAACACGCCGAACTGGCGCACCGTTAATCTTCCCCAGCCAGACAACGGCAGGCCGCAAAGCCTGCCGTTTTTTTTGGCTTCAGCTCCGCAATTCAGCCTAATCGTGGTGCCCGCGTCAGGAAAGTGTTAAGCATGGTAAACAGACGAAAAATCAGCCATTTTTCACTTGAGTTTTAGCGTGCAAAGGCTAATTCTGCTATCAGTCATAGCAGGAGAATCACCGATGAAAAACGTTATCGCCTCGGTGCTGGCGTTAACCTTATTAACACCAGCCATGAGTTTTGCCCACCCTTACGGATGGGGACCGGGTCCGGGTCCACATTGGGGTGGCGGTCCACGTTGGGGTGGCCCCGGCCCGCTGCGCTTCTTACCTGAAGCAGCAACTGCAGTGCTGATCGGCGGCCTGACCTATTACATGCTGAATGGCAACTACTACCAGCGTCAGGGTGACACCTATGTCGTGGTGCAAGCGCCTGAAGCGCCACCAGAAGGCGGTATGCGGGTGCTGGATTTCAACGGTAAACGCTACTATGTGCAGGAAGGCCACTATTATCAGCGAGAAGTCGGTGGTAATTATGTCGAGGTGCCGCGTCCATACGGACTCTAAGCCCAACGAAAAACGGCCCGTCTAAGACGGGCCGCTTCGTTAATCTGTCACGCTTACTGTGCGGCTTGCGGGTCAGTATCGTAATCTTTGCAGCTCTGGAAACCGTAATTCATTACGCGACCCACATCGTTATAACTCACGAAGTAGGTTTGTTGTTTACCATCACGCTCACCGATAACATAAGTCTGGCAAGTACCACGGGCATGCACCATGGTAATTTCAGTCGACGGCGGTCCAGCAATCTGGCGAACCTGGTCGCGGGTCATGCCTTTTTTCACATCCTTCACCACCGGCTTAGTCACATAGCTTTCGGCTTTGTCATAAGTCGTACAACCAGACAGGGCTACCAGCGTTAACGCGGTAGCGATACATCCCAGCACTTTATTCATCTTTATATTCCTCATACTTTGTCCATGTCACACTAATCCTGGAACATAAATCCAGATTTATCAAATCACTGGCTTCGCTTTCAGCCCATTCTGAAGCGTTAGTTTTTCGTAAAGTTGCTGTGTTGCGGCCTCCCGCTTCGTATAATCCTCCGGCAAAAAAATCTTAAGACAGAAAGAAAACAGAGGATCAATGACACCTGCACACTCTAATCGGCTGGTTTACGCCATTACGCTCGGCTTGCTGGCGGCACTCGGGCCGTTATGTATCGACCTGTATTTACCCGCACTACCAGAACTGGCGCGCGATCTGCACACCGAAACCGCCACCGCACAGCTGAGTTTAACCGCCGGTCTGCTGGGTCTGGGCGCAGGCCAACTGCTGTTTGGTCCCATGAGCGACAAATTCGGTCGTATTAAACCGTTGCTGTTGTCGTTGGTGCTGCTGTTTATTGCCTCCATTGGCTGCGCACTGGCAAAAGACATTCATTCACTGCTGGTTGCTCGCCTGTTTGAAGGCTTAGCGGGCGCGGGCGGCGCAGTTCTGTCCCGTGCAATCGCGCGCGATATGTACAGCGGCCATGAATTAACGCGTTTCTTCGCGCTGTTGATGTTAGTTAACGGCCTGGCACCGATTGGTGCACCGGTGCTTGGTGGCGTGCTGATGACGGTGCTGAACTGGCGCGGCATTTTCGTGGTGTTGGGCTGTATTGCGGTGTTACTGATTTTCCTCGCGCGCTGGAAGCTACACGAAACCTTGCCTGCTGAACGTCGTAGCCAGGGTTCGATCTTTTCCGCATGGGCCGCACTGGGTCAGGTTGTCACCCATCGTCCCTTTATGGGCTTCTGCCTGACGCAAGGTTTCATGATGTCAGGGATGTTTGCCTACATCGGCGCATCGCCGTTTGTGCTGCAGCAAATCTATGGTCTATCACCGCAGGCGTTCAGCTTCTGCTTCGCCGCTAACGGCATCGGTCTGATTATTGCATCACAAACCAGCGCCCGGTTGTGTCCGCTATGGGGTGAATATCGGGTGCTGAAAGGTGGGTTAACACTGGCATTCGTCGCGTCAAGCTGCCTGTTGCTGGCAGGTCTGACACACGCTGCGCTGCCGGTGATTTTGGTTGCGTTGTTCTTTACCATCGCCAGTAACGGTGTGATTGCCACCACGGCGTCATCACTGGCGATGCAGAGTCAGGGACATCGCGCAGGCAGTGCCTCAGCGGTTATTGGTGTCACCATGTTTACACTGGGCGCCATCAGCGTGCCCGTCACCGGACTGGGAGGCACCTCGGTAGTCAGCATGACGGGCACCATTTTTGGCTGCTTCATGCTGGCAATTTTAATGTTCATCGTATTGGCGAAAAAGCCTAAAAGCGCCTGAAAATCCTGCAAATAAGTGCGACAGCAAGCCTCGCGGCTTGTTGTTTGCCAGCAGAGGGGTTAGCTTTAACAAATGATTCGCATTGTGCCGTCAGGCTACAGACTTGAGGAGAGGTTCATGTCACTGCAGCAGGAAATCATTGGAGCCCTGGGTGTAAAACCCGTTATCGATGCACAGCAGGAAATCCGCGTCAGCGTTGATTTTCTGAAGTCCTACCTGAAAGCCAATCCCTTTTTAAAAACCCTGGTGCTGGGTATCAGCGGCGGCCAGGACTCTACGCTCACCGGCATCTTGTCACAAACCGCCATTCGCGAGCTGCGTGAAGAAACCGGTGACAACGATTACACCTTTATTGCGGTGCGCCTGCCATACGGTGTGCAGGCTGATGAACAGGATTGTCAGGATGCGCTGGCATTTATCCAGCCAGACCGCACGCTGGTGGTGAATATCAAAGAGGCGATTCTGGCCAGTGAACGTGCGCTGAAAGAAGCGGGCATCGTGGTCTCTGATTTTGTACGCGGTAACGAGAAAGCCCGCGAGCGTATGAAAGCGCAGTACAGCATCGCCGGGATGACCAAAGGGGTTGTCGTTGGCACCGACCACGCGGCAGAAGCCATTACTGGTTTCTTCACCAAATACGGCGATGGCGGCAGTGACATTAACCCAATCTTCCGTCTGCACAAAGGTCAGGGCAAACAATTGCTGAAAACCCTGGGCTGCCCGGAACATCTTTACCTGAAGCACCCAACGGCTGACCTGGAAGATGATCGTCCTGGCTTGCAGGATGAAGTCGCGCTTGGCGTCACTTACCAGCAGATTGATGCCTATCTGGAAGGTAAAACCATTGATGCCGCCGCTGCGAAAACCATCGAAGGCTGGTATCTGAAAACCGAACACAAACGTCGCCCACCGATCACTGTGTTTGACGATTTCTGGAAGAAGTAATCTCTTAGCGTTTCCCGCAATACCGGCGGGAAACGCCCTCTTCAGCCACGCGTTGGCGAAATAAGCACCTGCCTGATATACTGGACGAACAACCAGTAATCGGAGTGAGCTTTGGTCAGACGTGCTGCCAGCCACCGCCTCGATTTTGATGCGGCGGCCATTTATCAATATCCCGAACATCTTCGCCAATGGCTGGAAGGATTACCCAATCAGCCTGGGGTGTACACCTTTCACGGTGACAGCGAAAACTTACCTTTGTATATCGGTAAAAGCGTCAACTTACGCAGTCGCGTGATGGCGCATTTTCGTACGCCCGATGAAGCCAGCATGTTGCGCCAGGCGCGACGCGTCACTTGGATCCCCACCGCCGGCGATTTGGGGGCGCAATTGCTTGAAGCGCAAATGATCAAAACGCAGCAGCCGCTGTTCAATAAACGCCTGCGTAAGAATCGTCAGCTCTGTTCACTGCAACTTGACGCTGGCGCGCCGCAGGTGGTTTACGCAAAAGATCTCGATTTCTCCTGCTCACCCAATCTTTACGGTCTGTTCCGCAGTCGTTTTGCCGCCCTGGAAAAGCTTAAATCCATCGCCGATGAACAGCGGTTGTGCCATGGGTTATTAGGATTAGAGCGCTTGAGTCCAGGACGAGGCTGTTTCCGCGCCGCACTAAAGCGCTGTGCCGGAGCCTGTTGTGGCAACGAATCGGTTGAGGAGCATCAGCAACGTTTGCATGCGGCGCTAGAGCAGATGCGCGTGGTGTGTTGGCCGTGGCAGGGTCCCGTTGGCATGGTGGAAGTCGGTACAGAGATGACGCAAATCCACGTCATTGATCATTGGTTCTGGCTGGGTTCAGTCACAACAGAGGCTGAAGCGCGTCAACTACAGCGCGCGCGGCATGGCTTCGATCATGACGGCTACAAAATTCTCTGCCGCCCCCTACTCTCTGGCGTCTTCCCGCTGATTGAGCTTTAGAAACAAAACCGCCGACGCTGCCCAAAGCATCAGATGCAGTGGACAACGTCGGCGGTCTCAAACCGATTAGCTAAACGGCTTATTCACCATCAGCCGGCGGTGGCGGCATTTTACCGTCATGCGGGCCTTTCTCTGTCAGACGTTTCTCAAAATTAGCGTTGTACTGTTTTTTCTGCTCTGGTGTCAGCACGTTGTAAATCTTGTTCTGAGTTTCCATCATCTTCAGCGCACGATCTTTCGCGTTGGCAGTCATTTTCTCGGCCTGCGCTTCTGCTTTCGCTTTATCGAAGGTATCGGAAGCAATGATGCTGTGGTTCGCACGGCGCTCTTCCAGCGACGGACGTTTCATATCTTTATGGCTGTCACGCATGATGGTTTTGATCTGGGCTTTCTGCGCGTCAGTCAGATTAAGGCCTTTAAACATCATCTCCATGCCGTGATGGCGCATCGGCGGCTTGTGCATCGGTTTTTCGCTACCCGCTGGCGGTGGTGTGAGGTTGTCCGCAGCAGCGTGGACGATGTTGGCAGCACCAAGAGCCATTGTAGTAGCCAGGAACAGGGAAGTGAGTTTACGCATAATATTGTCCTTACTATTCAGTTTCATGACGACAAGGTGTGTCGCGTCTTCGGAAACAAGCATACGACGCCAAACGTCAACTACTCAGAGGCTGAGTAAAGCCCTGAAAGCATAAAAGACAAAGATCAGGCAATCATGGAGAGAAAGAGAAGAAATGCGTGAGGAATTGCAAAAGAGTATGACAATCAAGAAGAAATGCGCAGGAATTAAGGAGGAGTGTAACGGTATTGTCGGATTTGAGGAAGGAAAATATCGGTCTGTTAAAGGATGCAAGATATTGTCGGACGCGACCTTCAGGCCCGCCCCTGACGCCCGACCGTAGTAGCGCATGGAAAGAATATTGACCATCACGGACAACAGCAGCGATCATGCTTAAGGTCCCGTAAAGGCCAGCCCGAAGAGCAAAGCGTCCGCCGCTGGGATGCGGCGGCCGATCTGCATGGATGCGAGATTTCTTTGCGATCGGGCTGGCCTTTATGGGGCCATGCACCAGATTCACAACAACCCCAGCAAAAAGTGCGCCGCTACGGTTTGACGCTGGTGGCGCTAGCTACATGATCGGAGTTTTTACAGCGCCTGCGTCTGTTCGTTCTCTTCGACCAGCATCAATCCCGCACGCAATCCCGCCGCCACCTTAGGATTGGGAAATAATACATACTCTCGCGCTTGCTGCACGTAATAGCGTGTCTCACCCTCTTCTGCCAGCAAAGTCCCCTGCGGGAAGGCAGTAAAGTTCAGGGTTTCCGACCCCATGTGCAACACAAAATCGTCTCCATGACGGGTGATTTGCTGCGTCACGCGATAACGGCGCGGTGTTTCATGCACCTCAGGCAGTTTCTCACCGTACAGCAGCGCCGCTAAGGCACGCTGCACCGCGCTAAACTGATTAAGGTCATTCTCACCAAAGGGTAAGGCTTTACCCAGCTCCAGCGTGCTGCTCGCTGCATCATGATGTTCACAGCTGTAATGCGTGAAGGTTCCGCCAGGGGAGCGATGGAACACCAGCGCTTCCAGCTCTGCCGCCGCCAGCCAATGCAGGAACGCTTCTGGCCATGGCTGGAGATTTAGCGGCATCACGCCGAAGCGCGCATGATAAGAGCCGCGGATCGCCGTATGCAGATCCAGATGCCAGCGCACCTCATGATCGCGGCAAGTGCGCCAGAAGTTCTCCAGTGCTTGCTCCAACCGCAGCGCACGCTGCGCTTCCGGCAGTTCCGACACCTTCTGCCAGCGTCCACCAAACAGCCGGTTCATATCGTACTGCTGATAACGCTTGCCACTGCGTAACGCCGCGGGATTACCTAAAATTACCAGCAGACGCACTGCCAGCGGCTTTTCTCCCTGCAGTAGCGGCGTCAGCAACAGATTAAGAATTTCGACTGGCGCGGTTTCGTTGCCGTGAATACCGGCAGACAGTACCAGCGCTTGATGAGTCGCATGATGCGGGGTCAGCGATAAGATGCCTTCGTCGAGCCACTGCCAGCTCAAATGGTCATTACGGCCTTCTCGCTGGCGAGGTGGCTGACCGGACAAGGTTTGCTGTAAAAAGTCCTGCATGATTTCTCCTTTCTCACTCAGAGGCGGGCCTGTCGCCCGCCCCCAGTGTTAACGCTGAAATGCGTAGACACTGCCTAAGTCTAGCAGCTGAGTCAGCTCATCCAGCGCGGTACGTCCTTCACGCAGCAATTGGGGATCGGCCAAATCAGCCTGGGTTAAACGGTCACGGTAATGTCGATCTACCCACTGATTCAGCGTCGCGAACAGTCGGTCATTCATCATCACCGCCGGATTCAGCGCCTGCCGTTCTGCTTCGGTCAGCACCACACGCAGACGCAGACAGGCCGGACCGCCGCCGTTGTACATGCTTTCACGCAGGTCAAAGACTTTCAGCTCGCGAATCGGCCCACCGCTTGCCACCAGCTCCGTCAGATAGCGCCACACGCCCGGGTGCTGGCGCGACTCCTCTGGCAGCACCAACAGCATACCGCCGTCCGGATGGCGCAACAGTTGGCTGTTAAACAGATAGGTATTGACCGCATCGGCGACAGAAACTTGACTGCTCGGCACCACAATCGGCTGGAAACCGGGCACAGCTTCCGCCAGTTGTTGCAGTAGCTGCGGTTGATCGACAAAGGCTTCCTGATGGCAGAACAGCACCTGCTGGTTGCTCACCGCGATCACATCATTATGAAAGACGCCCTGATCGATCACCTCAGGATTCTGCTGCGCAAACACAGTGCGGCTGCCGTCAAGCTGATGCAGCCGCGCCACCGCTTCACTGGCCTCACGTGTCTGACGCGCCGGATAGCGTGCAGGAACATTACCCTGCTGCTGCCCGTCACGGCCATAAATAAACAGCTGTACGCCCGCATCACCATACTCGGCACCAAAGCGGTTATGGTTCGCTGCTCCTTCATCGCCGAACATCGCGACTTGCGGCAACGCGTCATGCACACTGAAATGCTGTGGATCGCGGAAAATGGCCCGCAAAAGATCGGCCGTTTCCGGCGCTTCAATTGCGCGATGAAACTTATTGTTCAGATTAGCGACGGTGAAATGCACAAGACCATCGGCACTGTCTGCCGAAGGAGATACCGTTGCCGCGTTCGCCACCCACATGGCGGAGGCCGAACTCACCGCAGACAATAGCTGCGGCGCCTGCTGTGCCGCTTTGGCCAATACCTGCTCATCCGTGCCGCTAAAACCCAGTTGGCGCAGTAAAGGAAGATTGGGCCGCTCATGCGGCGGGATCACCCCTTGCACAAAGCCCAAATCAGCCAACGCTTTCATTTTCAGCAGTCCTTGCTTTGCCGCCAGACGCGGATTAGAGGGCTGCAACTGGTTGCGCGTCGAAGCTTCGTTACCAAACGACAATCCCGCGTAATGGTGCGTCAGGCCGACCAACCCATCGAAATTGGCTTCAAACGCCTTCATGACAAAGACTCCTCAGCGGAGAAATCGAGGCCCGGTGACAGGCTGCCTGGCAGCGCCAGACTTGGGCTTTCCAGCGAAGCCATCGGCCACGCACAATAGTCGGCTGCATACCAGGCGCTGGCACGATGGTTGCCGGAAGCGCCTATGCCGCCAAACGGTGCGGTACTGGCGGCACCCGTCAGCGGTTTGTTCCAGTTCACAATCCCGGCACGCGCTTCCAGCAACAGCTGGTCAAACTGCGCACGCTGTGGAGAGATAAGCCCACATGACAGTCCGTAACGCGTGTTGTTTGCCATTTGAATGGCTTGTTCATACTCGTCATAGCGGATGACCTGTAACAGCGGCCCAAACACCTCTTCATCCGGCAGATTGGCCACACCAGTCATCTCGATGATACCCGGTGTGAGAATAGCGCTGTCACGGTCAGGCCAGTGCATGCCCAGCAGCACTTTACCGCCGGAAGCGATCAGTTGTTGCCAGGCAGCAAAAATGTGACCAGCAGCCGTAGGTGAAATCACGCTGCCCATAAAGGGTTGCGGCTCCGCGTTCCATGCGCCAGGCTGCAAACGCGCCGTGACTTCAACCAAACGTTGCAGGAAGGCATCGCCTGCCGCACCTCTTTTCACCAGCAAACGACGTGCGCAGGTGCAACGCTGCCCGGCAGTGATAAAGGCAGACTGAATAGCGATATGTACCGCACCATCCAGATCGGCAGGGTCCTCCACAATCAAAGCATTATTGCCGCCCATCTCCAGCGCCAGCATCTTCTCCGGCTGTCCGGCAAACTGGCGATGCAGGTGATAACCGGTGGCCGCGCTGCCGGTAAACAGCAAACCATCGATTTGCGGCTCATGGGCCAGCGCCTGCCCCGTTTCACGACCGCCCTGCACTAGCGCTATCACACCTGCGGGTAAACCTGCCTGCTCCCACAGCGCCACGGTTTTTTCGGCGGTCATTGGCGTCAACTCACTGGGTTTAAACACCACGCAGTTCCCTGCCAGTAACGCAGGCACAATATGGCCGTTTGGCAGATGCCCCGGGAAATTGTACGGCCCAAACACAGCCAGCACGCCGTGCGGACGATGGCGCAACGAACTCTCACCTTCGGCCTGCTCACCGGTACGCGTGTGGTAGGCTTTGACTGAGATGGCAATCTTATTGATCATTGCCTGCACTTCAGTCAGCGTTTCCCAGCGCGGTTTGCCGGTTTCGCGGGCGATGGTTTCTGCCAAGGCGGTTTTATGGCTGTCGAGTAATTTGGCAAAAGCCTCCACTAACGCCTGACGTTCTGCGACCGGTTTCCGTGCCCATGCCGGAAACGCTGCACGTGCCGCTTCACAGGCCGCAGCAACCTGCGCACCGCTCGCGGCTTTACCCTGCCAGAGAGTCTCACCACTGACCGGGTTCTGTTTGCTAAAGCTCTCCGCGCCGCCCGTCACCCACTGACCATTAATAAAGTGCGTCATGCTTTTTTCTCCTCGCGGCACAGCGTAACGACACGCAGTGCATCGCCAAATTCACAGCGCAACGCGGTGCGCTGTGCTTCATTTATGCGTACCTTGCCCGATGCAATATCCACCGGCAGTAACGCGACACGGAAATGTTGGTAATCGCTATTCGCCACCAGGCACAGCGGCCAGTTTTCATCGGCTTCACCCGCTTCCGCGTGGAGCATTTGGCTTTTACGAATGGCGCGGATGCGATCGATCTCGCACTCCAGCGTTGGGCCACCGTCAAAAATGTCGACATAGTTGAGGTAGCGAAACCCTTCGGCTTCCAGAACGGCGCGTGCCGGTGCAGTTTTTGGATGCACTTCGCCAATGACCTTTTGTGCCGCTTCAGTCAGGTAATGGATATACAAAGGATGCTTAGGCATCAGCTCGGCAATAAAGGCTTTTTGCCCGGTGCCGCTGAGGAAATCGGCCTCGCTAAACTCCATCGAGAAGAAGCGGCTGCCGACGCTGTCCCAGAACGGTGAATGACCGTTGTCGTCACTGACGCCGCGCATCTCTGCCACCACATGTTTCATAAAGCGATCACGGAAATTCGCCATAAACAGGAAGCGCGATTTTGATAACAGATGACCATTCTTCCCGTCGCGATAGTCAGGATCGAGAAACAGCGTACAGAGTTCACTGCTGCCGGTGTGATCGTTACTCAGCGACAGAGTGGGCAAACTGGCATACACATTTAACTCTTTGGAGGCGTGCACCTGGGTGCCAACGCGGAAGTTGTACCAGGGATCCTGCAAACCTACCGCTACCTCAATGGCACAGATGCCTACGGCGCGGTTATCTTCGCTATCGGCCAACACAAACACATAGCCCTGCTCAGCACGGGATAACGTGCCCTGCCAGGTCTGCAGTGACCGCTCAATACGCGCTTTCAGTGTTTCACTATCGGCAGGCAGCGAGGTTAAACCGCCCCCGGTTTTGCCCGCCAGCGACAGCAACTGCGCTAAGTCGTCACGTTCAACGGGGCGAATCACCATCATGATGCGGCTCCTGATAGCACGCGAGCGCAGGCACGTTCAAAACGAGCCAGCCCTTCTTTTACTTCAGCTTCACTGATGTTGAGCGCGGGCGCGAATCGCACCACGTTAGCACCGGCAATCAGCACCATTACGCCCTCTTCAGCAGCCGCGAGGTTAAATTGCTTGGCCTTACCAGCAAAATCTTCATTCAGCACTGCACCAATCAGCAGACCCAGCCCACGGATCTCTTTAAAGATTGGCAGGCGTTGATTCAGCTCCTGCAACGCTGCGACAAACCACTGGTGGCGTTCAGAAACACCGGCCATAAAATCGGGCTGATTGATTAGCTCCATCACTTTGCCCGCCACGGCACCCGCCAATGGGTTACCGCCATAAGTGGTACCGTGTGTGCCCACACCCATCACCAGCGCCAGATCTTCACGCGTCAGCATGGCACCAATCGGGAAGCCGCCGCCCAGCGCCTTCGCCGTGGTCAGGACGTCTGGCGTCACGCCATAGTGCATGTAGGCGTAAAGTGAACCGGTACGGCCCACACCGCTTTGCACTTCATCGAAAATCAGCGTGGCCTGATGTTTGTCACACAACTCGCGTAAACCACGCAGGAAAGCCGGATCGGCAGGTAGCACCCCACCTTCACCTTGAATCGGTTCAACAATAACGGCGCAGGTCTGGTCATTGATCAGAGCGGCAGCAGAGGCAAGGTCATTGAAGTTGGCATGCTGAATTGCGGGAGGTAGCGGCGCGAAGTCGCGCGAGTAAGCGGGCTGACCGCCGGCCGTCACCGTGAACAGCGTGCGGCCATGGAAGGCGTTATTGAAAGCCACGATGCCATTTTTTTCCGCACCAAATCGGTCGTGCGCCACTTTACGCGCCAGCTTAAGTGCCGCTTCGTTGGCTTCAGCACCGGAGTTACAGAAGAACACGCGGTCAGCAAAGGTGGCATCTATTAACTGCTTAGCCAGACGCAAGATAGGTTCATTGGTGTAACCATTACCGGTGTGCCACAGTTTGCTCGCTTGCTCTGTCAGAGCCTGTTGCAAAGCAGGATGCGCATGTCCTAAGGCATTGACCGCGATGCCACCTGCAAAGTCGATGTAATCCTTTCCCTGTTGATCCCAAAGGGTTGAACCTTCAGCACGCACCGGTACAAAAGCCGCAGGGGCATAAACCGGCATCATCCATTGATCAAAATCGTGACGCGAAACTTGCAGTGACATAGCCATTTCTCCTGCTTCACTTCAGGTGAAGCTTTTGTTTTAAAATTGTTAAAAGCTGTTGTATTGCAGCTCTACTGTAGAGTGCAGTAAGCGTGCCAGCTAGCAGAAAAAATGCATAAATGGCTTTGAGTGACGTAATATCAATGAGTTAATCAGTGCCACTATTCACTATAAGTGCATAAAAAGTGAATATTCGTCTGATGGGGATTGATGTGCAGTAATTTCTTTAGCGGATTTATGCATTCACAAAATGAAATCATGCTTTTGTGATCGAACATGAAATATTTCGCCAAAATGACGCGCGCAGCGCCCCTTTTTAGGGCGCATTGTGCACCGATGGTGCGCTGAAGTGCAGGAATTGTGCAAAGGCCGATCGCTGTTAAAGCCACTTAATTGTGAACTTTATTAACAATTACCCGAGGCCAATAGAATGTTTTTTAATCAGAGTTAATTAAACGAATCCTAAATGACATTTAGTGACTAAGGTTATTATCAAAGCAGAAATAAACAGATACAAAGTGGTGAACTTGATAATTACCCTGCTAATCATTAGGGGGTTCTGGATATTTGTTATTGAACAATAACGCATAGGCTTGTGCTATTTAACTCACAAAATTAAAATTTTACTGACCTTTCTATAAGTTAATTTAAATTCTTTATTATCAGTATGTTGATTATTTAATCCACCCACTAAACGCCCGTAAATGGGATAAGTTTATCCAATGTAAAATCCCACATATTGGAAGTTAAGATTAAAAATCACACAAAAAGCCAATCAGTAATATTTAGTTACATATATTGCACTTTTGATCTTGAACTTTTTGTGTCATTTTCTTTTCACCCCGAAAGCGGGGATACAATTAAAAAATATCACAGGGTAAATAATAAATGATGAAGCGCTCTTTACTGGCAGCAGTGATGCCTTTACTGCTGGGACTTTCTTCGGCTCACGCCGCCGAAATCTATAACAAAGATGGCAACAAGCTGGATCTGACCGGCAAAATTAACGTTTCGCATTTGTTCTCTGACAACGACAGCCAAAATGGCGAAGTCGCGTCTTACACCCGTATTGGCTTTAAAGGCGAAACCAAAATTAATGACCAACTGACCGGTTATGGTCAGTGGCAATACCAGTACAGCCTGAGCAACTCTGAAGGCAGCGATGCCAACACCGGTAACAAAACCCGTCTGGGTTTTGCGGGTCTGAAAATCGCTCAGTTCGGTTCAATCGACTACGGTCGTAACTACGGTCTGGTTTACGACGTATTGGGTTACACCGATATGCTGCCGTACTTCGGCGGTGACTCGGGTTACACCGATGCCTTCCTGTCTGGCCGTTCAACGGGCGTGCTGACCTGGCGCAACAAAGATTTCTTCGGTCTGGTGAAAGGCTGGAACTTTGCGGCGCAGTATGAAGGTAAAAATGACCGCACCGATTCAACTATCGCGGTACGTCGTTCGAATGGCGATGGCTTTGCCTTGTCTACCTCTTATGACTTCGATTTCGGCCTGAGCCTGGTTGGCGCGTACGCTAGCCTGGACCGTACCACCACGCAGAACCAAGCTGCACGCGGTGACGGTGATAAAGCTCAGCATTGGGCAACCGGCCTGAAATATGATGCAAACCAGATTTACCTGGCAACCATCTACGGCCAAACCTATAACGCCACACCAATCACCGGTGGTTTTGCTAACAAGGCCGTTAACTTTGAAGCGGTTGCACAGTATCAGTTCCTTAACGGTCTGCGTCCATCTGTGGCTTACGTTTCATCGAAAGGTAAAGACATTGAAGGCATTGGTGATGCTGACATCATCAAATACGCCTCAGTGGGTGCAACTTACTACTTCAACAAAAACATGTCTGCGTATGCTGAATACCGCATCACCCTGTTGAAAGATAACAACCCGCTGGGTCTGAACACCGATGACATCACTGCTGTGGGTCTGGTGTATCAGTTCTAATTGAACGTCCCTCATTGCATACCGGCTAGTGTCGGCTGGGTATGAGCCAAGGGCAGCGCAAGCTGCCCTTTTCTTATTTATGGCGCCATGACGTTGAAGCGGTTGTCCTCTCCTGAGTCAATCGAGAAGGGCTCCTGAAGCTGCAGCGTGATCCAGTTTGACGTTACGCGGCTGCCTTTACTGTCTTCTAATGTCACCGAGAGACGATAGCGGTTGCTGGCACCTGAGGTGGCGTCCCATGCGGGCATGATGATGCTCCAGCCCTGCGGATCGTTAGGGTTGCTGCCCGGCGTCAGGCTAAGTGCCTGCGTATCACCCTGCCAGACCACTCTAGTAATCGGGTTGGCATTGCGGATTTGTAGCTTCAGCGGCAGGCTCTCCCCGCCGTTAAGCTGCCACGGCGGCGTGGCGAGGAACACCGATAGGGTTTTACGCTGGCGATACTCCATCACCGGCGTGCTGTTGCGGGTGACCATATCGTACCGACTGCCGCGCAGCGATCGCGCCTCGGCCACGTTATCGGCACTGAGTTGCTGGCTGAGCGGCACGCCAAAGCGATAGTTGAGATGCAGGCCAAGTTGATCCTGGCTCTCACCTTCATTGCTGGTTTTATGGCTGGCAGAGAAGGTGACCAGTGGCACCGGCGTGTAGGAGACACCAAAGGTCAATGCCGACGGATTATGGTAGCTGTTACCGGTATTAAATAAATCCACGTCGTTGCCGAGATACTGCTCCCAACTCACCGACATGCCTAGCTGGCGATAAAACGGTAAGTAACCTTGCGTCGTGACATCGTAACCGCGCGCCAGCCGCTGCTGTTGAAAAGGATCGCGGTTTTGCCAGCCTGAAAGTGGGGTGTAGTAGTTAGCGGAGAAGCGTAGGTAATCGCTCCAGGCTTCTGTTCCCAGTGATGCCCGCTGCAACCCGCTGTTGAACATCCGGTCGACGAAGCCGTTGTAGCCCAGTAGCCATTTTCCTGCCGTCCAGCGCTGTCCCAGTCCCAGATTGCCCACCAGCCCGTCATCGGTTTGATGGAAACCCACTTCACTGAAGGTGAGATATTGGTAACGATCGGCCCACGGCGTCAGCAGGGACGCTCCGCTACCGGTGAAGTTGCCGTCCATATCGACGTTGAAGTCGATCTGCGCTTTACCATAGGGTGACAGCAGCGACTGCCCTTCATCGACAACACGATCCCCCACTTCATCACGAAAATGGTTGAAGGCCCAAATTCCCGCCTGATGGCCAAAAGTACTGTCATTGCTGCTGTCCTGGCTTGCCTCACCAATGCTTTTTGCGATGGTTGCCAACTGTTTACTGAACGCGGCATTCTGATCCTCGTAGCCCAGCGCAGGCAGCGCATCCGCCATTTTTTGAAAGCGTGTTGGATCGCTGAAGGGCGTTTCTGTGACATGTGTATCCGTCACCAGAGCCAGAGCTGGCGCCGACAAGATTAAGCCCGTAACAGCGGGCAGGATGCGCAGAGATTTGAAGGTAAACAAAACAGGTAACATAACAAAAACAGGCTTTTATCCAGTTAAGAATTAGAGGTAGATCACAAATTCCTACTGGAATACCCTAGCACATTCTGCCGTTGATGCCGAAAACCCCGGGGTAATTCGGATATTTTACATACTGATATGTTGAGGTAAGAAAGTTAGGGATGATAAAAAGGGTGGTAACGCAAGCAGGTGTCGCACCGGGGCTGGCGGTCCTCGCGCCGCTAACGCGGTGCCTTCACTTCACTCGTCTGCCTCACGGACCGGTGCCGATGGAACATCCCTGTTCCAGCGCCACCTTTCGCCCGCTTCCTGCGGGCTCTCCTGGCAGACTCGCTCAGCTCAGCGCTGCGGATGCCTGCCCCGGTGCGACACCTGCTTGCTCATCAGCTTCATTGCGCTTTGATAAAAAGGCGCAATTTTTAAGCCTGGAACAACACTTGCTTCTCACAACTGATCTGACTCACGAAAATATCAGACCGCCATCCACGTTAATGGTCTGCCCGGTGATATAGCGTGCATCGTCAGAGGCGAGGAAAGCCACCAGTCCGGCCACATCTTCGGGTTGTCCGGCGCGCTTCAGCGGAATATTTTCCACCCACTCGGCCATCAACTCTCCTTTACCGTACTGCTTTTTGTCACTGCTGAGGATTTCCCCCCACACGCGGTCGTTGTAATCCCACATCTCGCTTTCAATAATGCCGGGGCAGAAGGCGTTGACGGTGATATGCCAGGGCGCTAACTCCAGCGCCAGGCTCTGGGTGATACCAATCACCCCCATTTTGCTGGCAGCGTAGTGCGGCGTGTAGATGAATCCCTGCCTTCCCTGCCCTGACGAGGTGTTGATTAAACTGCCGCTGCCCTGCTTCACCATGTACTTGGCCGCTTCGCGACAGCACAGCCAGACACCCGTGGTATTGACCGCCAGAATCTTTTCAAAGTCGCTTTTCGGCATGGCGTCAAAGCGATCAATGGTAATCACCCCGGCATTCTGGATTGAGACATCGATGGTGCCAAAACGCTCGGCGGCCTGCTGATACAAGCGCTGCACGTCGGCCTCATCGGTGACATCCACCTGTAGCGGTAAGATTTCACTGCCAAACTTTTCTTCAATCTCTTTTGCCGTGGTGAAGACCCGCTCTGAGTTTGACACCATCACCAGTTTTGCCCCATCGCGCGCAAATCGGGCGGCGATGCCGGCCCCTATGCCACGGCATGCGCCGGTTATCACCACTGTCTTTCCACTAAAATCGCGTGTCATATTGCCTCCTGTTATCCATGCGTTGCTTCAGGCAGGGCGGCCGATTGCTGCTTTTTTTCATGTCTGCGCAGCAGCACCACCTTACTTTGTAATTTTTGCTGGAACTGATCGATAACCACGGCGGTGACAATCACCAGCCCTTTAATCACCATTTGCCAGAAATCACTGACGCCCATCATCACCATGCCATCCGCGAGGAAGACGATGACAAAGGCACCGATGATCGAGCCTGATACACGACCCCGGCCTCCCGCCAGCGCTGTCCCGCCCAATACCGTTGCCCCGATGGCATCCATCTCAAACATGTTGCCGGTCATCGGGTGTGCGGTTTGTAATTGCGAGGCAACGATCAGTCCCACCAGCGCGGCACACAGGCCTGAGAAGGCGTACACAAAGACTTTCACTTTGATGATTGGCACACCCGCCAGACGAGCAGCGGATTCATTGCCACCCGTGGCATAGATGTAACGCCCCAGCGGTGTTTTTCGTGTCAGATACAGGCCCAGCAGTAAGAAGCCCACCATCAGCCAGATGGGGATATAAATGCCTAACAGACTGCCAGAGCCGAGAAAAGCAAAACCGGTATTACCCAGTGCAGGCATACCGACCAGATTGGCGTAGGTGCTGCCATCGTTAAACAGCAGTGCCGCACCGCGCGCCACGTACATCATGCCCAGCGTGCAGATAAATGGCGCCACACCGAGACGGGTGACCACCGCGCCGTTGATTAAGCCCAGCACGATACCGAACAGCGCCACCACCAGAATCACTTCCGGGACATTAAAGAACAGCGTATTGCCACCCCACAGCGGCACACCATTGGTGAGTAACGCCCCTGCGACCATGCCGCAAATCCCCGCTACGGCACCCACTGAGAGGTCGATACCGCCAGTGAGGATCACCAGCGTCATCCCGATCGCCAGTAAACCGGTGATGGCCACGTGCTGCGTCATAATCAGCAAATTGGAGGTGGTCAGGAAATTCGGCACCATAAAGCTGAAAAAGCCGACCACGATCAGTAAGGCGATAAAGGTACGCGCCTTAAGTAAGTACATATAAAGCAGGTATTTCTGGTTCATCGGTTATTCTCCTGCGGCTCAATCATGCGGCGTCGAGGCGCTAATCAGGGCTTCACGTGTCGCCGCGCTGCGCGGTAAATCGGCGGTAATGCGGCCATCCGCCATCACCAAAATGCGATCGGCCAGTGCCATCACCTCGTCCAGTTCAGAAGAGGAGAACATCACCGCCAGACCCTGCTGTGCGAGGTTGCCAATCAAGTGGTAAACATCGGTTTTCGCGCCGACATCAATGCCGCGCGTTGGCTCGTCCAGCAACACCACCTGCGGACCGGTCATCAATGCCTTACCCAACACCACTTTCTGCTGGTTGCCGCCGCTTAAGGAGGTGATTGGCAGTTCAGGGTCGCTGACCTTGATGGCGAGGTGGCCAATCATTTCATCCACCCGCGATTGCTCTTTTTGTGGATTGAGCAGCCGCAAGGCGCGACGAAAACCGCGCAGGCTGAGGTCGCTCAAGGTCATGTTGGCGGTGATGGACATCAGCTGCACCACGCCTTCGGTCTGTCGATCTTCGGGAACTAAAGCGATGCCTTTTTTCAGCCGCTGCTGGAAATTACTTTTGTCCAGCGTGGCACCATTGAGGCTGACGCTGCCAGACTGGCAATGCATCATGCCAATCAGCCCTTTAAACAGCTCAGTGCGTCCCGCCCCCAACAAGCCATAAATCCCGATCACCTCCCCTTTGCGCAGTGAAAACGACACATCATTCAGCTTGTAGCCGCCGTTCTGGTGCAGCGCGGTCAGGCCGTTGACGTTCAATACGGTTTCACCCTGCGGGGCCGGTTGGTAATCAAAGTGCTTTTTCTTGTCGCCCACCATTTGTTCAATGATCCAGGGCACCGATGCGTCACGCACATCGCGCTCGCTGATAAAGCGCCCGTCACGAAAAATGGTGATGTAGTCACCAATCTCCATCAACTCTTCCAGCCGATGCGAAATGTAAATGATGGTGACACCGCGGCGTTTGAGCTGGTCAATGACGTTGAACAACACTTTCACTTCGGACTGACTCAGTGCGCTGGTGGGTTCATCCATGATCAGCACGCGCGTGTCCTTCGACAGCGCCCGCGCGATCTCCACCAGTTGCTGATGGCCGATGCCCAGTTCCCCTAAAGGCGCATAAGGATCGACATCCAGCTCCAGTCGTTCCAGCAGGGATTTCGCCAGCGCGTACTGATACTTCTCGTTGATCACGCCACGCTGGAAAAACTCATTGGCAATAAAGATGTTGTCCATCACGTTCATGTTGGGGAACAGGTTCAGCTCCTGGAAAATAATGCTGATACCGTGTTTTTCCGCCTGATGCGTCGAGTTCAGTGTGACCACTTCGCCATCCAACAGAATGTCGCCCGAGGAAGGTGTTTCGACCCCCGCCAGCATCTTCATCATGGTGGATTTGCCCGCACCGTTCTCACCGATCAGCACATTCACTTTGTTGCGATAGACGCGGTAATTCACCTGATCGAGTGCCGTCACGCCGGGATAAATGCGTGACACATTGCGGGTCTCGATAATCACGTCCGATTGAGGATTCTGCATGCCCGCTCCTTACTGCCGGGTGATGGCAGCGGGCGTCACATTCGGCACCTGCTGTGGGATATCAAAACTGCTAAACACACCAGATATCTGAACTTTATCGCCCACCTTCGGCTTGAAGTTATTCATCATGGTGGCCGCTTGTTGGTTTATCGCGCGGCTGTAATCACCGAACAGCACCTGATCGTTGAAATCCTGATAGCTTGCCCCTTTGTAGGCATCACGCAGAACCGTGCCTGGGAAAATCGGGCCGATTTGCACCGTCACATCGTCACCGGAGACATCCTTCACGGTCATGCGGCCGTTACGTGATGTGGTGTTGACTGCCGTCACTTCGCCACTCACCTTGACACTGAATACGCAGGGGTTCTCCTCCTGCGAACGGTAGCCATAGGTTTTACAGGCGCTGTCAAAATCGTTGGTCGATTTCAAGGCATTCAGCAGCTCAGCGACCGGTTTCGCATCATGCTCGACCTGCGGCACCAGTTTTTGCTGCCAGGTCTGTGCAATGTTGGCCATCTTAGGATTCGGGGGATTTTTCAGGTCGGCCAGCTCCTGCTGCGACACAATTCGGCAACCGCTAAGGATCACGACAGGAAGCAGTAACCAGAGTCGTTTGTGCATCATTTACTCCTGGACGCCCGCAATGCGGGCGTACCGATGATTAATTACGACTTGAAGTTGAAGTCCTGTACGCCTTTGGCATTGTCTGGGGTGATCAAGATGCCCCGGAACATCACGCGCTGTTTCTCTGGCTTGACGCCTTTCTGGATAAAGTTGTCGAGGTCCGTCACACCCTGCGCGGCAATGGCTTGTGCCTGTAACATCACAGTGGCTTTCAGATCGCCTTTTTCCACCGCATCACGCTCATCATTACTGCCATCAATGCCCACTACCGTCACATCGGTGCGGCCTGCGGCTTTCAGCGCGGCAATTGCGCCTAATGCCACCGGACCGTTGCCGCAAATCACCCCTTTCACATCGGGATGCGCCTGCAGGATACTGTCCATGATGCGCTTGCCATCAATCAGGGTGCCTTTAGCATCCTGACGCGCCACGCTTTTCATGTCGGGGTATTGGTCCAGCACCTGGTGGAAGGATTTAGAACGCGTCACGCAGTTGTTGTCAGCAAGGTTGCAGGTCAACTCGGCATAGCTGCCCTTCTCGCCCATTTTCTCAACAAACACGTTGGCGACATCGGAACCGGCCTGGAAGTTATTGTGCGTGATTTGTACCAGCGCCACGTCATCCACCGGGATTTCACGGTTGATAAGCACCACCGGAATACCGGCATCTTTTGCTTTCTTGATGGCGGCTACGCTGGCGGTTGAGTCGGCGTTATCCAGCACGATCCCCTGCACTTTTTTACCGATAGCGGCATCAATCAACTCACTTTGCTTTTTCACATCTTCGCCGTGCGACAGCACGCTTGTTTTATAGCCAAGCTCTTGTGCTTTGAGGTTGGCACCTTTGGCTTCGGAAGCGTAATAAGGGTTATCAAGGGAGTTAACCAGAATCATGATAGTGCCTTTATCGGCAGCGAAACTGGCTTGAGCAAACAGGCAACTGGCAATGGCGGTGAACAGCAGGGTACGTTTTTTCATCTTCGTGTTCTCTCATTGTTTTGTCGTTATGGTAGGGGTGAGGCCATACTGGTGCTGGCGCGGTGTTACCAGATGGTGAAACCGCCATCGATCATTAAATCTGCGCCGGTGATCATGTCGCTGCCGTTGCTGGCGAAAAACAGCACGGCGGCGGCGATTTCATCGGTGTAAGCAAAGCGGCCTAAAGGGATCAGTTTTTTCATCTGCTCGCCCTTCTCACCTCGCCAGGCTTTTTCCCCCATCGGGGTCAGTACCACGGTGGGTGACAGGGTGTTGACGTTGATGCGATGCGGCGCGAACTCTTTCGCCATCACTTTGGTCATGCCAAGCAAACCGGCTTTTGCGGAGGTGTAAGCCACGTGGTTATCAATGGCGATAGACGCAGCCTGAGAAGCGATATTGATGATTTTGCCGCCCTTACCGGCGCGCACCATGCGCTTGCCCGCCGCTTGTGAACAAAGGAAAGGCCCGGTGAGGTTAACGGCTATCTGCTTTTGCCATTCGGCAACGTCGGTTTCCAGGACCGGCTGCAACATCACATAACCGGCGCAGTTCACCAGAATATCGATATGGCCATAGTGCTGTTCAACCTGTTCAAAAGCCGCCTCGACAGATGCAGCGTCAGTCACATCGCAGCACACCAGCAGCACGCTATCGGCGGAGAACTGATCTTGCACTGCCGCCACTTTGTCACTTTCGAAAGGCGGGTATAGCAGTGCCAGCCTTGCCCCTTTCTCCAGCAACATGGCGTTACTCGCCATGGCAATCCCACCTAGCCCGCCAGTGACCACCGCCACTTTGCCGGTTAAATCCAGGTCGGTGTTTACGCCGTAGCGCAGGTTGACATCGTATTCCCCACTCATCCTCTCTCTCCTGTGCGTGCTCGGCAGCTCTGATAATGTCTGGCCGTGTGAGTACATGGCTTTATTGATTTTCGAACAAAAATATAAGCTATCGTTTCGCAATGGTTTGTGGAGGAGATCAAATTTCATACAAATGATGTGAATTAATTTTATCTTGTTGTTTTAACTATAAATGACCGATATATGGCAATTTTGACATAGAAATATTGGCTACAGAGGCAATGAGAAATCAATCTCATGGCTTTATCTCATTTTCATTCGAAAATGTACATTTGTGCAGGCCGCCTCGCAAATCCGTAAGGCGCAGAGTAAAATCATTTCGGGTTTTCTTATGGGTAAAACCAGACCGTGATTGGAAAGAGGGAGCATTTCGATTGAAAAGCAAAACTGAGCAGCTGGCTGATATGCAACAGCGCCGTGAGAAGATCCTGGAGATGATCCGTGAAGACGGCACCGTCACGGTAAAAGCCTTGACCGATACCTTTGGCCTGACCGAAGCCACCATCCGCACTGATTTACGCATGCTGCAAAAGGCCGGGCACGTTCAGCGCTATCACGGTGGTGCCACCCTCATGACCGGTAAACAGAATACGGGCGCACTGCTGCTGGAACGTCAGACACATCTCGATGAAAAAGAAGCCATTGGCCGCCTGGCGGCGCAGCATGTGGAAAATGGCGATACGGTGATTTTCGATTCCGGTACCACCACCACCGCGATTGCTGAGGCGATTGGGCATATCCGTCGTTTATCAGTGATCACCACGGCGGTAAATATCGCATTGAAACTTGGTGGGGAGCCCGGAATCAATATCCTTTTGACGGGGGGAACCTTTAAATTCCCGACGCTCTCCACCTCAGGGGAAAAAGCCGCCTCCTTCTTCGAGAACGTGCTGGCAGAAAAACTGTTTCTCGCCACCGCCTGTATCTCGCCACGTCTCGGCCTCAGCTTCCCGAGTGAAACCGACATCAAAGTGAAAATGGCGATGATCAACTCCGCCAGTACGGTTTACGTGGTGGCGGACTCCAGCAAAATCGATAAGGTGTCGATGTTCGCGCTGCCGTGCGAATGGAGCAAAATTCATTATTTGATCACGGACAGCGGGATTACTGCAGCACAGATTGCGGCATTTGAGGCGTTGGGTGTGCAGGTGTTGGTGGCGGGTGTTGAAGAGATGAAAAAGCGCGCCGTATTTTAACGGCGGCTGACGAAAATGGGACCTGTTGTGGCCTGTAGAGGCGGCCAGTTGACCGCCCGCCGCATCAGAACCCTAAGCTATCCAGCAGGTCATCGACCTGGTCCTGGTTCGCCACCACACCGGGTGCATTGGCGTGGATCTGCGGACCATTCAGCAGACTGCTGGCATCTTTACGCGCCGCTGCATTGGCTTCTGGCATATTCTCCAGCAGCACCATCAGCAGTTGACGTTCGATTTCCTGGATCACATCCATCATGCGCTTGATTACCTGACCGGTCAGGTCCTGGAAATCCTGCGCCATCATGATTTCCAACAATTGCTTGTTGGTATAAGACGTGTGCCCCGGTACGTCGGTCAAAAATTGACGCGTATCCGAAACCAACTCACGCGCATCAGTCAGTTCAATCGGATTTTCAAACCACGCATCCCAACGGCCTTTCAGCTGGTTGGCGCTGGATTCCATTTGGTCCTGGTGTGGCTGCGCAGCTTCTACGCAGTTCAGCGCACGTTCTGCTGCTTGCGCCGTCATTTGCACCACGTAATCCAGACGGTCCCGCGCGTCCGGAATCGCTTCCGCCGCTTCGGCAATCGCCTGGTCTAACCCCAATTCGCGCAGGCTGTCACGCAACATGCGCGTCAGCGAGCCGATACGGGCAATAATGTCGTGTGCCGAGGCTTCTTCGGTTGGTTTCGGAAGGTCGCTCATCACATCTCCTTACATACCCAGTTTTTCGAAAATTTTGCCCAATTTCTCTTCGAGTGTTGCCGCAGTAAATGGCTTCACGACGTATCCGCTGGCACCGGCTTGTGCGGCTGCGATGATGTTCTCTTTCTTCGCTTCTGCCGTCACCATCAGCACCGGCAGTTTGCTCAGTGCGGCATCGGCACGAATCGTCTGCAGCAGTTCCAGACCATCCATGTTTGGCATATTCCAGTCAGAGACGACAAAATCAAAGCCGCCAGCACGCAGTTTAGTCAGTGCATCTACACCGTCCTCTGCTTCTTCAACGTTATTGAATCCCAGCTCTTTCAGCAGGTTACGGACGATACGACGCATCGTATTGAAATCGTCCACCACCAAAAAGCGCATATTTTTATCAGCCATATCTACTCCTGTGTTGTCTTGTCCGGCAGGACCGGCTCGTTAAATTCGCAATGCCTGTCCGGCGCTAATTTTCGCCAGCATATGCTGGCTGATGTGTCCTAAATCGACGACTTCACTGGCACCGCCCATCGCAATTGCTTCGCGCGGCATACCAAATACGACGCAGCTGGCTTCGTCCTGCGCGATGGTCCAGGCACCCGCGCGATGCATTTCCAGCATCCCGGCGGCACCGTCATTCCCCATCCCGGTCAGAATCACGCCCACTGCATTTCGTCCTGCATGAACCGCAACCGAGCGAAACAGCACGTCAACTGACGGCTTATGGCGGTTCACGGGCGGTCCATCATTAAGTTTCACCACGTAGTTTGCGCCACTACGGCCTAACTCCATGTGCATCGCACCAGGCGCGATATAGGCGTGACCGGGCAGAATACGCTCGCCGTCTTCTGCCTCTTTCACGGTGATCTGGCACAGCTTGTTCAGACGCTCGGCAAAGGAACGCGTGAATCCCGGTGGCATATGTTGCGTGATCAGCAGTGCTGGACTGGTGGCAGGCAGCGGCTGCAGCACATGGCGAATGGCCTCTGTGCCGCCAGTTGACGATCCGATGGCAATCAGTTTTTCACTACTCAGCAACGGACCGGCTTTCAGCGTCACTTGGGCTGGCGTGGCAGGCCGCGCATGCAATTTCGCCCGCGCCGCGGCACGAATTTTGTCAGCGATCATCTGGCTGTAAGCCAACATGCCTTCACGAATACCCAACTGCGGCTTGGTGACAAAATCCACCGCACCTAACTCCAGCGCGCGCAGGGTGACTTCCGAACCTTTTCCGGTCAGCGAAGAGACCATCACCACCGGCATCGGGCGCAGACGCATCAGCTTCTCCAGGAAGTCGAGGCCGTCCATGCGCGGCATTTCCACATCCAGCGTCAGCACCTGTGGGTTGTACTGTTTGATTAAATCCCGCGCCACCAGTGGGTCCGGTGCCGTCGCGACCATCTCCATATCGGCATGGCTATTGATGATCTCGGTCATCAACTGGCGCATTAACGCAGAGTCATCCACGCACATTACGGTGATTTTGCTCATCGTCTTTCCTTGGTCAATCCATAGACTGTCTGTCCACGCAGCCAGAACTCTTTACTGATCTGGCTGAAGTTCTCTGAATGGCCGGCAAACAACAAACCGCCCGGCTTCAGCAGGGGCACGAAACGGCGCAAGATTTTTTCCTGCGTCTCTTTATCGAAATAGATCATCACGTTACGACAAAAAATCGCGTCAAACGGTCCCGGTAACGCCCAGTCGTTAGCCAATAGGTTCAACTGCGAGTAGTTCACCATGCCAGCCAGCTCAGAGCGCACACGCACCATGCCTTCATGTGGCCCGGTGCCGCGCAGGAAAAAACGCTGCAGCTGTGATTGCGACAAGGTGCGCAGCTCTTCCTGGCGATAGACACCCGCCACGGCCTTTTCCAATACTTGCGTATCGATATCGCTGGCGTGCACCTGGAATTTACCCGGTCCGGTGCCTAGGGTTTCCGCCAGCGTCATGGCGATGGAGTACGGCTCTTCACCGGTTGAGGCAGCGGTACTCCACACGCTGTAACTGCCACTGCGCTTACGCGCATGATCCGCGAGGATCGGAAAATGGTGCGCCTCGCGGAAAAATGAGGTCAGGTTGGTGGTCAGCGCGTTGATAAACGCCTGCCACTCAGCACTGTTCTGGTCTTGCTCCAGCAACGCCAGATAACGACCAAAATCATCAATATTCAGCATGCGCAAACGGCGCACTAAGCGGTTGTAAACCATCTCCCGCTTATGATCGGCCAGCACAATACCTGCGCGCTGATAGATCAGCTGGCTGATACGACGAAAATGAGTATCTGAGAGCGGCAGGCGCTGCACCATTTGCGAGAGCAGCGTTGTCGCTTCACTTTGATCCAATAACGTCGATTTCTTCATGTCAGGTCACCCGGCAACAAACTGATTAAATTGTGATACTGCGGTTACTGCTGTGCTGCCAGTTGGGCCGCCTTGCGGCGGCCACTCGGATTAAAAGGTTTCCCAGTTTTCGTCCGCGTTACGTATACCTGCCGGTTGCGCCAGCGCTTTTGGCGCGGCTGAACGCAAAATTTTTGGCGCTGTAGTAACGTTAACGGCCTGAGCTACAAATTCTTTACCAATATTGAACACTGCAACTGACTGTTTCAGTCGGCTGGCCTGATCTTCCAGTGCCGCCGCTGCCGTCGCGGACTCTTCCACCAGCGCGGCGTTCTGCTGCGTCACCCGATCCATTTCGTTCACCGCTAAGCCCACCTGGTCGATCCCGCGGCTCTGCTCATCGGACGCAGAGGCGATTTCGCCCATAATGTCGGTCACACGCGTGACGGCATTAACGATGTTTGTCATGGTTTCGCCGGCGCTTTCTACCAGCACCGAACCGGTGTTCACACGGCTCACCGAATCCTCAATCAGGCCTTTGATCTCTTTTGCTGCCTGGGCGCTGCGTTGTGCCAGACTGCGCACTTCGCCCGCGACCACCGCAAAACCACGGCCCTGTTCACCGGCACGCGCGGCTTCAACCGCGGCGTTCAGTGCCAGGATATTGGTCTGGAAGGCGATGCCATCAATGACGCTGATAATGTCGGCAATTTTCTTCGAACTGCCGGTGATCTCTTTCATGGTGGTGACCACGCCATCGACCACTTTGCCGCCGTGCTGTGCCGTTTCTGAAGCGGTCAGCGCCAGCTGTGAAGCCTGACGGGCGTTTTCAGCGTTCTGTTTCACCGTGGCGGTTAACTGCTCCATGCTGGCGGCGGTCTCTTCAAGCGAAGCTGCCTGTTGCTCGGTGCGAGAGGAGAGATCGTTGTTGCCCATGGCGATTTCACTGGCGCCGGTGTAAATGGCGTCTGAACCATCACGCACGGTACGCACGGTGTTCGACAGCTCTTGCTGCATATGCTGGAGCGAGCTGAGTAATTCACCCATCTCGTTACGCATGCTGACATCAATCTGCTGCGTGAGGTCGCCACGCGCGATATGGCGGATATGCTCAATACTCTGTTTCAGAGGGCGAATCAGCACGTTACGCATGCCATTCCACACCAGCAGAATCACCAGGAAGGTCACCAGCAACGTGCCGAGTACCAGCATGATCGAGTGTTGATAAGCGCTTTCGTTGGCATCGATACCCTGCCTGGCTAATACGATGTTGTGGGCCAGCCAGGCGTTGTAATCGGTTTCAAACTTATTCTGGAAACCCTGCGTCGGCTGGTCGACGAAACCTTTGAAATTTCCTGAACCCAGGAAATCAATCAGCTCAGCCAGTGCACCTCGGAAGGCTTTATAGTTCGCCTGTAACGTCAGCACGTTTTCGGCAGACTTGCCTTTCTCAGACAAGTTAGCGTTGAACTCAGCAAATCCTTTGTCAGCGGTTTGTAACTCCTCATTGGCCAGTGCCACCAGTTCTTTCACGGTCGCGCCTGAGCCAGCCTGCTGGCTGTCCAGCAGATAGCGGATCCCTGCACGGTTCAGCGTGTTACGCGCCTGAACCAGTGATACCCAAGAGGTGCCCATTGCCCGTTGCAGCGTGCTGAGACGCTGGTTGTAAGCAAAATTCTCTTTATCGGCTTTCACCGTGGTAAAAAACATCCCTCCGGAAAACAGCTGCAGCAAGGCAAATAAGGCCAGCACACACAACAGCCCGGAAACGACTCGAATACGACTAAACATAAACACCTCATTGGTTGGCGGATCGCTCCTGTTATCGGCCTTCGCGGGGGGATCTTTACGGATGATGTGACGGGTTGGACCAGCGGGAATTAGGGAGGAATCGGGATAAATTGGCTCTAAGCGTGGGTGAGCGGGAGAGGGGTAGAATCCCCCCTCGCTCAACGCTTAAAACGTTTCCCAGTGGCTGTCACTCACCGGTGCTGTCACTGCTTTACGTGGTGTTTTCACGGCTTGCGGCGCGATCTGCGGATGACGCACTACCGCCTCTGCTTGCGCAGCACGCGGCACGCGGAATACCGCCACCGACTGGCTCAAGCGGCTGGCCTGCTCTTCCAGTGAAGCCGCAGCAGCAGCGGACTCTTCCACCAACGAAGCGTTCTGTTGTGTCACGCGGTCCATCTCAGTGACGGCCTGACCGACCTGATCGATTCCCCGGCTCTGTTCATCAGACGCTGAAGCAATCTCGCCCATAATATCGGTGACGCGAGTGACCGCCCCGACGATATCGTTCATGGTTTCACCGGCGGTGCCCACCAGCTGTGAACCGCTATTGACGCGGTTGACGGAATCTTCAATCAATCCTTTGATCTCTTTCGCGGCCTGGGCACTGCGCTGCGCCAGATTACGCACTTCACCCGCCACCACGGCAAATCCACGCCCCTGCTCACCCGCACGTGCGGCTTCAACCGCGGCGTTGAGTGCCAGAATATTGGTCTGGAACGCAATACCGTCGATCACGCTGATAATATCGGCGATTTTTTTCGAACTGCCTGCGATGTCATGCATGGTACGCACCACACCATCGACCACTTCTCCGCCTTTACGTGCCGTATCGGAAGCGCTCAGTGCCAACTGCGATGCCTGACGGGCATTCTCCGCATTTTGTTTCACGGTAGCGGTCAACTGCTCCATGCTGGCTGCCGTCTGCTCCAGCGAGGCCGCTTGCTCCTCGGTACGTGCAGAGAGATCGTTATTACCCGCTGAAATTTCACTCGCTCCGGTGAAGATGGCATCGGAACCGTCACGCACGTTGCTGACGGTTCGTACCAGCGACTGCTGCATCTCATGCAGGCTGGCCGCCAGCTGGCTCATCTCATTGCGCCCTTCCACCGTGATGTTCTGCGTCAGATCGCCAGAAGCGATATGGCGAATATGCCCCAGCAGCTGATGCAGCGGTTGGATCAACACGCTGCGCAAGCCAAACCAGCAGCCAACAATGACAAACACCACCACCAGCGCAACAAACGCCAGCAGCCACATCATGGTGTGGAACGCGCGCTGGTTCTGCGCCACACCTTCTGCCGCCAGAGCGCTTTGTGCGGTGCGCCACTCTGCGTAGGTTGCTTTCATCTTCACCTGTTTGGCTTCGATATTCTGCGCAAACATACCTTGCAGGTCGTTGGCTTTCAGGCGTTCCAGCATCGCTTTTAAGCCATCGTTAAACGCCGCGTAGTCCGCTTCCAGCCGGTCGCGCAACGCGTCCGGTAAACCTGGCGTGCCTGGCAGATCGTAATAACGCTGATAGTGCCCTGCGGCGACATCCAGCTGCTTTTCCGTTTGCGCAATCAGCGCCTGGAGCTGACCGCCGTTGGACTGTGCCGCCATAGTGCCCTGCATGCGCAGCATGGCGCGGTTCAATACGGTACGGGTCTGGTTGAGCTCAATCCAGGCATCGGACATCGCGCCAACGTTATTGGTGGAGGTCTGCGCGACGGCAAACGCCTCTTTATCTTTCTGTAAGGCAGACCAGAACAGCCCGCCCGACAGTAACTGCAAAGCGCCAAACACCAGCAAGACGGTGATAAGGCTGGTGACGACATTAATTCGTTTTAACATGGGTTCTCCAGAGGATGATGCGTTTCGGCTTCCGCTGTTATCGACCGCAGTTGTTAAAATTTGAGGGGCTTTAACGGCTTTTACGAAATATAATTCTGCCAATAAGTTTCTTTACAGAGTTTTATAACTAAAGAAATTGTCATTAAAAAAAATGCGCCTTTACCGCAGGAGCGATAAAGGCGCATCGTTGTTATCCATTCTCAGCGAGGCTTTGACCTGCCGTCTGTAGGGTGCGGCACTTGTGCCGTCCGCCTACTCCCGCAATCGGTTAGAAGGTTTCCCAGTTGCTGTCACTTACAGGTGCCGTCACGGCCTTACGCGGCGCACTTAACACCGGTGGCGCAATCTGTGGATGACGAACCACTGCGCTGGCCACTGCAGGCTGTGCTGCGCGCGCAACCTTGAACACCGCCACAGACTGGCTCAGGCGGCTGGCCTGCTCTTCCAGTGACGCGGCTGCGGCGGCAGACTCTTCCACTAGCGAAGCATTCTGCTGTGTCACGCGATCCATTTCGGTGACCGCCTGGCCGACCTGATCAATACCGCGACTCTGCTCATCCGATGCAGAGGCGATCTCGCCCATAATGTCGGTTACACGCGTCACCGCACTGACGATTTCACTCATGGTGTCACCCGCGGTGCCCACCAGCTCAGAGCCGCTGTTGACACGACTTACCGAGTCCTCAATCAGGCTCTTAATCTCTTTAGCAGCTTGTGCACTGCGCTGTGCCAGGTTACGAACTTCACCCGCGACCACGGCAAAACCACGCCCCTGCTCACCGGCACGGGCCGCTTCAACCGCCGCGTTTAGCGCCAAAATATTGGTCTGGAAAGCGATGCCATCAATCACACTGATGATATCGGCAATTTTCTTCGAGCTTCCGGCGATATCGCTCATGGTACGCACTACGCCAGCCACAACATTGCCGCCCTTCTGTGCCGTTTCGGACGCGCTGAGCGCCAACTGCGATGCCTGACGGGCATTTTCGGCGTTCTGTTTCACCGTGGCGGTGAGCTGCTCCATGCTGGCAGCGGTCTGCTCCAGCGATGCCGCCTGCTCTTCAGTACGTGCAGAGAGATCATTGTTACCCGCTGAGATTTCACTGGCACCGGTGAAGATGGCGTCAGAACCATCACGCACGTTGCTGACAGTGCGCACCAGCGACTGCTGCATATCATGCAGACTGGTCGCTAACTGCGTCATCTCATTGCGACCTTCAATCGCGATGGTCTGCGTCAAGTCGCCCTGCGCAATATGTTGGATGTGTTGAATATTGTCGTTAAGCGGTTTAATCAATACCTTGCGTAAACCCACCCAGCACAGCGCAATCACGGCAATCACTACCACCATCACCGCACCCAGCAACCACATCATATGCTCATAAGCCGATACGTTGGCTTGCACACCGGCTTCAGTCAATCGATCCTGATCGGCACGCCACTGGCTGTAATCTTTCAGGAACGCACTCTGACTTGGTGCTACCGGCACTTTCCCGGCCAGTACCAAATCTTTCGCCAGCAGCGCGTCCTGCATCTGGCTCAGTGCACTGGCATAAGCGCTGTAAGTCTGATCCAGATGCTTGTTCAGCTCGACGTCCTGCCCCGGTGTATCTGGCGTCGCTTTAAACAGTTGGTAATGGTCCGCTGCACTTTTCTGAAACGCTTTGCTGTCGTCATACAGGCCAGCAATATCCGGCTCAGAACCGTTCAGTTTGCTGGTGGCCATACGCAACTGAATGCGGGTTAGCACCACACGGCTCTGGTTGAGACTCATGTAGGCATCGTTGATGGCAGCCGTGTTTTTACTCGCCAGCTGTGAAACGTTGAAACTGTTTTTGTCATCACTCAGCGCTTTAAAAAACAGCGAGCCGGATGCCAGTTGCAGAAAACCAAATACCAATAGCACCAGCAATAAACTGGTGACAACACGGATTCTTGTAAACATAGTTTGCCCTGGAAAAAGAAGAAAAATGACGCAGTACAGTTATCGACCCATGGCGAGGAATATTGAGGGTAAATGTAGGGTCTTTGGGATTTTTTTGTTGAATTACAAGGAATTAATTTAGCCAAGTGATGATAACGGGCCGCAGAGCAGCGACCCGTTTAGGGCATTACGCGCTACGCAGTGTATCCACCAGCGCCATCTCTTCGCTGCTCAGCAGCTTTTCGATGTCGACCAGAATCAGCATACGCTCACCCAGCGCACCCAGACCGGTCAGGTATTCAGTGGACATGGTCACCGCGAATTCCGGTGCCGGGCGAATCTGATCCTGCGTCAGAGAGAGCACGTCAGACACGCCATCTACCACGATACCCACCACACGGTGTTCGAGATTCAGGACGATCACCACGGTGTTTTCGTTGTATTCCACATCCTGCTGCGCAAACTTCACGCGCAGGTCGATGATAGGCACGATCACGCCACGCAGGTTGGTCACACCTTTGATGAACTCTGGGGTGTTGGCGATGCGCGTTACCTGATCGTAACCGCGAATCTCCTGCACTTTCAGAATATCGATGCCGTACTCTTCGTCACCCAGAGTGAAAACTAAGAATTCCTGGCCCACGGTTTCGCCAGCGATTTTGGTCACGGTTGCCATGTCAGTCATTTTTTTGCCCTTTAATTATCTATTATGCTGCGGCACCGGCCACACGCTTTTCACGGTTCAACGATTGCAGTGCAGAGACATCCACAATCAGCGCCACGCTGCCATCGCCGAGGATGGTGGCAGCAGAAATGCCCGGCACTTTGCGATAGTTGCTTTCCAGGTTCTTCACCACCACCTGATGCTGACCAATCAGCTGATCGACCAGCAGTGCATAACGGCGGCCTGCGCTTTGCAGAATCACCACAATGCCTTGGGTGGCATCGGTTTTGGCGTTCTGCACTTCAAACACATTCCACAGCTCAACCAGCGGCAAGTATTCGCCACGCACTTCCAGCACGCGCTCGCCACCGGCCAGCGGTTTCAGTTCTTCTGCGGTAGGCTGCAGTGACTCCATCACGGCGTTGAGCGGCAGGATGAAGACCTCATCTGCGACGCGGACTGACATGCCGTCCAGAATCGCCAGCGTCAGCGGCAGAAGAATGCGGATGGTGGTGCCTTTGCCTTGCTTCGAGGAGATCTCAACGTGTCCGCCCATCTCCTGAATATTACGCTTCACCACGTCCATACCCACGCCACGGCCGGATACATCGGTGACCTGCTCAGCGGTTGAGAAGCCAGGCGCGAAGATCAGCATGCCGACTTCTTCATCGCTCATGTTTTCGCTGACCGGCAAGCCTGAAGACATGGCCTTGGCCAGAATACGCTCGCGGTTCAATCCGGCACCGTCATCTATCACTTCGATGCAGATGTTGCCGCCTTGATGTTCCGCTGACAGCGTCAGGTTACCGACGCCCGTTTTGTTGGCAGCCAGACGTTTCTCTGGGGTTTCGATACCGTGGTCGAGACTGTTACGCACCAGGTGCGTTAACGGATCGATGATGCGTTCAATCAGGCTCTTATCCAGTTCGGTGGAGCTGCCGAGCAGCGTCAGTTCCACTTCTTTACCCAATTTGCTGGCCAGATCGCGCACCAGACGTGGGAAGCGGCTAAAGACATACTCCATTGGCATCATACGAATCGACATCACGGACTCTTGCAGGTCACGGGCATTACGCTCCAGCTGACCCATGCTATTCAGCAGGTCACCGTGTGCCACCGGGTCCAGTGCGCCTGAGCGCTGCGCCAGCATCGATTGGGTAATAACCAATTCGCCGACCAGGTTGATCAACTGATCGACCTTCTCAACTGCAACACGGATGCTGCTGGATTCGCTGGCTTTTGCCGGCGCTGCCGCGCGTTTCGCTTCGCGTTTAGCGGGCGGCGTAATATCTGTCACGGTGGCGGTTTGTACTGGTGCAGGTGCGGCTTCCGCCACAGCTGGCGCTTCTGCTACCGCGCCCTCAGGGAACTGAATCTGCGCTTCATCCAGCACAAAGCACAGCACCGCGACGATGTCATCTTTGCCCACGCCATCAACGGTGGCTTCCAGCGTGTTCGCGCCTTTCACTACGTTGCTGACGGTACCCAGGTTACCGAGTTCTTCCAGCATCAACTCGGGTTCTTTCTCTTTCAAATCCACCAGTTTTAAGCGCAGGCCAGCCGCTGCAACAGGGGCGGCGATTTCCACCACTTCGGCCACTTTCGGTGCTTCAGGCGCTATGCCTTTGGCTTCCAGCGCCAGCTGACGCAGTGCTTCGCAGATGTATTTAAAGCTTTCTGCATTCGGTTCCTGCGCCGTTTTATAGGCATCGAGCTGTTCTTGCATAATATCTTTGGTTTCCAAAAACAGGTTGATGATGTCGGTGCTCAGCTGCATTTCGCCGCGGCGCGCACCATCCAGAATGTTTTCCAGGATGTGGGTGGTTTCCTGTAAAACCGTAAAGCCAAATGTACCGGCTCCGCCCTTGATGGAGTGGGCGGCGCGGAAGATGGCATTCAACTGCTCGGAATCGGGCTCCTGGGGATCCAATCCCAACAGGTGTTGCTCCATATCCGCTAACAGCTCATCGGCTTCATCAAAAAACGTCTGGTAAAAATCGCTGATGTCCATGCTCACGGGATCACCTCGGCTGTGAGGGTTGGTCTGGTGTCACCGCGCTCGCCGCTGGCTTATCCGCTGGAGCAGGTGTCACCACGTTGGTCGGCGCTGCCGGCTTCGCGGTTGAACCTGCCGGTGCAGTGGAGGCTGCCGGGCCGGTGGGTGCGGTAATGTCGGGAATAATTTGTGCCGGGTCAGTTACCTGCGCGGCATCGCTTTCAGAGTTCTCTTTTTCAATCGCAGCCTGGGTGTCGTGGTTCAACACCAGCAGACTGATACGGCGGTTGACGGCATCATTGGCTCCGCGGTTTTTCAGCTTCATGGTGTCGGCCATACCGACAACACGCAGCATCTTTCCGCCATCCAGTCCGCCAATCACCAGTTCACGGCGTGAAGCATTGGCACGATCGGCGGACAATTCCCAGTTGCTGTAGCCACGATCGCCATTGGCATACTGGAAGTCATCAGTGTGACCCGCCAGACTGATTTTGTTAGGAATATCATTCAACACCGGGGCAATGGCACGCAGGATGTCACGCATGTACGGTTCCACCTCCGCGCTACCGGTTTTAAACATCGGGCGGTTTTGGCTATCAATAATCTGGATGCGTAACCCTTCTTCAACCATATTTATGATCAAGTGCGGACGCATGGCTTTCAGACGCGGGTCGGCCTCGATCAGTTGGTCTAACTTTTCGCGCAGTCGATTCAGGCGAATCTCTTCCAGCTTTTTCTTCTGCGCATCCATATCAACCACTTTCTTCACTTCACCGTCTTTGCGCGTCGGATCATCACCGCCACCCGGAATCGGGCTTTCGCTGTCACTGCTGCGCTGTCCGCCGGTTAACGCCACTTTCAGCGGTGTACGGAAGTATTCTGCAATCTGGATCAACTCTTTGGGACTGGCGGTAGAAAGTAGCCACATCACCATAAAGAACGCCATCATCGCCGTCATAAAGTCGGCATAGGCAATCTTCCACGAGCCGTGGCTACCATGATGACCTTTATGTTTGCGCTTTTTAACCAGCACAATGGGGCGATTACCCGCTTTCATGAATTCTGATCCGAGGTCTGTTTCGCTGGGTTTTTAGCGTTACGTACGTGCTCTTCCAGTTCCGAGAACGATGGACGCTCGCTGGAGTAAAGCGTCTTACGGCCAAATTCCACGGCAATCTGTGGTGCATAACCATTGAGACTCGAAAGCAACGTGACTTTCACGCACTGCATCATCTTGGTGGTTTCAGCACACTTCTGACGCAATACCGAAGCAAGCGGCGAAATAAAACCATAGGCCAACAGAATACCGAGGAAGGTCCCCACCATCGCGTGGGCAACCAGTGCACCCAGCTCAGCTGCTGGACGGTCCGCTGAAGCCAGTGCGTGCACCACGCCCATAACGGCCGCCACGATACCGAACGCGGGCAAGCCATCACCCATTGCCGATAAGCTTTGCGCGGGCACTTCACACTCGTGCTCGTAGGTTTCGATCTCTTCATCCATCAGCGCTTCAATTTCAAACGCGTTCATATTCCCGCTCACCATTAACCGTAAATAGTCGGTAATAAAATCCACCAACTGTTTATCGGACAAAATACGCGGATAGTTAGCGAAGATTTCACTCTGACTTGGGTCTTCAATATCACGTTCTAATGACAGCATGCCCTGCTGGCGTGATTTTGCCATCAGGCGATATAGCAGAGCCATTAAATCCATGTATACGGATTTGTTATATTTCGAGCCGCGCATTAACAAAGGCAGCGCTTTTAACGTTTTTTTGATCGACTTGCCATTATTACCTACCAAAAAGGCACCAATACCGGCTCCGCCGATAATGATCAGTTCAGCAGGTTGATAAAGTGCGCCCAAATGGCCACCGACCATCATATAGCCGCCCAACACGGAGCCGACGACCACGATATAACCCAGAATAATCAGCACAAAAAATCCTTACGTCCGTAACGTGTTGGTAGAAGTTAAGCCAGAGAGCCGCAGGTGTTATTCGGTGATCGTGGGCAAAAAAAAAGCAGCGGGATTAACCGCTGCTGGATGCTTTCCACGATGCGAACAATTTTAAACGGCGCGTTTAACCTGTTCATCCAGCAGTTGTGGAAAGGTATCGGCAGAATCTGCAGAAAGTTTACGTCTTTTTACGGCACGTGATGGCGGCTGGCACAGGCTGCAGACAAAGCTGCCCACCGGCTGATGAGCGTGGTTAATAAAGCTACCCCCACAACATTTGCAGTCGGACAGTTCCAGCATGCCACTTTCAACGAATCGCACCAGGGTCCATGCGCGCGTTAGCGCCAACAGCGGGCCCTCGTCCGATTGCGGACATTGCTCAAGATACAGGCGATACGCCTTGATAACGGCTTCCACACCATTGCTCAGCCCGGTCTTCAACAAAAACTGCCAGGCATTACAGAACATGGATGCGTGAATATTTTGTTCCCAGGTCATGAACCAGTCGGTAGAGAATGGCAGCATACCCTTCGGTGGTGGCGCACCACGCAGCTCTTTGTACAGTTTAATCAGGCGACCACGGCTCAGCTGGGTTTCACTTTCCAGCATCTGCAGTCTCGCGCCCAATGTAATCAGCTCCATAGCAAGCTGAATATCGCGCGCTTCCTGAACAATACTTTTTTCGGTCATTACACCGCCCTCTTCTTCGCAGAAGCATCATCTTTCGAGGCGCTCCGCAGTAAACGGCTGGATAATAAAATACCGGTGTGGATTTGCTGCAAGTCATCCACGCGTGACTCTTGTGTCAAACGATTAATATGATTGTGGTCAGTAAAGCGGAACTGGCAAACCAATTGGTTGGTTTCTGCTAACTTCACCATTTCCGGCAAAGTTAATTGCGACAATGCATCTGCCATCGATTCATCGATGCCTAAACGAAACATTGCTGAAGCTTTTTCCTGGTTAATTAAACGCTGAGCAAGAAGCAAATATGACAGATTGATGTCATATATATGTTTTAGTAATTCTGATGTACCCATTTTTTCCATCCTGATAGACGCGACACATATACGGCCACAGAATTAAAGTTTCTATGGTTCGGGTTGCTGGTTGGTAAATCTAAAGATGGCAAAAAATAATCAGGCAAAGCCAACGTGTACTGAACTGTTTCACTTCCCGCCGGGACACTGATCAGTAGTAGTCAAAACTCCAGGCCATTCTTTTCTTGAGTTGTAACCATCTTCCGTGACGTCTGCTTACAGTTTTTTAAGACTAATCCGAAAACAACGCAAATCTATATCGTCTGATTTCTACATACAACGTGAGTGGCGCGAAATTTTAGATAAAGTGTGATCTGCGTCACACTTTTAAGGCAAATTTTTTCCTGGAAGCTTCAGAATTGCTTTTCTGTTGTACGTTTTTTGAACGAATTTGAATTGTTTCGCTAATATTTCACTGCTAAATCGAAGGTTTTATCCTCTGCGGGATATTGTCATTACAATGCGATCTTTTATCTGTCACGTTGTGTTTAGGTTGATATAACGAACCATTATTCAGGGAAAATACAGGATAAAACTCCATGCAATGCCGAAATTAATCGCTTTTAAATTAATCACTTACTGGGAATATTGCTGCAAGACATTAACAGGAGGTCGATAGCGAAGCGTGAAGACTGAGCGCAGCCTGCCTGGGAACTGTTAGGTCTTTGTAGGGAGTGTTTAGTGAACGGCAGTGGATGTAACAGCGCGTTACATTAGAGAAACGAATGAATTGAGGATTTTACGTATTGATGTAACCAAACTATCGGCCTGGCCAACCAAATCTTTAGGGTTGAGATGAAAAAAAAGCTTTTTGAGGGTCTGATTGAGCGGTTTTTAACCAAAATGTGCGCTTTTGACTGTGGTCTCAGGCAGTTAACGCATCATGAAAAGCAAACGATTGCGTGGATTAATAATGGGGTGTGGAAACGGTGCGCATCCCTGCGCACCTGACAATTAGGCTAACTTTGGAAAGGTGGCGACCTTGTTGGCGGTTCCGTGATCGTCACTGCGCACTGGCAATGTGTTTAAATCCTTAAGAAAGCTCTCACGCCAGTGGGTGATGTCATGCTTGCGCAGCACTGCCATCATGTCGTTATAACGCGAGATACGCTCGGTGCGTGGCATCGTTAATGCCCGGTCCATGGCGGCTGCCACCTCATCCCGATCGTAGGGATTAACGATAAGTGCCGATGTCAGCTCATTTGCCGCACCCGCGAATCGTGACAGCACCAGTACGCCGGGATCGTCCGGGTCCTGCGCCGCCACATACTCTTTGGCGACCAGGTTCATCCCATCACGTAATGGCGTCACCAAGCCGACATCCGTCAGACGGAAGATTTTCATTAACAAACGACGGTCAAAGTGCTGATTCAGGTAATAGAGCGGCGTCCAGCCCAGGGTGCCGTATTTACCGTTGATACGCCCGGCTTCGGTTTCCAATTGATGACGAATATCCTGATAAGCCTGTACGTCACCTCGTGAGGTGGGCGCAATTTGCGAATAACGGATATTGCCGCGATGCTGCGGGAAATTCTCCAGCAGCGCTTCATAAGCCTGAAAACGCTCAGGCAAGCCCTTGGAGTAATCCAGACGTTCACTGGCAATAATATTCTGTAAGTCCCCCAGCTCACGCTTCATCGCGGCCATTTTCGGCGGCAAGGGCCCTTCTGCCATCTCTTTAATGCTGTCAGGCTCAATCCCAATCGGATAGACCTCAGTCATAAAGGTATTGCCGAAGGCACGGTGTTTCTTCTCGCCTTTATTCTGCAACTGCGTTAACTGGCTCAAGCTGTCGAGGAAAGCCACGCGATCGGATTCTGTCTGGAAACCCAGTAAGTCGTAGTCGCAAAGCATTTCCAACAATTCCTGATGTGTCGGCAACGCATTGAAGATTTCTGGCGTCGGGAACGGGATATGCAGAAAGAATCCGATACGGTTATTGACGCCCAGTTTGCGCAGTTCTGCGGCAAACGGTAGCAGATGGTAATCATGCACCCATATAACGTCGTCGGGTTGCAGCAGCGGTTTCAGGCGCTGCGCCAGCAAGGTATTCACACGGCAGTAGCCTTCCCACGCCTCACGCTGAAATTGCACTAAATCGAGACGATAGTGGAATGCAGGCCAGATGACCGTATTGGAAAACTGGCAATAGTACTGATCATAATCATTTTGATTGAGCGGGAGGGACGCGTAAGTAATGCCATCATGTTCGACCTGCGAAAGCTCATCTTGCTCTTCTCCTGAGAACTCACTGATCTCCCCATTCCAGCCAAACCACAACCCTCCGGTATTGTGCAGGGCGTCCATAATACCGACTGCGAGACCACCCGCGCTGGCTTTGGTCCCATCCGGAATGGCAATACGGTTAGATACGACGACTAAACGACTCATAACCTTGACTCCTTACCGACGATGTCATGTTCTAGTTGTAATAATAGTTGCGCCAACCACTGCCATACCGCATCAACGCTGTTGAGACGGTAACGCGCGTGACTGGCGCCTTCTCCGACTTTGACAGAGATGCCCTGCATGGCGTTCACCGCGATAAATCCTTTTTCGTCTGTCAGATCGTCACCCACAAATACCGGAATGCGCCCGATAAAGGGTGCTTCCTGCATAAACTCACGCACGGCGGCACCTTTATCGATGCCTTGCGGTTTCAACTCCACCACGCATTTGCCGGGCTGTAGCGCCAGCGCAGGAAAGCGCGTCACGGCATCTTCTGCCAGCTGCATGATCGATTTTTCATAGTCCGGTGCGTTGCGATAATGCAGAGCGAACGCCATCCCTTTCACCTCCAGCAACGTGCCCGGCCACTGGTCTAGCGTCTGCCGCAACTCGATTTGCAGCGTTTGTGCAACGTCTCCCGGCAATGTTTGTCGGTGCACTCGCCCACTGGCATCACGCCGCTCCGCACCGTGCACACCGGCTGCCGGCGCTTCCAGTGGCGCCACCAGTGCATCCAGTTGCGAAATGGGGCGGCCGGAGACTAACGCCAACGCGCCATGGCTTAAATTGGAGATTTGTTGCAGATGCTGACGCACTGATGCGGGGATGGAAACGAGTTCGGGCTGCGATTGAATCGCCGCCAACGTACCGTCAACATCAAAAAAGAAGGCATAAAGTCCACCGCTTAACGACGGCAAGATAGTGTTCTGATTAACCGCAGGGGTCACGTCTCCTCCTGTATTTTGGCTGCAACAGGATGTTCGGAGTCAGGCTGGGTGTTTTCAGTCCAGGAAGGTGAAATGGATCACGGGACTGACTGCGAGGAGATTTTGTCGATAACAGGGCAAATCGCTAGATAACTCTCCACAAACAAACAACTTTATCGTATTCACTGCAACCTGACTGCGAACATCGTCAGCATTAAGTGTAGACCGGGATCACAGTTTTGCCAGGCACACAGGGTTTATTCGCCGTTTAAGGTGCAGTTTCGTGCCTTTCAGCGGCGAAAAAACCAAGACAGCCTCTTTTGTAACGCTTCGCTTGAATTTGCCTTTATTACCAGATTTTCCTCACTTGCATCCGCGCCGCCGATTGGCTTATGGTGCGTCTACCGCGCGTGTTAAGGCGGAAATAAGGCCGGAAAAGGCCTATATCTGCGTCAATTGACGCCTTCAGGCAGGCATTCAGGAAGATGAGAATCCGATCAAGTTCACACTTTGATGATGTTATGGCAGGTGGCTTCTGATGATCCCTCAGAGCTACAGTCAGCGCGTCCACTTCTATTACTGCATTCTGGTGGCGCTGAAAATTAATGCCAAAACGCGTAAATCGGGCGGCGTGCGCGGTAAGAATAATTTTTTGCTGAAATGGCTGCGCAACGCGCAGAACAACACCATTTTTCACCCCGATATCACCAGCGAGATTGAGTGGCTGCGTGGCAAAATTATCAGTGCTGGCCCGGACGCTGATTTAGAACCGATGCTGCAATACGTCTACGACACCGCGAAACGCGCCGAGACCATGCGATTAGGATCGTGAATCCTTTTACCCACCCCCACAATGATTCAGCATTTCACCAACAGAAATGTTACGTGTTCTGTGTAACAATGTGGTCATAATGTAAAAATAACACATTGAAAAGCCAGCATATGGAGCCTCCAGCTGCGCCAGCATAAATACGGGACATCTGATATGAATTTCACCATACGCAAAGCTCAGGCCGAGGATGCGCAACTGCTTCATCAATTGGGACGCATGACTTACAGCGCCCATTTCAAACATATGTGGGTTTCAGCCGACGAGATGGATGCGTTTATCGATAAAGAATATGGTCTGGCCGTGTTACACAGCAGTCTTGCGGCAGAAAATGAAAGTTGGTTGATTGCGGAAACCGATCACCCCGTGGGCTTCGCTAAAGTAACCTGGAATTCGCCCGTCCCCGATTCTGGCATGACCGGAGCGATGCTGAATAAGCTCTATCTTAATCCTGACCAGACCGGTAAAAACTACGGCAAAATCATGTTTGAGAGCATCATCCGTGAGGCCCGTGACAAACGCGAAGGTTACATGTGGCTGGAAGTGATGGCGGAAAATGTGCGCGCCCGTAAATTTTGGGAAGCCTTTGGCATGCAGCACATCAAAGATATTCCGTTTATCACCGCCTCGCAGCGGAGCACGCTGCAAATTCTGGGCATGGTGATCTAATTCCTCTGTTGGCGCTGCGAGTCTGATATTGCCGCGCCCTCCCTTACTTACCACTTATTCAGGTTAATTATAACGATATAATCAGTTTTTATTTTAAGCCTTTCCTCCGCATCATAACAGCAACACAGGAGGCTGTTATGGCTGATATTACTCTTCAAAAACACTCACACAGCATCGCGCATTTTGCGCCCGGTTTGCTGCTTACCGCTGTTATTGCACTGGCAACTGCATGGCTCGGCAACGTACCTTCGGTGGCGCAACTCGGCTTAGGTGCGCTGACGCTGGCGATTATCGGCGGTATCATTTTGGGCAACACCCTCTACCCGACCCTGCACGGTCAGTGTGATGCAGGCGTGCAGTTTGCAAAACAGAAACTGCTGCGTCTTGGCATTATCCTTTACGGCTTTCGGCTGACCTTTCAGCAGGTGCTGGATGTGGGTGTGAGCGGTGTCGTCATCGATATCCTGATGTTAACCAGCACCTTTGCCCTCGCCTGCTGGCTGGGGCGGAAAATACTGAAACTGGATCGTGAAACCGCGTGGTTGATTGGTGCGGGCAGTAGCATTTGTGGTGCCGCAGCGGTACTGGCAACCGAACCGGTGATCAAAGCCGAATCATCCAAAGTAGCCGTCGCGGTGGCGACCGTGGTGATCTTTGGTACCGTAGCGATTTTCCTTTACCCGCTCATCTGGCATAGCGTCTCTCCGCTGCTGCCGGGTGTCAGTCTGAGCGAGTTTGGTGTTTACACCGGCTCAACCATGCATGAAGTGGCGCAGGTGGTTGCCGCCGGGCACGCCATCAGTGGGGAAACCGAGAACGCGGCAGTGATCGCCAAAATGTTGCGCGTGATGATGCTGGCGCCGTTTCTGGTGGTGATTGGTTTGATGATGCGCCGCACCTCACCCGTCACCGGCGGCGAGAAACAGCGCATTACCTTCCCTTGGTTTGCACTGGCGTTTATCCTGGTGGCGCTGTTCAACTCTGCGCACCTGATTCCCGCTTCCGCTATTGCGGTGATCAATCAACTTGATAACGTTTTACTGGCGATGGCGATGGCCGCTCTCGGTCTGACGACCCATATTAGTCAGTTGAAAAGAGCGGGTTTACGCCCGCTGCTGTTAGGGCTGATGCTGTTTATCTGGCTGATTATCGGTGGCGGTGCGATTAACCTCGCGGTGCATCACTTCTTGGGGTAACCCATATCAGGAACGGGGGAGAAGAGTATTTTCATGTCGGTGCGCATCAATGCGCACCCAACGAAAAACCACATCCATTCTTGTAGAGTCGCCATTAATGGCGACCGATTATTGCTCAACGTTCACGCTATTCTCCCCTTACTGGCGAAAATGTTTGCGCGAGTAGATGGCGGTTTGCCTGCGGCTTTTAATGCGGAATTTGGCATGCGAAATCACCGTCATCCACTTCGGATCGACCTTATTGGTCAGATAGATATTTAACTCGCTCAACAACGCTTCCCATTGTTTAGCCTGCCAGACTTTATCACTACCGAGCGTCTCTTTCATTTGTTGAATAAGGTGATCCACTCTGGTTTTCACTTCGTTCAATGTTTCTCCAGCTTGATGGGCTGCCGCTAATTTCCGGATCTCGGTGGCGTAATAATTGATATCGATTTCGTTCTCGCGCACGCGAACCTCTGCTTATTATTGGTCCATTTTATTACAATAACTCAACTACTCGGGTTAACATAATCGGCAGAACCTTTCGCCGCTTCGCTATTATCACACATTCGTTGTTTTATTCTGCGGCACAGCGCAATGCTGAGGTCACGATGAAATAAAAATGCCGCCCATCAATGGCGGCTTAAGTGCATTTTCGGAAAACCTTGAAACTGGGTTTCATTATTTTTTCGAATTCCTTACGCAATACTGAAACTCACGCTGTCTGAGCGCCAAGCCTAGACTGGCGTGCCTTGCGGCAGTTCTGACTTACGCTTTAATGGTGAATGCTAATTCACTGAGCTTTTGATATTCCTTCGCCAGTTTTTTGAGTTGCGTTGTACGCATCTTATCTGCTCGTGCCAACGCCTCTTCCTCGGTCAACTGAAACTCTTTCTTCTTAAAAAACTGCTCAAAGTTATACTCACGGTCGCGCTGTTGTACAAATACGTCACCGTCATTTTTAAGCTCACCTTCCGCGATGTAGATGCCCCGGGTTAATGCATATTTTGTTATATAGGCTTTTGTCATACTGTCCTCTCATCATTCTACCTCTGATAATTAAAGCAAAAATGCCACTTTTTTTACAGCCCTGACTAAAATTACGGGTAATTCCTGGATTACCTCTACATTATTTTCTACTCATCTTCTTCTGGTTTAGCAAACTCTACTTTGCAACAGGCAAGTCAACATATCGGGTCGTGTAAGCCGGAGATAACATCTCGCGTTTCATCGACCAGGCTTTCTGTATTCCTTGCCCAGCAAACCAAAGATGCCCTTTTCCTTTTTTATTGATGTCATCTATCACATGCATCAGTGCTTCACTGTTGGCCTGCGGTTGGATGCGATCAAACAGGTCCAGTTGCGCGATGCCCTGACTGTAAAAGTCACCCAGCATGACGCCTGCTTTCATATAGCGACATCCTTCCCGCCAGATACGATCTAATGCTTCCAGAGCAACACGAATAATGTCGCGCGTGTCGTTAGTCGGCGTCAGCAATGAGCCAATTGCCTGATTACCGTAAAATACTTCACCTTCAGCATGGGGACTGGTGCGAATAAACACGCCAATCTGTCGACAATACTGCCGCTCTCCACGCAGTTTTTCAGCGGCACGCACGGCATAGTTGCATACGGCCTCTCGCATATCGGCATAGTCTGTGATGCGCCCGGCAAAAGAGCGTGAGCTGATGATCTGCTGTTTGGTTGGCACCGCCTCTTCCAACTCCAGACAGGGTTCGCCACGTAGTTCCCGCACGGTGCGCTCCAGCACCACATTGAAATGCTTGCGGATAACCCAGGTACTCTGCTCGGACAAATCTTTGGCAGTGATGATGCCCATATCGTTCAGTTTTTTACTGATACGACGCCCGACACCCCATACCTCTTCCACCGGCACCAGTGCCAACAGTTTCTTTTGTCGTTCAGGGTTGGAGAGATCCAACACACCACCGGTTTTCGTCCATTTTTTGGCCGCATGGTTGGCCAGTTTGGCCAGGGTTTTGGTGGGCGCAATGCCTACCCCAACCGTCAAATGCGTCTCGCGTTGGATCCGTTCACGGACTTCCCGGCCAAACTCTTCCAGCACACAGCAATTACGCACCCCCGTGAGGTTCATAAACGCCTCATCTATCGAGTAGATCTCAACAGCAGGCGCCATCTCTTCCAGTATCGTCATCACGCGCAGGCTCATGTCCGCGTAGAGCGCATAGTTAGAACTGAACACATGCACGTTATGGCGACGTAGCTCATCTTTGATTTTGAAATAGGGGCCGCCCATACCAATCTTTAACTTTTTGGCCTCCGCAGAACGCGCGATAACACAGCCGTCGTTGTTGCTTAACACGATCACCGGCTTGCCTTTGAGATCGGGTCTAAACACCGTCTCACATGAAGCATAGAATGAGTTCACATCCACCAGCGCGAACATTATTTTTTCAACGTCTTGATGACATGTTGCACAACACCAAAGATCTCAAACTGGTCCGGGTCAGAGACGGGAATGATGGCGTGTGCGGCATTCATCGGTTTGAGATGCAGGTAAGGCTTAAGCATCAACTGCTTCACCGTAAACTCACCGTCTATGGCGGCCACCACCACATCGCCTTGCTCTGCTCTTAGCGAGCTATCCACAATCAGCATATCGCCGTCACTGATCCCACCTTCAATCATCGAGTCACCGCTGACTTTAATGAAATAGGTTGCGCTGGGATGTGGGACGCAGAGATCGTTGAGGTCAATACGCTGCTCAACGTAGTCCTGCGCTGGCGAGGGAAAACCACAGGGCACACGGCTGATAAACAGGGGCAAGCTGAGGATGGCGCGGATTTCCGCGGGTTGATAAAACACCATGATGATGGCCTTCAATAATACTGTATATAAAAACAGTATTACCAATCCCCCCGGTTTGATCAACTCAGATCTTGAGGGGTTGTGCAAACCGATTGGCAGGAAAGAAGATTTAGTTTGATCGGCCTTTGACAGTGGATTAATCACCATCCCCCACCGAACAGGCGGTGCCTTATCGGGCACCGCCTGACGTCAGGGATAACGGTGTTAGAACTCCACACTGGCGCTGAGCACCAGATTACGTGTTTCACCTTCCGCTACGCGCAGATTACCGCCGCTCGAGGTGTAATAATGCTTGTTAAAGATATTGTTGAGATTCAACTGCAGATGCGTTTTTTTACCCAGCAGTTGGTTATCCCAGCCAATAAAACTGTCGGCAACGGTATATGCAGGCAGAGTAAAGCTGTTGCTTGGATCGCCCGTACGCGTGCCCATATAACGCACCCCTCCGCCGAGACGGAAACTGCCCGGCAACAGATTTAAGTGCAGATTATGGCTTAAATATACCGCCCCGGAATTTCGTGGTGCGTTTTGCAGACGGTTGCCATTATTCGTCGGATCGGTTTTATCGTTAACAATTTTCGCCTGGTTGTAGCTGTAATTGGCGCTGATATCCCAGTCCGGCAAAATCTCGCCGTTCAGCTCTAGCTCAACGCCGCTGGAGCGGGCTTTATCCACGGCATAGGTTCCCTCGTTTAATGCTAAGGCAACATTGCGCTCATCGATGCGGTAAAGTGCAACCGTGGCCAACAGGGCTGGCGTCATCTGCCATTTACTGCCCACTTCATAGGTCGTGCCCTGCTCCGGTGCTTCGACGTCACCGCTGTCATCCGGGTTAGTAGAAGGTGTAAACGATTTACTTAAGCTGCCATAGAAAGAGACGGTCGGTGTCAGCTTATAAATCAACCCGGTTTGCGGCAGGAACTTATTACCTTCGTCGCTGTAAGTCAGTGTGGAATTACTGCCTCTTGATTCACGTTGCTCATAATGCTGATAACGGGCACCGGCGACAGCAGTCCACTGCGAAGTCAGGTCAATACTGTCTTTAAAATAGATGGAACGATTGTGAATGCGGTTGAGCAGATTACTGTCAGCGGTTTTCTCCGTGCTGCTGTCAGTGATGGTATCCAGGCCATAGACCGGGTTGCTCAGGGTAAAATCATTATTCTTTTTACCGTTATAAGCGTGAGCTCGATAGGTTTGGTTCATTTCATAATCAGTGCCGACCACCAGATTATGCACCATACCAAATATTTCTGGCGTACCAATGGCGTCCCAGGAAACATATTTTGTTTTATGGTTAAAGCCACGGAACGCATCCGGACGCCGTGTGACAACACCGGTAGTAGTATTAATGGCGGTGGTGGTCATGGTGTTGCTGCTGTACTTACGTTGGTTCATACCCAGGGTTACGCGAGTCGACCAGGTATCATTAAACTGATAATCCCAATGGGTATTGAATGTCTGATTACGCCCCCACGCTCGGTTCGAATAATCATCCAGACGAGTTTTGTAGCCGATATCAATCGGTTTTCCATCAATAAATGCCGTACCACGGTCGTACGGAATATCGTATTGATAGCTTTCATAGCTGATATAAAAACTGGCTTTATCACCATACCACTGTAATGAAGGCGCCAGTAAATTGTGTTTTTCATTACCGTATCCACGCCAATAGTTCTGTGCTTGCTTCTCAGCAATCAGACGAAAAGCAAAACCATTGCCCAGTGGTCCCGTAATATCAATATTTCCAGCCCCGCCGCCGGTGCTGTTGTAATGCCCACCGACAATGGTGTGCCAGTCATATTGTGGTTTTTTGCTGACGACATTAATCATCCCGCCGGGATTGAGAATACCGTATAACAGCGAGGAGGAACCTTTTAATACCTCGACATGATCCGTAGTCGCATCAAGATTAAGCCCCTGGCTGCTACGAATACCGTCACGGAAAACAGATCCATCAGAGTTTGAACCAAAGCCGCGACGTACAATGCCGTCTTCTGTCTGGCCCAATGTATTCGCTTGCGACGCACCACTGACAAAACGCATGGCGTCGGACACCGTAGTAGACTGATAATCTTGCAGCTGTTTTTGTGTCACGACACTGACTGACTGCGCTTCATTCAGTTTCGACGTCGGTGTTTTACTGGCGACGGAGGTGGTCGGGCTGGAGTATCCATTATCAGCTTGTACCGTTGGTTCAGCAGCGGTAACAGTAAGGGTATTATTATCATCAGCGGCAAAACTGCTGGCTGAAGATAATAATGCACCACTGTAAACCGCAAGCCATATTTTCCCCATGGAATGCTTGCGGCGCTGAGCGGATTTATATTGGCTCATTCTTGACTCTTATCCCCTGAAATTAACACAAACTGTTTTTTATGGTTTGACCCCATCCTGTCATGCTTCCGTCTGTGATTGAGCGGGGTTGCGTGATCGGCAGGTCCGGTATTTTTTTCGAAAAAATGCACATCTAAATGCAAGTGATAATCATTTCATCACGGTTTAATGTAGTAGTAAATATGAAATATCAGCCTTAACACTACAGAACTACGTCATCCATTTTCAGGAAAAACCGGCGTCATTCATAAAAATAAAATCATTAAATTTCAGTTATTAATGCATGATTTTTTGACATTTCGCCTCTACAAAGTTGAAAGTAGCAACATGATTCCATCCTGTTTATTCCAGCGAAGCCACTACATTTCGTTCACGAAAAAACATGGAAGTTAATGATTCTCATTGTCTTTTTGACAGTGATTGACTGAATATAGACAGAACGCCGAATGCTGTACTGTTGTGTAAACATTACGACAGGTTCTGAGGGGCAAACGGCACGGCATGATATTCATTGCCTGAAAATAGCGGCTGCCGTTAAAACCCATGACGTTACAACGGGGCATCACCTAAAGCTTCAGCAATAAAATCCACAAAGCTGCGCACTTTAGATGGAATACGAATCGCGCTGGGATAAACCGCTTGCAGAGTGAGTTCAGTGGTCCGGTATGCAGGCAGCAGCGTTATCAGCCTGCCCTGCTTTATATGTTCGCCAAACACAAAGCTTGGGCCGTACGCAATGCCTGTTCCAGCCAACGCGGCTTCAAGCAGCAGCTGGATGTTATTGGCCGTCATGCGGCATGCGCCTTCAATAGTGTGTGGCCGGCCTTGAATGTCATAGACCGTCCAGTCGCCTGTTGATACCGCCTGGCTAAACGCCAGACGAGGCGCACGGGAAAGATCCTCTGGCGTCTCTGGTGTACCCTGACGTTGCAAGTACGCGGGTGAGGCACACAACATCATCCTGCAAGGTGCCAGCCGCCGCGTAACGAGCAACGGATCATCAAGACGCCCAACCCGGATAGCCACATCAATGCGGTTTTCCAGCAGGTCTGCGTATTTGTCATCCAGCACCACATCCAGAGTGACCTGCGGAAATTGCCCAAGATAGCGTGAGACGATCTGGCCTAAATGCATGGCACCGAAGGCGACCGGCGCGGCGATGCGAAGCAAGCCTCGCGGAGTGGTTTGGATATCGCTGGCTTCCCGGTTCGCTTCTTCCATCGCCTCAAGAATCGCTTTGCAACGAACGTAATAGCGCTGACCGGCATCGGTCATGCTGAGACGCCGGGTCGAACGCTGCAGCAAGCGGACATTTAATTCGGACTCTATCGCGCTGACATGCTTTCCTGCCATGGCAGGCGAAAGCTGAAAACGTCTGGCGGCAGCGGCAAAGCTGCCTTCCTCCACTGCCGCGATAAAGATCTGCATGCTGGTAAATCTGTCCATTGACCTCAACCATTCGATACTCTGGGTATCGTCTGTCGATACATTTTCGCCAATTATCATCCACCCGCCTTGTAATTACCATGATCTCAATTTCCTGGAGAGGTATGAACGATGAAAATTGTAGTGAATGGGATTGGGATTAACGTGCAGCAGCAGGGCAGCGGTGAAGTGGCGCTGGTGTTTCTCCATTATTATGGAGGGTCGTCACGTACCTGGAAGAAAGTGATACATCAGTTACCTGATCGTTACCGCACCGTGGCTATCGACCACCGCGGCTGGGGAGAGTCTGACGCACCGTCCTCCGGATATCGGATTGCTGATCTTGCCCAGGATGCCGAAGGGGTTATTTCAGCACTTGAGCTAAAACGATACATATTGGTCGGTCATTCGATGGGAGGAAAAGTGGCCCAACTGATGGCGTCGCGTCGCCCTGCGGGTCTTGAGGGCCTGATGCTGGTCGCGCCTTCCCCACCTGCGCCAATGCGCCTGACCACCGAACAGCGTGAGACGTTAGCCAGCGCCTATTGCAGCCGCGAATCGATCAGCTATGTGATCGATAATGTTTTGACTGCAGGTGCATTAAGTCCTGCACTGCATGAGCAGGTTATTGAAGATAGCCTGAGCGCTTCCCCCGAGGCCAAAGAGGGTTGGCCAAACGTGGCGATCAGCGAGGACATTCGCCAGGAAGTCTCTGCGATAACGGTTCCGGTGAAGGTCATTGCTGGGGAACAGGACCGCGTCGATCCTCCTTCGACCTTGCAAAGCGATTTACTGCCTCACATTCCACATGCCGCTATGCACATCATCCCCGGTGTTGGACATCTCCTGCCTTTGGAGGCCCCAGAAAAGGTGGCGAGTCAGTTGTTAGACTTTATTGCCGCTATTGAGGCTGGGACAGCAGTCTATCGCTGAGGTATCCGTAGGCCTGTCATGCCCGACAGGCCCGTTAGGAGTAGAGGGAGGGATGGAAAAAATGAATTCAGTATGAACAGACATGCAAATGAAAAACTAATCATATATATCAAATGGTTAAATGTAAATTCCACTAATAGAAGGAATGATTTATGCACTAACCAAACCAATAAGCCCAATCTTTCATAAACTAATAGATGTGAATCCCGTCATTCACAGATAAAAGAGAAAACATCGATGACTGATTTTTTGGGACTAATCTGACAACTTTAGATTGTGAGCTTAATATAAGGGGAAATAATGCCATTGATATTTGATGAGTTATCTGGCGCGCCATCGTGGGTGCCTGCTGTATTGCTTGTCACCCTCTCATTAGCAGTGGGTTTCCTGGCCCGATTCTTACTCCTTCGATTCATCCGCTACTGGCAGAGTCGTGATCGAAAGCTCTTCAAATCGCTTGAAAATCACCTTCGTGGCTCTCTGTTTTTGTTCATCCCTTTACTGTTGATCAACGTTGGGGTGAATTACGTTAATGTCAGCCCGGATTCGCTCTCCTTTATTACCACCACGCTGAATGTCTTTATTATATTGTCATTGTGTTCGATTTTAGTTCGCCTGACCAACGTCGTACAGGATATGTTGTTTATCCGCTATGATATCAATCTGTCGAATAACCTTCGCGCCCGTAAAATTCGTACGCAAATCATTTATGTCAAAAAGGTCGCGATTGTCATACTCGTCTCATTCTGTCTCTCTCTGATCCTACTCAGCTTCCCTGGCGTCCGAAAATTCGGTACCACCATCCTTGCTGGTGCGGGCGTGGCGGGCATCATCATCGGCTTTGCCTTGCAGAAGTCGCTGGTCAATCTGTTTGCAGGAATACAAATTGCCTTTACGCAGCCGATTAAAATTGATGATGCGGTGGTGGTGGAAAATGAGTGGGGATGGATTGAGGAGATAAACCTGACTTATGTGGTGGTGCGCATTTGGGATCTGCGACGCCTGGTGCTGCCCATTACCTACTTTACCGAGAACGCCTTCCAAAACTGGACGCGTAATAACGCACAGATATTAGGCTCGGTGTTTCTTTACCTGGATTACTCCATGCCACTGGAGCCACTGCGAAAGCATTTTGAAAAAGTGCTCAGTGAAACCAAGCTCTGGGATCAACAGACCCAAGTGCTGCAGGTAACCGATACGACGGATAAAACCATGACCATCCGTTTATTGATGACCGCACAAAACTCCCCCACCGCCTGGGATTTACGCTGTTACGTGCGGGAGAAGATGATTGAGTTTGTGCAGCAAAATTATCCGCAGAGCCTGCCGCGTCTGAGAGCGACATTGACGGAACCGGGGATGGAGCGTTCGGTGGAGCAGTCGCGTAAAGAGGCATCATAAATATGTTAGATTTGATTCCGCAAAATCTGAAACGGATAACACGTCATGGCATGGTTCAGTCAGAGTCAATTTGAGGTACGTCTTGAATGGGGGTTATCGGCGGTCAATTACTTAGCGGAGGAAGTAGACTGTGCGGTGATCGTCGACGTGATGTCTTTTTCTACCTGCGTTAGCCTGGCGGTTGATAATGGCGCCCGCATCTATCCTTATCCGTGGAAGGACGCCTCTGCCATTGAATATGGAGATAAAATCGGTGCCATAACCGCCAGTGCAGATCGGCGATTCAGCGGTAAAGGCTATAGCCTGTCGCCCACTTCGATCCGGCATATCAGCGAAGGCGAATGTCTGGTACTTCCCTCCCCTAACGGATCGGCGGTGTCATTCAAAGCCAGAGATATGGGCATTGCGGTTTTCAGCGGTTGCTTCAGAAATCTCTATGCAACCGCTGAAGCTTGTCGCGGCTTTGAGCGTGTTCTTGTCATTCCCTGCGGCGAGCGATGGCCTGATGGCACGCTACGCCCATCAATAGAAGATTATGCAGCCGCCGGAGGCATTATTGCCGCGATGGGCCGCGATAATTGTTCACCCGAAGCACGGGCAGCGGTTGCCGCATGGCAATTTCACCAGCAGCAAAGTCTGCGACATCTTTTCGATTGTTCATCTGCGCTGGAACTTCGTGAGCGCGGGTTTGCAGAGGATGTGGCCCTCTGTCTTGACGTGGATACCGCTAAGCTGGCAAACCGACTGCATGGTGATTTTTATGCAGCAGATTTGGCACAGGCTCACCTCACACCTCATCTGGGATAATCGGAATTCATTCTGAAGTGAATCCCTTAGCGTCACGTCTTATTGAACTCCCCGCCGCCACAATCTGTGTGGCGGCTATAATGTGATATACATCTCATTATTCATGAGGGATTACTGATGGCAAATCTGTCACGTAGGCACTTCTTGCGTTGGGTCTCAGCCTGTTCAATCGCTGCGCCCGCTATCTTTGAGCACTTCTCGGCAACGGCAGCGACCACATCGAATATCCAGCTACTTCATCTGGAGCCTAATGGTTGGGTGCCTAATAACACCAAGCTTCCCGTTATTCTTTACCATCACGCGTTAATGCCCAGCTCTGATATGACTGATTCCACCGAAACGCAGTTTGAGAAGAACAATTGGCCGCCACAGTGGGTGGCGAGCATCTTCAACTACCACCACTACCACAGTACTGCACATGAGGTGCTCGGGTGTGTCAGCGGAACCGCGAAAGTGATGTTGGGTGGGCCTGGGGGAGAAATCGTGACCTTAAATGCAGGAGATGTGGCACTGCTGCCCACCGGCACAGGTCACTGCAACCAAGGAAGCAGCGATGATTTCCAGGTGGTCGGCGCTTACCCGCCCGGCCAGCAATGGGACATCTGCCGGGAAGCGCCAACGGCATCGATGATACAGCGGATGCGCCACCTTCCCTTTCCTGAGAGCGATCCGGTGCAGGGCAAGAATGGTGCACTTATGCAGAAGTGGCAGAGTAGCTGAGTGGGTTTGTGGATTGCTTGAGGATTGGGCTTAAGGGGGTGGTAAAGCTGCCTTGCTGTGTCATGAGTAATTCTGGAGGCCTGTGTCATGAAAGGGCAATGTCAGGAATGCCCGCGGATTATCGTGGCAATGTCTGCTGTGTGCCCAGGCTGTGTGAAAACTGTTTTGGTCGCTTAAATTGCCAAAAAGAAGGCTGAAAACAGCGCTTCTAGGTAAAATTTGCTCAGATAATCAGTCGAGCATTCCCAGATTTTGCGTAGATGCGCGCACTTCAGTTTTGGGTCAGGGTTTTCACACAGCCTGTGCCAGAAGCGGACCTTTCTAAATCAATTGCATGTTAAACGACTGGGGGTAGTTCAGCCTGCAGATTTTATTACATTGTTTTTACGATTGATTTTTGACAAGATAATTCGTCATTCATTTTTGTAAGAAATGAAGCAGATATTAATAAAACTCAATTGAGATTTATTAACTTGAAGAAAACCTTCTATTAGGTTATTTAAAGATTAGTAGTTTAACGAAAATCAATCGAAGGAATGAAATGTTAATACTAATAGATACAAACATATTCTATAATAACTGGAAGATGTCTGGCGCTATGTTTCAAGTGCTGTCTAATTACATTGAAAACACAACGGGAAATCAACTTATTTTACCTTTTGTTGTATTTGAAGAAACTCAAAAGAAATACGACGAGGAAGTTGAAAGGTTACAAAGAGAAATATCACAACTAAAAGGAAGGGTAAGAAAATTATCAGAAAATGATTTTTTCATTGATGATTTGGAAGACGAGGTAAAAGAATTTAGCTTTAAAAAAGAATTATTGAAGATGTTCCCCAATACACACATCATACCATCATCGTATATCGATAACGACTTGTTATTAAATAAAGCAATATTTTCCAAACGGCCATTCAGAGACAATGAGAAAGGCTATCGAGATGCCTTAATATGGAATAGCCTGACACAATATTTACACAAGGGGGATTTGGGAGATAAGATTGTTTTCATTACAAACAATTCACATGACTTTATGTCCCCAGACAAAAAAACAAAAGAGTTCCATTCTGATTTAAAAGAAGATATAGCCAACCTTGGATTACAAAATGATTTTTTAATCTATAACTCGTTAAATGAATTTATAACTAATCATGTAGACCAAGAGCTCCATAGTTTTTCACATCGAAAGATAGAAGAAATAGAAGAGAGGTACATAGAAACCATTGAAGATGAATTTGAGGATTTCACTCCAATTCATATGAACAATTTAAGTTTGGATGAGTGCGCATCTTTATATGAATCGTCTGGTTTCAATGGTGCAATAATTAGGATGTGTAAAGACTTTAATTTTGATGTCATAGAGGGAACGGAAGACCCATCAATGTATTCGGGATATAAACTACCTGACAATAAGTATGCATTTGAGTATTCTTATAACTTTAGAATATGTAGCCTTGAATTTTTCATTGACACGGGGATTTATCATCAAAACAAGGAAAACATAACCAAGGAATTTATGAATGTTGAAGTTGGCCAAACAACCACAAGATTTTCCTCTTACCCCAGAATTTATTTCTATGGTAGTGGTATTATTGATCTAGCTAATAATCACATTGAAAAAATAAACATTGAAGACTTGGATATAAAAATGAAATTTTAAATCGAGCGCCCCTTAACATTGCTGCAACAATCTTCTGACTTTACCGGACAAATCATATTTGGAATCTCCAAGCTTCTGTCTAGAGATAAATGTCCGGTTTTCGCTCAAAGCGGCTTCACAGCTCCGAACACAGAAACGGTAGCTCTACTTTATCGTGAACGGCAGTATTAAGCAGAATCCGTTTTACGATTACTGTTCGTGCAGCAATATTTTCAAAAAACACAAAATATCTTTTTGACCTTCGTAGGGTTCGATATTGGAAACGATTTTATAGCCATTTTTCATATAAAAATTCACCGCTCTATGGTTCGACTGCCGGGTTTCAAGGCACATCGCGGTGTAGCCCATGCCTTTAGATGAAATTTCTAAAAAATTGAGTAATGCGCTCCCAATGCCAGGAAGGCTTCTGTCTGAATACATCCTTTTGAGTTCTGCTGTCTTGCTTGTTACCGGACGTATAGCCCCACACCCTACTGCTTCCCCCTTATCATTTCTGGCAACAACCCACAGAGATCCCCGCTCATCTGCGAGATCAATAATGAAATTACTTTTTCCCTGATCACCAGGAATGGAGGCAAGCTCTGATGACATTTTCTCTATCAACTGTTGAGACTCTGCATTAAAAAAATCTGATTTTTCAATTGTTATCATATTACCCTTCATTAGCGTAACCATCATGATTGATACAGATGATAAAGCATCATCCAGAAACATGTGGTAGATAATTTTCGCATGCTCATTCTCAAATGTTTCATTAATTCCGCCCTTAGCGCAAAGCGGCTCGCTGGTTCTGTCTTGTGCCCGCCTTGCTAAAAGCAGAAGTAGCATAATTAATCTTATTTCAAATGTGCGCAGGATTGACATGTTCCCGGTTGATTGACACACAGCATTGCTAGCAAGATCCATGGAGACTCAATTTCAAACGTCCGCAGATCGCTCATAGCTGCCCCCGCACTCAAGCGTACAGCTTTCAGTGGATTATGATTGGTCCTGATTATCCTCATACTCTTTGATTGCATCGTTAACCATTCTGAGAACCAAATGAAGAAAGTCTTCTGCGGTCGTACCCCACAGTTCCGGAGCAAATTCATCTCGGAAGTAATGGTTAAACAACGTTCCCGGGGCATCACTTTTGCTAAGAAAGCGTTCGATATCGGCCACAAGTCCATACCAGCTTGCCCGGTGTTCTTGTTCTAGAAAAATTCGTATTTTCGGCTCAACTTGAACCGTATCATCAATCAGGTCGTAGTCCTGACCGAAATATATTGTAATGAAACAGCTTAACTCGTTGAAATCGGAACGGTGCATATCAGGCCTTTGGAAAAGCGGTGAGTACGAAATAGGGTTTGCCGTGCCAGTTCTGAAAACGCAGTACCAGCCGAACGCGATAGCAGCGGATGACCTCAGATGAGCCCCTGCGAACCATTATCCCGGTTTGCCCGGCAAAAACGCTTTCCAGCTCCATTTTAGCGTTCATGCCTGCCGGGAGATGCTTCACCCACATTTCAATTTGATTCTTATTATCTCTGATGACGCGGCTTATTATCTGCTCAGCTTCGCGCTGGGTACGAAAGCTACTTGTCGCAGATAATGCAGGACGCCTTTCCAGCCGAGCAATAAGCTCCTCAGCAGATTTTCCAATATGGCGTTCGAGTGTATGACCGCCGGTTGACCCAGAAGAAAGAGCTTCATGCGCGGCCAGGCTGATACTTCCGGAGCGGATTGACACGATGCGCACGGCCCCCACAGCTAATGCAAAGCCGAGGGGAAGCGTTAGGTCAACTGTTGTACCGACTTTCATTGCGGTTTTGGTGTCAGCACCAAGTTCCTCTGCAAGCTCGACGGTGGAATTATAGGTGTCCGTCGTTATCTTGCGCCCCGTCCAGACCTGTCTGATTGAAGCCTGTATGGTATCCAGACTGTGCGTACCGACGAAAATGCATCCAGCTTTGGAGAGCATTGTGGGTTCAGGCACTACACACATTGCACTGGCACCGAACATTTCAACAACGCCACCAGCAAGATTCAGGCCGCCGTATATTCGATTACTCAGGGTTTCCCCTTCACTAACAGTTCTGTCTGAGAGAACCGCAGCCATCTGCACCGGCGATAGCGCAACTCTCAATCCGTTGTCGTCATCCATAAAACCTATCTTCTAAATTGACTCAGATCTGGCAGTTCTTATGCCAGGGTGTTTTTTTACACTTACATACTAGCCCGGAGGATATCAATAAGAATGAGGGGATAAGTTTTACTGAACTTGAATTAAGTGCGCGCATCAGCTTTAGTTTTCCTTCACGCAGCTTCAGATACACAGAACTAAATCATTTGGTTCAGTCGGCTGTATTAAGTTCTCTACTCATGCACCGACATGTCATCACTCTCAGCCGACTTTTTACCGTGCCAGGATGTCTTAAAAGAGTGATGCGGAGTGACGAATCACATATTACTTAACACGTGATAGATATATTCCTCAAATGCCGCATCGGCGAAAAAAATCTGTTGTGACCGCCCTTTTTTCTATACGTGCATAGCCATGCAGTAGGTCCAAAATTAGCATGGCAGATTTTCGCGTCGGGCAAGGAAAGGGCTGCATTTAAGCCCGGAGGCCTCATAAACACGCTGGGATCTCCGGGAAAGAGGACCGAAGCAGTCTTATGTTAAATCACGTGCTGTTACGTGCCTAGGTGGGTTGCCTGTAAACAATAACTGAGGGAATCTTTCCAGTTACACCTATACAGGAGCAACACTGTGAAAATAACGAAGATTGACCATGTACACGTGTATGTTGATGATATTGATCTGGCTGAGCGCTGGTACGAAGATGTTCTCGGTTTTATCCGCGATGACTCGTTGTACTTCTGGTTCGAGCAGGGAGGGCCGCTGGTTGTCAGGAATCACGGCGCGTCACTTTCGCTTTTTCTCAGAAAAAATCAGTCTCCCGGCCATACGATAGCTTTCACTGCAGAAGCTGCGGCATTTGTCGATTTAGTCGCTGCTCTCAATGCCAAAAATATCCCGTTTACCGCCTGCGATCACGATGTATCCATGTCCCTGTACTTCAGCGATCTTAGCGATAACAAGATTGAACTGACCAGCTACGACTACTCTCAGGCAAAAAGGATTCTGGAGAGTACGGTATCGCCTTTGCCCTAAGCTGAAATCTGATCGTAACAGAACCCTTGTGTTAAATTTGAGCGCCCAGCCCACGTCATTAAGAGAGAAATAAAAATCATGACCGAGACGATGCGAATCGCAACGATAAGTGATGCAGAGGCCGTTACGGCACTAACCAGAATGGCTTACACCAAGTGGGTGCCGGTGATTGGTCGAGAACCTCTTCCGATGAAGGCAGATCATGCTGCATTCATCAAAGAACACAGAGTTGACCTTTTGTTCTGTGGCAAAGAGCTGGCCGCGCTCGTTGAAACAATTCAGCGCAAGGAAGATATCCTCATTGAAAACGTCGCTGTTGACCCGCGTTTTCAAAAACGCGGTTATGGAAGAAAGATGATGGCCCATGTAGAGCAATTGGCAGTTCAAGCCGGTTTAGATGTCGTCCGGCTCTACACGAACTCGCTGTTTGAAGTGAATCTTCGCCTTTACGCATCGTTGGGCTATAAATTTGAACGCAGTGAAGAACGAAACGGCGGAGTTGCTATCCACATGCTCAAGCGCTTGGCCTAAGCGATATGTGGTGTAGTCAGACGGTAGGTGTGCCAGGCAAATGGCATCACAGAACTTTGATGCAAAAGGAGGATTAACATGTTCCCACTTGATTGCCACACGACATTGCTAGCAAGAATCATGGAGACTCCATGGCGCACATCTGCTGATCGACCATAGCAGAGCATCTCCCCGCCCTATCCAAAATCACTTTCGCAAAAAGCCCAGACTATAATCCAGTAACCACAAGACTAGTTCACTGAATGATACTCGTTAAATACCCACGCGCATTCAGCCAACAGCAGGATGATAATGCAAAAAATTATTCTTGTTCCGTCTAATCTTGGGCTTAACCCGCTCTATGAAGGGCACATTCCTGGAACGTATCGCGCTCCGTCAGTGTTGATGCAGCAGGGACTGGATAAATGTTTCTCAGCCTTCGAGATCGTAACGGTTCCCTGCCCTGAATACAGCCCTGAGAGTGAACCATGCACAGACATTTTAAACGGTCATAAATTGAGACAGCTTAATCTGCATCTGGCAGATGAAGTAGAAGCTGCCCTTCGCTGCAAATTAAAACCTGTTTTAATTGGGGGTGACTGCGCAATACTGCCCGGTGCTTTGCTGGGTTGCAGACGTCAACTTGGTAACCTTGCCCTTGTGCATATCGACGGTCACAGCGATTTTCGTCATCCAGGCAACTGGAAGCGTGGGTATGGAGATCGTCCCGGCGCGGCGGCGGGTATGGATCTCGCACTTGTCACTGGCCGTGGCGAGCCGTTACTCACACAGTGGCCCGGCATTGATGGCCCTTTGATTGAGGATAAAGCCGTTATTCAACTGGGAGAGCGCGAATCACTGCTGGAGGATTATGAATGGCCTGACATCGCAGAGACTGATATTCGGCGCATCACTGTTTTTGACGCACTGAAGTTGCAGGATAGCCAGCTCGTCAGTTTGATAAATGAACGCCTTGATGATTTTCCTGCAATGCCTTACTGGATTCATCTCGATTTGGATGTGCTGGACAGTGATGAAATGCCAGCGGTCGATTGCCCCGGTCAGCCTGGCTTATCTTCTCAACGCCTTGTCAAAGTCTGCCAAACCCTGTTTAACCCTTCCCGCTGCTGCGGCATAACAGTGACCATCTATGATCCTGATTTGGACGCAGACAGGAATATCGCCGAACTTGTAGTAGATATGATTAGAAATATTACTCAAGAAAGTGCACATTGCCCGAATGGCTAATGCGCACCTACCTGTCAGGATGCTGCATGACGGTCGCCATGAATGGCGCCCCTACATGAATGCATAGGGTTTTACATGGGGTGCATTTTTAGCGCACCCATCAAAATATTCATTTATTACTCACTATGTGTCATCACATCTCAATTCAATGCATGTTCTCAAGGCAATCCCAGCACAAAGCGTACGATTTAATAATCCAAACATAAACAGTCTTCAAATGGTATGGATTCTACGTCTCGCTTATTTCCGATTCTGACTGGCATGGGTTGAATAACATCAATTTCAATGCGATATTCCTGATGCACAATACTTTATTCACACCGAACGCCGTTCGTATTTGCTTAGGGAGTAATAATGTCAGCTGAGGATAGAATCAAGGAACTGGAAGCAACGGTACAGTACCTGAAGATTGAAACAGAAGTGCTGCGCGAATTGATGATCAAACAGGTTGCGCTGAACAACATCACGTTTAAAGGTAAGTACGATGAAGTTCTGATTCAGATGGCCAGGGAATATGAAGCCCGTGGACTGGATTCAGATCGCAACCGTGCCCTGCATGAAGCGATACGGCAGTATGTTCGTTATGACTCGCCATCAATAGATGGCAGTGAGCCGTCAGATTAGTCCTTTTGATGGAACAACAGAGCCGCCCCAAAGCGGCTCTTCGCTTAACGCTTAGATGTTAGGCTTTTGCTCATCAGGCAAATCCTGATCATCATCGTCGTCATCCGGTAACGGTTCATCGTCACCCGGCAGCGGTATCACTTTATCTGGATCTGGACGCTCTGACATATTTACCTCCAGCTACCCGGAATGGGTAAGTTAAGCTTAGTCGCTGTAGTATTCGCGCGGTTTAAATAAGCAAAAATTGTGATTAAGGAGTCGAATAAATAATATCAAGACTTACACGCTTGGCTTATTAGTGAAAAATAACATAACGATGCAAGAAAATAACAAATCACTTCGCCCACAATGAAAATAAACTTGATATTATCAACGTGATACTTTTTTATTCAGCCGTCGCGCTTGAAGCGATGTATTTCGCAATTAAAATTAAAGATGCAAAAGCACATGATGTGTTTTCCCATCATGTTAATGATCACGCATCAAGAGGCAATACCATGGCTCAACATAGAGGCGGTTCAGGTAACTTTGCGGATGACAAACAAAAAGCGTCTGAAGCAGGTAAGAAAGGCGGCCAACAGAGTGGAGGCAGTTTTAAAGACGATCCACAAAAGGCCTCCGAGGCAGGTAAAAAAGGTGGGAAAAGTAGTCACAAAGGATCCTGATGATTCACTTTGATAATTACCGGGACCGGGAGCAAGGAACGCTCCTCATCCACATTTTTTATTATGCTCATTCAATTCGGGCGACGTTTCTTCTCTTACGCCTTATACCGTTCAATCGATGTTAACCGTGCACCACCACATTAAACCCTTCATCCGCGCCCGGTGCAGTAAAGTAGCTGCTGATCAGCTCAAACTGCGCATCTGTCGCCGCAAAGTCGTGGCTGCCTTCAGCATTGCGCGCGCGTAAACGGCTCTTGCACAGTGCGTCCGGCACATCAAGGAAATGCAGTTGATGTTCTGCCTGCGCACTCTGGATCACCGCTTTCATCCATTGACGTTGACTCAAGGTGTTGGCTGGGAAATCCAGCACCACCGATACGCCACGTTGCAATAACGCGATTAAGTGCGGCGTCATCGCATTGCGCAGTTTGCCCGCACAGCGCACGTAATCAGCGACATCCTGCATCTCTTCTGCAAATAGATGCGCTAGCCAGGCATCTTCGCTGATGATGACGGCTCCGTTTTCTTGTGCCAGTTGATGCGCCAGCGTCGATTTTCCCGCGGCAATTTTGCCGCACAGCAGATGTAAGACAGGACGAGATGTGGACACAGACGCAGATTCCATTAACCAGCTCCAGATAAAATGACGCTCTACCATGCCGTGAAATGCCGGTTCAGTAAAGCCTGGCAGCTACACTTACTCTATCTCTGTGAAAAAAGGAGACGCATAATGAGCCAACGCCTGCACAAAATTGACTTTCCGGTGAGCAAGGCGAGGAAATATCTGGAGCCGGGTCCGGTGGTGTTAGTGAGTTCGCAGTTTGAAGATCATCACGACATCATGACGCTGGGCTGGCACACCATACTGGAGTTCTCCCCCTCGCTGGTGGGTTGCATGATCGCCAGCGGCAATTACAGCCATGAGTTGATTCGCCAAAGCGGCCAGTGCGTGATCAATGTGCCATCCGCTGATCTGGTCGATAGCGTGGTGGCGATAGGCAATAGCCATGGTGATCGTGTCGATAAGTTTGATGCCTTCAAACTCACCCCCGAACCCGCCAGCGTGGTCAACGCGCCGTTGATCGACGAGTGCTTTGCCAGTTTTGAGTGCCAACTGTATGACGACTCAATGGTGAACAACTACAACTTCTTCATCTTCGAGATCGTCAAAGCTCATGTTGCCGAGCAACCGGAATTTCCAGCCACCCTGCACTACACTGGCGAAGGACGCTTTACCATCATGAGCAATAGCGTGCTCGATAAACACCGCGATTTTAAGCCAGAAATGTTAATTTGAGTCTGTTGAAATCGCACCCGAGCGCCCTCACAGTATTGCTTTCGACCTGACAGGAGTAAAAAACGATGGCAACCGAATATGCGGTGATCGCCGGTGGCTGTTTCTGGTGTACCGAAGCAGTGTTTAAAGATGTGATTGGCGTGGAGTCAGTCGAAAGTGGTTACACCGGCGGCGAGCGCCCGAATCCGACCTACGAGCAGGTGTGCAGCGGTGCAACCGGTCATGCCGAAGCGATCCGTGTTGGTTTCGATCCCGAGCAGGTGAAGTACGGCGACCTGCTGGATATCAGCTTTGCGACACACGATCCAACCCAGTTAAACCGTCAGGGTAACGATGTGGGCACGCAGTATCGCTCTGCAATTTTCCCCGCGAACCCAGAGCAGGAAGCAGAAGCGATTGCCGCCATTGCCCGTGCACAGGCCGATCTCAATGTGCCCGTGGTCACCACCATTGAGCCGCTGAAAGAGTGGTACCCGGCAGAAGATTATCACCAGGATTACTGGGATGGTGCCGGTCAGCGCAACGGCTACTGCATGGCGGTGATCCCACCGAAACTGCAGAAGCTGCGTAAGAGCTTTGCCAACCGCGTGAAGCAGGGTTAATCCCCCACACATGCACAACGTCCGACGACGTTGTGCATGTTCACTCTACCCCGCCATCTCCCGTTTAAACACCGCCAGCGTGTGCGCTTTCACTCTGACAAACTCCGGGTCACTCATTATTTCTGCCGTACGCGGACGCGGTAGTGCAAAAGGCACGATTTCAGCCACGCGCGTCGGCCGACGCGTCAACAGCAGGATTTCATCCGCGAGAAAGACCGCGTCCTCCAGATCGTGCGAAACAATCAACATCGTCACGCCAGTCAACAGCTGGACCTGCTGCAGTTTGTCACGGATGAACAGTGTCATCTCAAAATCCAGTGCTGAAAACGGCTCATCCAGAAACATCACTTCTGGCTCAGTGGCCAGCGCACGCATGATGCACACCGTCTGTTGTTGCCCACCCGAAAGCTCATAGGGATAGCGCTGCAGGTCAAAACGGATGTCAAACATCTCCGAGAGTTCACTCACCCGCTTTTTCACCGCCGCAGACTTCATACCCAGGCGCTTTAACGGATAGGCGATGTTCTGCCAGGCGGTGAGCCAGGGAAAGAGCGCGTCACGATAGTTCTGGAATACATAACCAATGTTAGTCTCGGCGAGGGTTTTTCCATCGAACAGGATTTGCCCACGATCAATCGGGATCAGTCCGGCAATCATATTCATCAAGGTCGATTTACCACAACCGTTGGGGCCAAATATCGACACAATCTTGCCTTTCGGCAGATCAAGATTGAGATCCTGATACAACGGTTGACCCGCAAAGCTTTTATCCAGCCCGCGAATGGTGACATGGGTATTGGGTTGCGGATATTCCGTGTTTCTCATGCTTTGCCACTCCAGTGCACGCAGCGTTTCTCAATCAGCAGAAACCCCAGATTTAATAAATAACCAAAGGCACCGGTGATCAGAATCGATGCATACATGTCTTTGATATTGAATAGTTGCTGCGCATCTATGATGCGATGGCCCAACCCCGTTTCAGAACCAATAAACATCTCTGCAACAATGACGATGACCAACGCCATGGAAACGCCAGTGCGCAAACCCACGAACGTTTGCGGCAGGCTTTCCATCAACATGATGTCTTTAAATACGTGCCAGCGTGAAACGCCCATCACCTGCGCCGCCATAATGCGGGTCTTTTTCGCATTCATCACGCCGTAGGCGCTGTTGAACAGAATCACTAACACCGCTGCAAAGGCAGCAATAGCAATCTTGTTGGTATCGGTAATACCGAAAATCAGCATGAATAACGGGATTAACGCCGAAGATGGCGTTGAGCGGAAGAAATCTACCAGGAATTCGACGCTGCGATAGAGCCGTTCACTGCTCCCTAGCATCACGCCCAACGGCACACCGATAATCGCGGCCACGATAAAGGCCATCAGCGTGCGATACAGCGTTGCGCCGATGTCCTGATTCATACTGCCATCGGTCAAAGCCCCCAAGAGATACCCCAAGGTTTCCCCCGGAGAGGGAAGCAATACAGGATTAAGCCATTTGGCACTGACCGCCGTTTGCCATAACAAAAAGAGCAGTATCGGGCCAATCAGGGGGATCAGTTTGGATCGCCATTTCAGCATGTTCGCTTCTCCTTAAGCTTTGTAGATCAAGGGTTCAACCTGTAATGGCTTGCTGAAAATTTTGCGTTCCGCGAACACGTCATAAAACTTCTGGAACCATTGCAGGTTGTCACCGGTAAGCTGGTCATACATAACGAACCCCGGCAATGGCACTTCTTTCACCAATCCAGCTTCAATACCGGTATAGCCTGCCACATATTGCCGAGCCTCTTCTGGCTGCTGTTGAATGAACTTCACGGCTTCGCCATAGGCATTAATAACCTGCTGTGCACGCGCCTTGTCCGCGTTGATAAAACTGCTGGTAAGCGCTGCGGCACCACCAAACCAAGGTGCGCTGGCATCACCGAGTACATATTTGGCGATCACGCCGGTTTCAAGAACCTTACCCATGCCTTTCATACGCGCCACGGTCCCGGTCGGTTCCAGCGTGTAGACGCCATCAATTTGTCCGGCGGCCAGTGACGGCGCATGCTGTCCAACAGGCAGCTCAATCACTTTGGTGTCGGTGAAACCGTTTTTCTCCAGAATGATTTTTGCCATGGTAACGTTTTGGATGCCCGGACCACTGGCAATACGTTTACCCTTAAGATCGCTGATGGATGTTGCCGTGCTGTTCATCGGCACAAGGAACTCATCCAGCACCATTTTTTCATTTGAGGGGTTAGAGCAGATAATTTTGAACAAGTCTGGGCTGGTAATCGCCCCCAGGCCCAGCGCGCCGGTTGCGGTGCCGTTGGCACATCCATGAATGCGACCGGTGATCATCGCTTCAACCACTTGTTGCGGGCTGGCAAATTTAACCGCCTTGACGTTCAACCCGGCTTGTTTGAAGAAGCCCTTCTCAATACCGGCGTATAACGGTAAACCACCCACAATCGGCCAGTAGCCAATCAGAATTTCATCATCTGCTGCCAGTGCCGATGTACTGCCTAACACGCCACTGAGTGCGACACCGCCGAGTGCCAGCATGGAATATTTCATCATCTGACGACGCTGTGCGTTGATGTTCTCTTTGTCATTGTTACGCATGTTTACCCCTCCAGGGTGATTGACTGGTATGCGGCCTTGTATACAAGCCAACAAAACCTATGCAGATGTCGTGCCAATCACAATTGAACCGTGATAAGGGGAAAAGGGGTGAACAAAGGGGACTATGCGAAAATTATTGGTGCAACCTGCGCACCACAGACGTACATCGCGTGGCAACTTCAGGTCCTTGTGAGTTTATGACGACCTTTTTACATTTAACCGTCATAATAGCCCCCTCTTCTTTCAGGGAGCGCCAATGAGCACGCCACAGCCTGTAACACCCGCACGTAAACGCCCAATGAAACTCAACACCCTGGTGACACTGATGCTCAGCGCAGTGATCGTGCTGGTGCTGCTCAGCGTGCATATGTTCTATTTCTTCCAGATTGGTGCCGCTACGCGAACGCAGTTGGAAGAGAAAGCGATGGCCGTGGCGCGTACACTGGCCAAATTGCCGGAAATACAGCGCGCGCTGGTACTACCGCCCAACACCACCGCGATCCAACCCATCGCCAGAGAAGTGCAGCAGAGCAATCATTTGCTTTTTGTGGTGGTGACCAACATGGACACCATTCGCTATTCGCACCTTAATCCTGAGCTGATTGGCCAACACTTTATTGGCAATGACATTGAACCTGCGCTGCTGGGTCACGAGAACGTATCGGTGAATCAGGGCGTATTGGGCCGTGCGATGCGCGTTTATACCCCGGTTTATGATGCGCAGCATAAGCAGATTGGTGTGGTGGTCGTGGGCATTTCACTCAGCGCCGTTGCCGATCAAATCAACGAAAGCCGCTGGAGCATATTGTGGACCATCCTGATCGGCACCGTGGCGGGCGCGATTGGCACCTTTATTTTGGTGCGCGTGCTGAAACGCATTCTGTTTGGCCTGGAACCGTATGAAATTTCGACTCTGTTCGAGCAGCGCCAGGCGATCCTCAACTCGGTGAAGGAAGGCGTGGTGGCGATGGATGATCAGGCCGAAGTGACGCTGGTCAATCAGGCAGCGCGCACCTTGCTTAACAACGCCTTGGCCAATGGCAACGTTAGCGGTGATGCGTCCATGATTCATGACCATCTGCAAGCGGTGCTGCACAGCGGTCGCGCACGGCGTGATGAAGAGTTAAATGTGAATGGCCGATTGCTGCTGAGCAATACCGTACCCGTGCACAGTCAGGGCCGCATTATTGGTGCGGTCTGCACCTTCAGGGATAAGACCGAAATCAGCCAGTTGATGCAGCGTCTGACCGGCATGGTAAACTACGTCGATGCGCTGCGTGAGCGTTCGCATGAGTTTATGAACAAACTGCACGTGATTCTTGGCCTGCTGCACATGAAAAACTATACGCAGGTCGAAGCGTATATCCTGAAAACAGCCAATAATTACCAGACTGAGATTGGCTATCTGCTGGATAAAATTAAGTCACCGGTAATTGCTGGTTTTCTACTCAGCAAGATTAATCGCGCTTCGGATTGCGGTCATCGTCTCACCATCAGCGATGCCAGTTTCGTGCCGGATAGCGGCAATGAAGATCAAATGGCGGCCCTGATCACCGTGATCGGCAATCTGGTGGAGAATGCGATTGACGCGCTCAGCGAGCAAACCGAAGGTGAAATTCACCTGATGCTGCACTATCAAAACGGTTGGCTGGCCTGTGAAGTGAGCGATGATGGTCCAGGCATTGAGCCGGAGCACCTTGCCACCATTTTTGACAAGGGCTTCTCGACCAAAGGTGAAAACCGGGGCGTAGGGTTGTTCCTGTTAAAACAACAAACAGAAAACCTCGGTGGCGGTGTGAGTGTTGAATCAGAACCTGGCGTGTTTACGCAATTTTTAGTACAACTTCCCTGGGATGGAGGAAATAAATCCACATGATCAATGTGTTAGTGGTCGATGATGACGCCATGGTTGCCGAACTGAACCGATCGTTTATCGGCCAGGTGCAAGGCTTCAACTGCTGTGGCACGGCTTCAACCCTGAAGCAGGCCAAAGAGTTCCTGTTTAATAGCGACACGCCGATCGATCTGGTGTTGTTGGATATCTACATGCAGCAGGAAAATGGCCTCGATCTGCTGCCAGAATTGCGCCAGGCGCAGAGTGCGGTGGAAGTGATCATCATCTCTTCTGCGGCGGATGCCGAAAACATTAAAACCTCGCTGCACTATGGCGTGGTGGATTACCTGATCAAGCCATTCCAGTTTCCGCGTTTCGAAGAAGCGCTCACCAGTTGGCGACAGAAGAAGTCGCTGATGGATAATCAGCACTATTATCAGCAGTCCGATGTTGACCTGCTGATTCACGGCAACCCGGCCACCCAGCATGACAACAAGCGCCTGCCGAAAGGCTTAACGCCGCAAACGCTGCGCACGCTGTGCCAGTGGATTGATGCGCATCCCGGCCATGAGTTTTCCACGGATGAACTGGCAGCAGAGGTGAATATTTCCCGCGTGTCTTGCCGTAAATACCTGATTTGGCTGGCGCAGATTAATATTCTGTTTACCAGCATTCATTATGGCGCGACGGGCCGCCCGGTGTATCGCTATCGTTTACAGCCGGAATACCATTCGCTGCTGCAACAGTACTGTCAGTAACGAAGCTGCCAACTGAAGTCGCGCTGCTGGAAATGGAAGTGGCGCGGCGAAGAGCAGATGATCTGCCGATCGCGCGTGACAAATATCGCGTCAAGCTCGGGTTGGTCGGCAAGATACGCCAGCCCCTGCTCCACGCCCATGCCGTACAGCAAGGTGGTGTAGATGTCACCATCCAGCGAACGATCGGAGATCACGGTGATGCTCAACAGCTCGTTATCCAACGGATAGCCGGTGTGCGGATCGAAGATGTGATGCCAGCACTTGCCGTCCAGCTCGAAGTAGCGCTCATAAATCCCCGATGTCACCACCGATTTACCCTGCACCTGCAGCACCCCTAACAGCTCATCCCCGGCAAAGGGTTTTTTCAGGCCGATACTCCAGCCCTGTGGCTCATGTGGCGGAGAGCCAAGCGTCTGCACGTTACCGCCGAGATTAATCAACGCCTGCGCGACACCCTGCTGGCGCAAAAATGCCTGCACCACGTCGGCGATATAGCCTTTGGCGATGGCCCCGAGATCGATCTCCATACCCGCTTGCTGCAGAAACACCGAGCGATCCTGCTCATTGAGAATCACCTGATGGGGATCGGTCAGCGGCAATAGCGCGGCAATCTCCTCTGCGGGGGGAATTTCACGTCCCTGAAAGCCAATCTTCCAGCGTTTCACCACCGGACCAATGGTGAAGTTGAAGGCGCTGCCCGGGGAGATGCTCACGGCATGCGCCACGCTAATCAGCCGAAAGACCGCGTCACTGACGCGCACAGGATGGCGGCCCGCGGCGTGGTTGATCGACATCACTTCTGATTCGGTACGGTTAACCGTGAACAGGTTTTCCTGCTGCTTGATAAGTTGAAAAACCTGACGCGCTAAGGTGGGATTGTCATCGAAGAGTTTGAGCAGAATGGGGGAACCCATCAGTACGGCGGAGTAATTGTAGGTGCCGGCGTCAGTTGACATTTTAGCCTCATGAAAGCGGCCAGGTGCGCATCAATGCGCACCCTACAGAACACCGCAATAAACTTTGTAGGGTCACCATTTATGGTGACCTCCAACTTGCTTAGTGACCTAACGCCAGTTTAGCCGCATTGTGGCCAGCCTTGATACCGAAGATGATGATATCCGCCACCGCGTTACCGCCGATACGGTTCGCACCGTGAATCCCGCCGACCACTTCACCGGCCGCCCACGCGCCTGGAATCACCTGTTTCTGTGCATCCAGCACTGAGGTGTCGGTGTTGATGGTGACGCCGCCCATGGTGTGGTGCACGCCCGGGGCGATGCGAATGGCGAAGTACGGTCCTTGATTCAGCGGATGACGCAGCGCGGTTTTGCGCCCGAAATCTTCATCATCCTGCTTCGCAACGAACTCGTTATAGCGACCGAGCGTGGTTTGCAGCGCTTCCTGATCCATGTTGAGTTTGACCGCCAGCTCGTGTGGGGTTGGTGCACTGATCACAAAGCCTTTAGCGATATACTCGTCAGCCGCTTTGTTATTAGCACGCACCTGCTCATCGAACACGATCCACGCACTTTTCTCTGGCAGCGCGATGATCTCGGCAGAGACTTTGTCACGCGTTTCCATTTCGTTGTAGAAACGCTTACCGGCCTGGCTGACCAGAATCGCACCGCCGCCGCGCATCGCTTCAGAGATCAGGTAAGAAGTGGTCTGTTCAACGGTTGGGTGAATCTGGATCTCGCCCATGTCGACAGTATCCGCACCGATTTTCTGCAACATAGCGATACCGCTACCGGTGGCACCTTTGTGGTTAGTGGTAACAAAACCATCCAGCTCAGGGCGATATTTCACCACCATCTCACGGTTGGCGCTGAAGCCACCGGTGGCGACAATCACGCTTTTCGCGTTAAGGATACGGCTGTCGTTATACTCATCCACCACTTTCACGCCGGTCACGGCACCGTTTTCTACCAGAATCTCAGAGACTGAGGTTTCCAGCAGCACTTCGATTTCACGTTTATTGACGTTTTTGACCAGGCCACTGATCAGGAAGCCACCGACCGCAGAGCGATCTTCGGGACGGTGCGTACGGTCAATGCTCATCCCGCCGGTGATAGTGATATCGCACAGCTCGATATCTTTCGCTGCCAGCCACTCAATCGCTTCCGGTGCTTGCTCCACAAATTCACGCAGCAACACGGGGTTGTTTTTGAACTTTCCGCCTTTCAGCGTCTCTTCGTAGAACAGCTCTTTGCTGTCTTTGATACCTTTCAGTTTTTGATAACGGGTTTCTGCCGCGTTCATGCCCACTGAGGCTTTAATGGTGTTACCGCCGATGGTGGGCATCTTCTCAATGATCACCACGCGAGCACCGTCGTCGTGCGCCTGAATGGCGGCAGCCAGACCTGCACCGCCGGTACCAACCACCACCACGTCGTAATTGACCGGTGCGTTCGGGTTGCCGCCCTCTTCAATCACATACTCTTTATTGGATGTGGTCATGGCGCGAGACACGGCTTTTTTCAGCGCCTCACTCTGGGTAGTGGCACCGGTGATGGCATCCACGTGTGGGCTGTTGGCCACCAGGATGCGTTCACGCAGGCTTTCAAAGGTGCTGGTGAAGTCGACGTCCAGACTTGGGTCCGGCACCAATGAGATGTCGGTAATACGGTCGGTATCCAGCGTGACGTTGATTTTCAGCTTCAGCGCTTCGGCTTCGACTTTCGCCTGATAGACGCCCGCCTTGTATTTACGATGGCCATCGCTGACGTCGCGAATCATCGCATCCACCAGCGAGAAGCGCCACAGGGGTTCTGGGATCGTCAGCGCTTCACGCTTGGTGCTGTCGATGTAGAGATCCATGTGCTCGTTTTTAATGATGCGGTCGGCCCAGTCAGGGTAAGCAATACAGGCTTTACCGACGGCAACCAGATCAAAGCCGTGCTCAAGCGCGTTCTCAGCATCTTCTTTATTGACCACACCACCCACGCCAATCACCGGCACTTTCGCCAGAGTCGCAGAGCGTTCCGCCAGATATTTGGTGATCAGTGGCGTTGGATCTTTGGTATCGACAATGGAGGGACGCAGCAGTTGGCCCACGGAGAAGTGCACATAATCCAGACCGCGCGCGGCGAGTTTTTCCAGCAGATACATAGTGTCATCCCAGCGGATGCCGGGCACTTCCAGCTCTTCCGGCGAGAAGCGGTAGCCGATAATGAAGTCAGCAGCGGCAAAGCGGTCCGCCATTTTATGGGTGATTTCCAGCACTTCCATTGGGAAACGTGCGCGGTTGTCGCGGCTGCCGCCCCATTTGTCATCACGCTGGTTAGAGTTAGGCGAGTAGAACTGCTGAATCAGATAGGTGTTGGCTCCGTGGATTTCGACACCGTCGAAGCCCGCTTTGATGGCGCGGTTCACCGCATCACCAAACTTAGTGATCATCACGTCCACTTCTTCCGCCGTCAGCGCTTGCGGTTTAGTGGCCCCCTCACGTGGTGCAGCAATCGCGCTGGGCGCAACAGGGGTTTTACCGCCAATCAGCGCCGGTTCGACCATACGGCCGCCGTGGTAGATCTGCAGAATGGCTTTAGAGCCTTCGGATTTGATGGCATGGGCGATTTTTGCCAGGCCGGCAATTTTGTTGTCGCTATCGATACCCAAGGCACCCGGGAAGGCCGGGCCACGGTTATCAATAAAGCAGCATTCGACAATCACCGTACCGATGCTGCCCGCACGCACGCGGTAATACTCAACGAGGTCACTGGTGACACCACCGTCAAAATAGCCGGTACAGGTGGTCATGGGTGCCATCACCAAACGGTTTTTCAGCACCGCACCTTTCGGTAGCGTAAGCGGGTTAAGGATGGGGGTGAGCTTATTCATAATGAGCAACTCCAGAATTAAGAAATTGTGTATTCAATTCTTTTGCAGTTCGGAGCAATTTTATAATTATTTGAGTGGTCCGATTTCATGGCGTAAATATACCATTTTCTTTAGTTACATAACCCAGATTGTTAGTTATATAAGTTTTACGTTTAGAAATAGAATTTGATGCTCATTGCTGTAATTAGCGCTCCGCTAAGTTTTAACCAAGACTTGACAAAAATCAACTTTTTACTTACATTTAAAACAAACCCAGTACTATCATAAAGATAAAACCGCTCACCCTGCCCCATTTTGCTTGATTTTTTGCGTTTCGCTCGTCGCAGACGCTTAATCCACAGCAGACAGAAAATTAAATAAAAAGCAAAGTCTAAAAATTAAAAAAGAGTGCATATTTTTTATTGATCTAGATCAAAATAGATATTTTAATTAATCGCATCATAGCTGCATTCAATTGATAATTCGCGTATCGAATTTGCAAAGCAATGTTTCATTAAAGAGCAACTTTAAATTGTCCTGGCCACGCATGTTGAGACTAAAAAAACAGTGTGCCCCTGACGATCAATCGCATTCTCCATAACTTGCAGACCAAAACTATGAACACACAAACAACCCAGAGTGAATCCCTTAAAGCGCCCCCTGCGGCGCCGGGGAAAAAGAACCGCCTGATCATGTTGTGCCTGCCTATCATCGTCGCGGTGCTGTTGCTGCTGGTGCCTACCCCTGCCGGGTTGGAACCTTATGCATGGCACTTCTTTGCCATCTTTGTTGGCGTCATCGTTGGACTGATCTTTGAACCGCTGCCCGGTGCCGTTATCGGCCTGACAGGTGTCGTCGTCATCGCGCTGTTCAGCCAGTGGGTGCTGTTTAGCCCGGCTGAACTGGCGGACCCTAAGTTCAAAACCGCGGCCCAGTCGTTCAAATGGGCGGTGAGTGGCTTCGGCAACTCCACGGTCTGGCTGATCTTCGGTGCCTTTATGTTTGCGGCTGGCTATGACAAAACCCAGTTCGGTCGCCGTCTGGCGCTGATTCTGGTGAAGTATCTGGGTCGTCGCAGTTTGACGCTGGGTTATGCCATCACCTTTGCCGACCTGTTGCTGGCACCCTTTACCCCGTCTAACACCGCGCGCAGTGGCGGTACTATCTACCCGATCATCGCTAACCTGCCACCGCTGTACGGTTCAAAACCTAATGATCCGAGCGCGCGTAAAATTGGTTCTTACCTGATGTGGGTCGCGATTACCGCCGCCTGTATCACCAGCTCGATGTTCCTCTCTGCGCTGGCACCTAACCTGTTGGCGCTGGCGCTGGTGAAAAGTGTCGTTGGCTTCGAAATCTCATGGGGCATGTGGTTCCTCGCCTTCCTGCCGCTGGGTGTGCTGCTGATTCTGACCATGCCGTTACTGGCCTACTGGCTCTATCCGCCGGAAGTGAAGGTTAATGACGAAGTGCCACGTTGGGCCACCGCTGAACTGGAAAAGCTGGGTCGTCTGAGCCGTAATGAAATCCTGCTGCTGGTGTTTGTGGTATCCGCGCTGATGATGTGGATCTTCGCTGCCGCATGGATTGAACCGGCAATGGCCGCACTGTTAGTGATTGTGTTGATGCTGTGGACAGGCGTACTAAACTGGAACGATATCACCAGCAATAAAGCGGCATGGAACACCTTTGCCTGGTTCGCCACTCTGGTGGCACTGGCAGATGGTCTGGCACGCGTTGGCTTTATCGCCTGGCTGGGTAAAGAAGGTGCGCAGTTACTGCAGGGTTATGACCCACAGGTTTCGGCTGTGGTACTGCTGGTGGCCTTCTACTTACTGCACTATCTGTTTGCCAGTACCACAGCGCACACCACCGCGCTGCTGCCAGCGATGCTGACCATTGCGGCCTCCATCCCAGGCATCAATATGCCGGTATTCTGTTTGATGATGTGTGTTTCTCTGGGTGTGATGGGCATTATCACCCCATACGGCACCGGCCCAAGCCCGATTTACTACGGTAGCGGCTACCTGCCAACCAAAGACTACTGGCGTCTCGGGACCATCTTTGGTGCCATCTTCCTGGTTGCTCTGATGGTTATCGCCTACCCATGGATGGTGATGATGTTCTGATGATGTTGCTCCGATGTTAAAAACGGAGCCGCGTATGACCGTGAAAGTGTTATGATGCTCGCCAGTCAGCCCCTGCGGAGGCTGGCGAGAGAAAAATCGAAAAACAGATCGCCTATTTGTCGCCCGTCATGCTGGCGGGCAACACGAAGCTAAGTGAGCCAACATGTCGAACAAACCCTTCTATTATCAGAATCCTTTTCCTCTCGCCAAAGATGATACCGAATACTATCTGCTGAGCCGCGATTACGTGTCAGTAGCGGAATTCGATGGCGAGGAAATCCTGAAAGTCGATCCTAAAGCCCTGACGTTACTGGCGAAGCAAGCGTTCCACGACGCGTCCTTTATGCTGCGCGCCTCGCATCAGGCGCAGGTCGCGTCCATTCTGGCGGATGACGAAGCCAGTAAAAACGACAAATACGTTGCCCTGCAGTTCCTGCGCAACTCTGAAATCGCCGCCAAGGGCGTGTTGCCAACCTGCCAGGACACCGGTACCGCCATTATCATGGGCAAGAAAGGCCAGCGCGTCTGGACCGGCGGTGGCGATGAAGCCGCACTTTCTCGTGGCGTCTACGACACCTTTATTGAAGATAACCTGCGCTATTCACAGAATGCCGCGCTGGATATGTACAAAGAGGTCAACACCGGCACCAACCTGCCGGCGCAGATCGATCTATACAGCGTGGACGGCGATGAGTACAAGTTCCTGTGTATTGCCAAAGGTGGCGGTTCAGCCAACAAAACCTACCTGTATCAGGAAACCAAAGCGCTTATTACTCCAGCCAAGCTGAAAAATTACCTGGTCGACAAAATGATGTCGCTGGGAACCGCCGCTTGCCCGCCATACCATATTGCGTTTGTCATCGGCGGCACCTCCGCTGAGAGCACCCTGAAGACCGTGAAACTGGCTTCCACCCACTACTACGATTCGCTGCCGACCGAAGGCAACGAACACGGACAGGCGTTCCGTGACGTGGCGCTGGAAGAAGAACTGTTGAAGGCATCGCAAGAACTGGGCTTAGGTGCGCAGTTTGGCGGTAAATACTTCGCACATGACATCCGCGTGGTGCGTCTGCCGCGTCACGGCGCCTCCTGCCCGGTGGGTATGGGCGTGTCTTGTTCCGCAGACCGTAACATCAAAGCCAAGATCAACCGCGAAGGTATCTGGATTGAGAAGATGGAAGACAATCCAGGCCGCTACATCCCGGAAGAGCTGCGTCAGCAGGGTGAAGGGGAAGTGGTACATGTCGATCTGAATCAGCCAATGAGCGAGATCCTCGCCCTGCTGTCAGCCTATCCGGTTTCGACGCGTCTTTCGCTGAATGGCACCATCATCGTGGCGCGTGATATTGCCCACGCCAAGCTGAAAGAGCGCATTGATAACGGCGAAGGTCTGCCGCAATACATCAAAGACCATCCGGTGTATTACGCAGGCCCGGCGAAAACACCTGAAGGTTATGCCTCCGGTTCACTTGGCCCAACTACGGCGGGTCGTATGGACTCCTACGTTGACCTGTTGCAGGAACACGGTGGCAGCATGGTGATGCTGGCGAAAGGTAATCGTAGCAAACAGGTGACGGATGCCTGCCATAAACACGGCGGCTTCTACCTCGGCAGTATCGGTGGTCCTGCGGCAGTGCTGGCGCAGCAGAGTATTAAGAGCCTGGAGTGCGTGGAGTACGCTGAGCTGGGTATGGAAGCGATCTGGAAAATTGAAGTGGAGAACTTCCCGGCGTTCATCCTGGTGGATGACAAAGGCAACGACTTCTTCCAGCAGATCCACAACAACTGTGCAGCCTGTGTGAAGTAAGCGCTTAAGCTGAGTTGAAAACATAAAATCCGCGGCTAATGGCTGCGGATTTTTTTATGGGTGGGGTATTGCCGTTTGCTTACCTCTCACCGATTTGCACGTCTAACAGCAGATCGGCATCATCATCGTTTTGACCAATCACGTAGATCGCCTGACGACCGGGTAGATTTACCGTGATGATATGTTGGTCATCCGCATCCAACACATCGTCGTGCTGGTCGTGAAATTTATGCAGTGTGTTCATGTTTTCTCCTTAAAATGGCGCACTATTTTAGTTTCCTTGCTCTCTAATATCGTCAAGACACGGCTTAAATGTAGCGGAATTGTCTGTATTCGTGATGCAGGCACTGTGGCACGGCTGAATGACAGTCAGATTAACGAAGTGACGCACATTTTTTACTGTGAAGGGCAGCGGTATCACCCGCTGCCCTGTTACTTAGAAGAAGCCCAAAGGTTGGGTGCTGTAGCTCACCAGCAGGTTTTTGGTTTGCTGATAGTGATCGAGCATCATTTTGTGGGTTTCACGGCCAATACCGGATTTTTTGTAGCCACCAAACGCCGCATGCGCCGGATAGAGGTGGTAACAGTTGGTCCAGACACGCCCCGCTTTGATTGCGCGGCCCATGCGGTAAGCACGGTTGATGTCACGCGTCCAGACGCCCGCCCCCAAACCGTAAATGGAGTCGTTGGCGATGGCGATAGCTTCTGCTTCATCTTTGAAGGTCAGTACGCCGACCACGGGTCCAAAGATCTCCTCCTGGAAGACGCGCATGCTGTTGTCACCTTTCAGCAGCGTAGGCTGGATGTAGTAACCGCTGTCGAAGGCTTCACCGATTTTCTCCACGCCACCACCGTGCAGCACTTGCGCACCCTCTTTCTGCGCAATCTCCAGATAGGAGAGAATTTTGTCGAACTGCTGCTGCGACGCCTGCGCACCTATCATGGTGTCAGTATCCAGCGGGTCGCCACGTTTAATGGTTTTGATGCGTTTCATCACCGCCGCCATAAAGGGTTCAAATATCGACTCTTGCACCAGCGCACGTGACGGGCAGGTACAGACTTCACCCTGGTTGAGGAAGCCGAGCACCACACCCTCTGCCGCCTTCTCGATAAAGCTCTCTTCGGCCTGCATGATGTCTTCAAAGAAGATGTTCGGTGATTTGCCGCCCAACTCCACGGTGGACGGAATCAGACTTTTAGCGGCCAGTTCGAGAATGTGGCCCCCGGTGGCGGTGGAACCCGTAAAGGCGATTTTGGCAATGCCTGGATGCGATGCCAGCGCTTCACCGGCCTCTTTACCGTAACCGTGCACTACGTTGATCACACCCGGTGGCACCAGATCTTTGATTACTTCCATAAACAGCGTAATCGACAGCGGCGTTTGCTCTGCCGGTTTCAACACCACGCAGTTGCCCGCGCCCAATGCAGGAGCCAGCTTCCACGCCGCCATTAACAGCGGGAAGTTCCACGGGATGATTTGCCCCACTACGCCCAGCGGTTCGTGGAAGTGGTAAGCCGCGGTGAATTCATCGATTTCGGCCGCTGTGCCTTCTTGTGCACGCACACAGCCCGCGAAATAGCGGAAATGGTCCACCGCCAGCGGCAAGTCCGCGGCCAGCGTTTCGCGCACCGGCTTACCGTTATCCCAGGTTTCGTTGACTGCGATATATTCCAGATTGGCTTCAAGCCGATCGGCAATTTTCAGGAGCACTAACGATCGTGCCTGCGGAGAGGTCTTTCCCCAGGCATCGGCAGCCGCTTGTGCAGCGGCGACAGCATTATCGACATCGGCTTTATCGGAGCGCGGGAACTCGCCAATGGTAGAACCATTAATCGGTGTGGTGTTGACGAAGTAGTTACCGTACACCGGCGCAACAAATTCGCCGTTGATAAAGTTGCCATAACGCGATTGCAGAGTAATGAGAGAACCTTGTTCTCCCGGAGCAGCGTAACGCATGGTGTTTCTCCTTGCGGGACAGAGTGGCGAATAACAACTATGAAACCTGTTATTAACATTGATCGATCAATGTCAGCCTGTCAGATCGCAGAACGGGAAACTGTGACCGCACCGAAGGAAAAATACCCTGATAGAGGGTTTAAGATTTGCCGGTTGCTAACCGCTCCGCGAGTACACTCGGTGTACAGCGATTAACAACCGGATCCTGATCGTAAGATGAATCAAAAACATTAATCTTTCTTAGAGAGCAGAATAATTCGGTCAGCTGTTGCAAAGTAGGCCCCATGAGGGGACTTGAAGTATGAAGTGTATAAAATGGTTATCTCCTCCATGAAGAAGAACAGCCTTCTGGGGTGTAATGATTATGCCTAAAGAAAGCAATGCCCATCGCTTCATTATGCATGTCTATCGCAATTTCATTTGGCGTAGTGAGATATTCCGGAGCCATTAATTCATAAGCAAGACCCAGCAACACCTCAACTATAAGACCTGGCCCAGTTATAGCGGAAGTCACACAATAATTTTTGGTTATAAGTTCTGTTCGCCAGCCTAGAATCCGAGATAGATAACTGCATGTTACCCCGCCATGGGAATAATTAAAAATACAATCATTCATCTCTAGAAAAGCATATCTTTTCTTCATGGTTCGAAGAATAATCTTCATTGCTTTAGAGAAAGGGTGGCATGACATTATGTTATTGAAATAAGCACCTTTGATATTTTCAACCGCGCCAATTGACATCAAATTTTTGTGCACATAGAGTGGTCCTAACGGTATAATATCGTGCTCGGAAAAGCTTGCAATATCCCTATTAATCCTCATAAGTATGTCTGAATAAAAATAATGGTCTTTATCTGAACAGTAATGATTTGTATATTCCTGATCAGTGACATTCAGTAGTCCAAGCTTGGTCAATATTTTTTTCGTTTTGAATAGCTTGATGAAGTCATCTTCATCGTAATTTTCACTCATTCTCCATGAATTTAGTGATTTAAACACATTTTCAGTGCATGGCAGGGTGTCCATATCGATGTAAGTTCCGCCATACTTATAGAGGAGTATCAGCCTTGCGATGTCACTTGCGCTTGCCAAATTACCCCTCAAAATAATCTCGTAACAATAAAATCTTTTAAATTCATTAAACTCACCTAAAAACAACTCTGATATATTTTTAGTTGTAATGGTTTTATCTAAATGCAAGAAACTGCATTGATTCTCATCAGTTACTTTATAGGCAATGTTATTTTCTTCAAAAAAATGGAAAATGAGATCATCAAACCTCAGCCCTTCGTTTAACTTTGGGTATATGTAATCGAATGCTTTGTTTTTTAGCAATCTCTCCAGATTGCTTTTATCATTACCCGGCAAGGAGATAACATGGTCACTGATAGTTATGTGAAAAAAATGGCACAAACGATAGTCACCTTCACACCAAAAAATTGTTTCCTTATCAACGTTCGAACGCCTCCAGACTTCCATATATTGCGTTGAAACTCTTGAACTATTTCCTATCCATAAAAAATGTAAGACATCAGGAATTTTAATCTTCTCAGATTCGGATGTAACCATATCAGACAATCTATATTTCATTATTTTTCTCTTAGATGTCTAAAGAATCATGCATTGCCATTGTTTGACACGGGATACACCCTGTATCTTTAACAGAAAAAACTTCCCTTTCTAACCTCGAAGTGAAGCCATTCACTATTATTACATCAGTCTAATAGGTGTCGCAGTCAATCTCGTTGCTACCAAAATCTAATAATTGAAATGATTGCTATTACGATCACACTTACCGCACAAATCACAGCACTGCCTGATAACTGGCGTAAAGAGTCGAGATAACCACTATTAAATTCATTAAAACGTACCTTTGCTTCACTCTCACTTTCCGCTTCCACTTCTACATGGTGTTTTTTGTACCCTTGCTGTTTTAAATCCTTAATCAACGCATGGCTAACTGAGTCTTTGTTTAAAAATTTAGACTTATTGTCTTTGTAGAAAACAATATACTTACTCATTATGTAATCCTTATCAGCACAGAGTGTTAACCCTGTGCTATGTCGACCTAATTAATGATTATCGCCTGCACGTCGGGCATTTGCATTGTAACCCCCCCTGACTCCACCACCACTAAATGAATTTGAACCTCCCCAAAAACCACTTGCTCCTGAACCACTGCCATAAGGAGAATTCTGTGAAAGGAATGATTGCACCCCTCTGTTTCCTGTATTCCCACTATTACCGCCATGATTAGACTCTCCCGAGCGAGACCCTCCATTCGTGGCAGAACGGCGACCACTACCGTCTACATCTGCCCATCCGCCTGAGATCATATCCAACTGACTGCTTAAAATTTCTTTTATTATAGTTCTCCATAACATTTGAAATGACCGATAATGGTCAGTGATTATTCTAATCACAAAAACATTGTGCTTTAGCCTTTGTTATATTAATTGTGCGAGCCTCGTCACAATAACACACCTTAAATTTTTCAGTTTTAATAAAATTATTAATCGATTGCGTTACTTGATCAACTAAAACAAAGCCACCCACGAAAAATATTTATTATAAAAAGGACAGTAAATCTCCAATTTCAACTTGCGCTCCGAGGTTAAAAATGAGGTGAATAAACAAACAATTTATTTAATGAGCCTGTCAGTTGAATTAATGGAAGTAATTGTGCACACAACATCTCTTAGGGTTTAACATTAGTCACATTTCATTTTAGAAATATGATTCTACCCTAAAAAATTTTGGTAAATGCATCCGTTCGATCGTTTGGGTCAGTCACCAGGCATCAGCGCCAGATGTAACAACCTGGCTATAAACTCGGCATAAGCGCTCATGCTTGTCAGTTAAGCGACTGACCATCACGCCGTCTGATACCGCACTGAAAAGACAAGGCACTTATCAACCAGCAGCCCGCGCCTCGCTGCGGATTATTCCGAGTTTTGAACAGAATGCAGCGAAAAGCGAAACAAGCGCGCCGAATGTGGTCAATATGAAGCAGGACACTAATCAGGAGAAAGAGATGTTGGCTTCAGCCCTGACGTTAATGCGCGCCAAAGCGAACTTTGTTCAGCAATTTATTCGAAACCCGCGCAAGATGGGCAGCATCACGCCCTCCTCTGCCGCGCTGTGCCGCACCATGTGCGATACCGTTCACTGGGATCGTAGCCTGCGTATCGCCGAACTCGGCGCGGGTGATGGCGTACTGACACGGCACATTCTGGCAAGGATGTCCCCTCAGGCACAGTTGGATGTGTTTGAAATCAGCCCGGAGCTGGTTGACAGCCTGCGTGAATGGAGCGACCCGCGCATGCAGGTACGCGCCTGCTCCGCAGAGTATCTTTCCGGTGAGTACGATGTGATTTTCTCTGGCTTGCCACTGCTGTCGCTGCCGCCGGGAACCCGCGAAGCGATCCTCAGTGCGGTGCATGACGTGCTGGGGCCGCGCGGTGTGTTTGTGCAGTTCCAGTACACCTCGCTGACCCAGCCCGATTTGTCGCGTTACTTCACCTGGCAGCGCCAGCGGGTGCTAAAAAACATGCCACCCGCGTGGGTCTATCGCTGCACCCGACATTACGCGCCCTGAGCTTGCACACGCGGCTGCGGCCGCGTTTGCTGCCAGAAACGGCGTAACAACTCTCGCGACCAATCCTCTCCCGCCACCTTTGCGCCATCATCGCTGACACCCGCCGGTAAACAGGCGGTCATGATGTCGCGGGTGAATTCCGGGTGGAATTGCACCGAGAGTGCCTGTGCGGAGTAACGCAGAATCTGGCAGCCATCCAGTTCCGATCTCGCCAAAACCTCAGCCTGCGGTGGCGGAGTGAGCACCGATTGGCGGTGGGATAGCCACGCCTGAAACTCGCCTGGCAACGAACCCAACCAGGGATCGCGGCTGGCACCGTGCGTCAGGGTTTTGAGTCCGCGCTCCCAGCCATTCGGGTTATCACCCACTTTGCCGCCCAGCGCATAGGCCATCAGCTGGTGGCCGTAGCACACACCTAACAGCGGTAACGCCGCTTCCAGCGCACCACGAATCCATGCCGCAGTGCGCTCGCTCCAGTCGGCATGGTCAGTTACCATCGCCCAGGATCCACTGAGGATCGCGCCACTGAGGCGGTCAAAGGCGGGCAGCTCTTCGCCCAGATGCGGACGGATAATCACGTAATCTTCAGGCTGCAGTTGCAGCGCGTCGATAAACCAGACGGGTTGTTCACCAATTTGCGCCACAACCGACGGTGGCGGCACTTCGAGTTGAATCAGGGCAAGAGGTAAAGCGCGGGTGTGTGTCATTCCGAATTCATTCCTTAACGGAGCCAGCTTTCGGACATCCACTTTGACAGGAAATCAGGGACATGTCTTATTTTTTTCCTGCATAAGCTCATGCGCATGCGAAAAATATTTTTGCTCAATGTCACAGAAACTAGCGGCTTCGTGCCATGATTAGCCGGTGATAACTCCCCTTTGATGTGAAGGATGACACTGTGGCAGTGCGGCATTTCTTTATGGTTTTGATGGTGGTTTCCATCTGGGCTTTCAATAACGTAGCAGTAAAGTGGGGATTGCTGGAGCTTCCTCCGCTGTTTCTCACCTGGATGCGTTTTGTGGTGGTGGCCATCGTGCTGGTCCCCTTCTGCCGCATCACCCGCGAGCAACTGCCGTGGCTGCTGACCCTCGCCTTCACCTTTGGTTTCATGCACTTCTCGCTGCTGTTTGTCGGCATGCGCTATACCGATGCCGGTACCGGAGCAATTGTGGTCCAGCTGGGCACGCCGATTGCGATGCTGCTGGCGATGCTGGTGCTGAAAGAAAAACTGCGTCTGGTGCAGTTATTTGGTATCGGCATCTCGCTCAGCGGTGTTGCCGTGCTGTCTGGCAGCCCGACCATTCCCGCATGGTGGGTGCTGTGTATTTTGCTGTGCAGCGCCTTTGGCTGGGCGATAAGCAATATGATCGTGAAGAAATCACCGCCGATTAAACCGCTTACCCTGACGGGCTGGATCTCCTTTCTTGCCGTGCCGATTGTCGGTGCCGCCTCCTGGCTGACCGAATCACAGCAGTTTTACGCACTCAGCCATGCCGGTTGGCGCGGCTGGTTTGGCATTCTCTACAGCGCGCTGGCCTCCTCGATTGTCGCTTACACGCTGTGGTATGCGCTGCTGAAAAAGTACAACGTCAATCTGATCATGCCTTACTCCCTTTTGACGCCGGTACTGGCGGTGTTGATGGGCGTATTGGTGTTGGGCGACAGCATGAACAGCTTTAAAATCCTCGGTGCCTCTTTGGTGGTACTGGGCACCGCAATTGCGGTGATCAATCTGCGTAACCTACTCATGCACGCGCGTTTCCCGCGGTTGCGTCGCCGTTAAAAACCCTCTGCTATGCTTGAGTCTCGCGCGTTTTCCGGAGACTTAATATGGATACTCAATCTGCTGCCGCGCTATGGCAGCAATTCTGGCAGGGATTGCGTGGTGAGGACCCGCGCCCTGCACTCAGTTTTCTCCAGCCCGATACCTTCCAGTCTGCCTTCGCCGTCAGCGAACTGGCGGCCACCAGCATCGGATTAGCCAGCCAGGCGCTGAGCGATTTGCTCGGTCAGTCAACCCCGGTCAGTGTAAATGTCCGGCTTGCCTCACGCTGGTTCCTGCATAGCCTGACGCCGCTCAATCGCCCGCCTGCTGCGTTATGGGATCCCTTTGCCGGTGACTACGCCACTGCGGATGGTTGGATCCGCCTGCATACCAACGCACCGCATCATCGTGCCGCAATGGAACAGGTGTTAGGTCAGCATCCTGACCGCGCGGCATTGAGTCAGGTGGTCGCCACCTGGCAGACCGAAGCCCTTGAACACGCGGTAGTGATGGCAGGGGGTTGTGCCGCGCAAATGCGCAGTGAGCAGCAGTGGCAACAGCATCCACAAGGTATGGCGGTGAACAGTGAACCCCTGATTGCCCAACAGGCCACCGGAGAAGCCCCGACGCCGGGTTGGCGGTTGCCAACGGCACGCCCTTTACTCGGGGTACGCGTGCTGGATCTCACGCGCATTATCGCAGGCCCGGTTTGCACACGCTTTCTTGCCAGCCTCGGTGCGCAGGTATTACGCATCGATCCTTATGGCTGGGAAGAACCGACGCTGGAAGAGGAGATCACCTGTGGCAAGCGCTGTGCCCGGCTCGATCTGAAAAGCAAAGCTGGCCGTGAGCAACTGCGTGATTTAATCAGACACGCCGATGTAATGGTGCATGGCTATCGTGCTGACGCACTGGAAAAACTAGGGCTGGATGCCGACACCCGCCGCTCACTTGCCCCCGGATTGGTGGATGTCAGTCTAACCGCGTGGGGCTGGAGCGGTCCCTGGCGTAACCGGCGTGGTTTCGACAGTCTGGTGCAAATGGGATGCGGCATTGCTGAACGCGGAATGATTTGGAGCGGTAGCGCGAAACCGCACCCGTTGCCGGTGCAGGCGCTCGATCATGCCACCGGTTACATGATGGCTGCAGCAGTTCTGGAAGGGCTGCGGCAGCGACGTGAGCATCACGTGGGCTGGCAGGCACGCTTATCCCTGGCTCGCACGGCGCGGCTACTGCAACAACAGGGTTCAGCGCCGCAACAGCCGCAAAGCGGTATTACCGCGCAGCACGACGATGCGTTGAGTGCGCTGGAGATCAATGCATGGGGGATCGCGGAGAGGCTGCGTGCCGCTGCGTATGTGCCCGGCACGCCAATGATTTGCGCCACACCGGGTGTCAGGCTCGGCAGTAGCGCAGCCAGCTGGTAATCAGGCTTCTTCTTCGTTGCCTTCGTTCAGCTCATCATACATGGTCTGGATTGCCTCACGACTCAGCGCAGCCAGCGTGCGGTAGAACGCGCTGGTGGCGTGTGCTTCGACTTTTCCGAGGAATGCACCGCACCACGGCAGCAGATAGTCATCGAACAGCGCCAGCTGCGCGGCAGACTCATCTTCTGCCGACTGATCTTCCAGCCACGAAGCCGCCAACAGCAGCACACCAAAGTGATCGGCAGGCGCATCGCTTAACGGCATGCCACGTGAACTCAGAAACGCACGCACATCCGCTTCGGTTGGACCGTTTGGCCACTGTGAAGCGTAGGGCGGCACGCTGCACTCACTGCCCACAAACAGCGCGTTGTAATCTGCCGCCAGCGCCTGAGGATCGCTATTCTGTTGCAGACGGGTCAACAGTTCATCCTGCTCCAGCGGCCACTGATCTTTCAGTTTGCCTTCACGCAGCACGGTGAAAAGCGGCATCAGCAGCGGATCTTGCGGCTGGCGGTTGAACAGCGAGCCGATGACGCGGCAGAGAATGGAAAACTCATTCATGCAACAGAATTCCTTGAGGCAAAAAGTTAAAAGTCTGCAAATTCAGCAATATGCTTCCCGGTACGCTGTTCGAGGAAATCGAGCAAGCGGCGTGGCGTGACATTTAACACGCGATCCTCAGGAAAATCCACTTCACGCGTAATACGGATGCAGTGTTCAAAGTGGCCCAGCGTAAATGCGGTGTGGGAATCAGAACCAAAGGCCAGACGCCCGCCTGCATCGCGCACCGCTTCGGCGATGGCGCGGCAGTTAGGTTCACTGCCAGGTCGTGAATGGGTAAAGGAGGAGTTGTTGATCTCGAGCGCGACATCATACTTCGCCGCCGCTTCAGCAATCGCGCGGATATCGACCGGGAATTTCGGATTACCAGGATGCGAGATGATGTGCACCAGTCCACCGGCCATCGCCGCAATCATCGCTTCGGTGTGATGCGCTTTATCACGTGGCGCGTACACTGGCTCGTGGAACCCCGCCACAATCAGATCCAGCGCATCCAGCATCGGGCCACTGCAGTCGATCTCGCCCTGCTGGTTTTTGATGTTGGCTTCAATGCCGCGCAGCACGCCCACGCCATCAATCACGCGTGGCCAGATGCGCATGTTGACGAAGTGCCAGTAATGCGGCGCATCCGCCATATCCGGGCCGTGATCGGTAATAGCAAACAGCTTCAGGCCATTCTGCTTAGCCTGTACCACGTAATCGTGCAGCGTGCTGTAGGCGTGGGTGCTGGCAACGGTGTGCATGTGCAAATCGACGGGATACATCCTCTTCTCCTGACAAAATGTGAATTAATAACCGCGTTGACGATCGACTAAACCGCCCGGCTGCTGACCTTGCTCCAGAGCAAGTATGGCACCCGCAATGAAATCCATCGCCTCGCCCGGCAATGTTATGGCTGCAGTATGTGGCGTGATTGTGACATGCGGATGTGACCAGAGCGGGTGATCCTTGGGCAAAGGTTCCGTCTGGAACACATCCAGCGCGGCACCTGCCAATTGGCCGCTATTCAGTGCCGCCAGTAAATCGGCTTCCACCACGTGCGCACCGCGCGCCATATTGAGGAAAAAGGCGCCGTGCGGCAGTACGCTCAGCACGTGCTCATCAATCAGGTTGGTGGTCTCCGGCGTGGTGGGCAGCAAATCAATCAGCACTTGCGTGCCATCGAGAAAGGCATTCAGCTGCTCGCGACCGTGGAAGGTTTGCACGCCCTCAATGGTTTTCGCTGAACGGCTCCAGCAGCGAAGCGGGAAGCCCCACTGACGCAGACTCTCCAGTACGCTGCGCCCCAGCACACCGGCACCCAGAATACCGATGGTAAAGTTCTCGCGTTCAAAGCCCTTCAACTGCTGCCAGTGCGTCCGTTGTTGCTGTTGGCGATAGTCGGCAAAACGACGGAACCAGCCCAACACGCACCAGTTGGCATATTCTTGCATCTGACGCGCCATTCCGGTGTCTTCTAAACGTATCAGCGGCACCTCATCGGACAGCATTTCCGGATGGGCGTGCAGCTGTTTGAGAATCTCATCCACGCCTGCCCCCATGGCAAACACCCCTTTCAATGGGCGTCCGGCGAGCATCTCTATGGGCGGTGAACGCACGATGGCATAGTCGGCCGGTGCATTATCACCCGGTTGCCAGTGGCGCACATTGACGCCCGGTATGCGTTGATGCAGTCCGTCAATCCAGCTCTGCGGATTGGATGAGGGGTGATACCAGATGATCTCCATACAGCTCTCCTTTTTTTCCTTCAGCCTCAGGCAAATACCGATTCAGAGCAAGCAAAAACCTTAGAGTTAATGCAATTTCTCCCGTGATTAATTCCGAACGCTTCACATTTCCGCCCCCTTGGGGGGATAAGCGACGGATTAGCGACTAAAGTTGTCTGAGTGGTCAATGCGTTAGCACACCACCTTTTCGGACAAGGAGAAAAACCGATGATAAAAAATGTCATATTCACGCCCGCGCGCCTCACCTTTTTACTGAGCGCTGCCCTGCTCGCCGGTTCTGCCGTTGCGCAGGCTGAAGATAACAGCCGCATGCTGAGCAACCAGCCCCAGCCACCGGATATCCGTTTGGGGCCACTGTTTAACGCCGTGCAGCAGGCGAAATTTTATCCGGACCAGAAAACCTTTGCCGACGCGGTCCCGAAGTACAACCCCTCTTCGATTCTGGCCGACTGGCAGATGCAAAAAAGCCAACGCAACTTCGACCTGAAGCACTTTGTTGACGCCAATTTCACCTTGCCTAAAGAGCAGGACAAGTATGTGCCGCCCGCTGGGCAGAGCCTGCGTGAGCATATCAACGGTTTATGGCCGGTGCTGACCCGCTCCACGCCTAACGCCAGCCAGTATGATTCCCTGCTGCCGCTGCCTAAGCCTTACGTTGTACCGGGTGGTCGCTTCCGCGAAGTCTATTACTGGGACAGCTACTTCACCATGCTGGGTCTGGCGGAGAGCGGCCATTGGGATCGCGTGCAAGATATGGTGGACAACTTCGCCACCGAGCTCGACAAATACGGCCATATCCCAAACGGCAACCGCAGCTACTATCTCAGCCGATCACAGCCACCGTTCTTTAGCCTGATGGTCGATCTGTTAGCCACTCACAAAGGTGATGACGTCTATCGCCAGTATCTGCCGCAGTTGCAGAAAGAGTATGACTACTGGATGGCCGACAGCGATAAGGTTGCGGCAGGACAAGCCAGCAAGCGCGTCATTAAGCTCAGCGATGGCACCTTGCTCAATCGCTATTGGGATGATCGCGATGCTCCGCGCACCGAATCCTGGCTGGACGATGTGAACACCGCTAACAAAGCACCGGACCGCAATAAACAGCAGGTGTATCGCGATCTGCGTGCTGGCGCGGCATCGGGCTGGGATTTCAGCTCACGTTGGTTTACGGATGCGCATAATCTGGCCTCCATCCGCACCACACAACTGGCGCCGGTGGATCTCAACAGCCTGATGTTCCATCTGGAGCAGGTGCTGTCTAAGGCGTCCAAACTGGCGAAACAGGATGACCAGGCCAAACAGTTTGCTGCTGATGCAGAGAAGCGCCAGGCGGCGATCAATCGCTATCTGTGGGATGCAAAACAGGGATGGTATGCCGATTACGACTGGCAGAAAAAACAGATCCATCCGCAGCTGACTGCGGCAACACTGTTCCCGCTTTATATGCAGGTGGCGAGTGAGAAACAGGCCGATCGCACGGCGAAAGCGGTAGAAAAACAGCTGTTAAAACCAGGTGGGTTAGTCACCACCACGGTGAATAACGGTCAGCAATGGGACGCACCCAATGGCTGGGCACCGCTGCAATGGGTTGCCGTTGAAGGCCTGGAGCATTACCACCAGCCCAAACTGGCGCAAGAGATTGGTCAGCGTTTCCTGCAAAACGTGCAGGCGACTTATGACAAAGAGCATAAGCTGGTTGAGAAGTACGTGGTGGAAGGCGCACAGCTGGGCGGCGGTGGCGGCGGTGAATATCCGTTGCAGGATGGCTTCGGCTGGACCAATGGCGTGACGCTAAAACTGCTGGATAAGTATTGCCCGAAAGATAAGACCTGTAATAACGCCGGGGATATCCCGAATATGCCAGCGTTAAGCGCGGGGAAATAATCGTCTTAAATACGGGCGGCCCAAGGGCCGCCCAGGTTACCGCACACCTTGTGAGAATCTCTCACACCCCACCTATCTCAAATTCACATCTTGAAACACAGCCCACTAAAAGATAATAATTATCACTATAATTTCTACTCTTATTCTCACAATTGCGGTGGTGCTTTTACATGTGCTGCCATTTTGCCTGCTTTAAGTTAAAGGATTTCTGATGTCGCTTTTTACCCTCAATCGTGGCCGCGTGCTGTGCGCGCTGGCTTTAGCCCTGCCTGGAGCCACCTTCGCCGAAGAGTCGATAGTGGTAACGGCACAACCGCAAGAGAGCGCCAACTCACCGACACAAGGCTATCTCGCCACGCGCAGTAGCGGCAGCAGCAAAACCGATCAGCCCTTAATCACCACGCCACAATCGATTTCAGTAGTAACGCGCCAGCAAATGGAAGACCAGGGTGCGCAGGATCTTAACCAGGCGCTCAATTACACCCCTGGCGTGTTTACCAACTTCGGTGGTGCGGCAACGCGTTACGACACTATCGCTTTACGCGGCTTCCACGGCGGCGATGTGGATAACACCTTCCTTGATGGCCTGCGCATCATGAGCGATGGCGGCAGCTTTAATATCCTGCAGGTCGATAATTGGTTCCTGGACCGCGTTGACGTGATTAAAGGCCCCTCCTCCGCGCTGTACGGCCAGACCGTACCGGGTGGATTGGTAAATCTGGTCAGCAAGCGCCCGCAGTTTGCCGAGGAGGGTCACTTCCGCCTGTCGACTGGCACCAATGCCACCAACAGCGCCGCGTTTGATTACACCAACGCCATCAATGATCAGTGGGCGTTTCGTCTGACCGGCATCACGCGCAACAGTGATACCCAATATGACCATACCCGCGAAGAGAAATACGCTATTTCACCGCAGCTGATGTGGCAGCCAAGTGAAGACACCAACCTGGTGCTGCGCGCCTATCTGCAAAAAGATCCTTCCGGTGGTTATCACGGTTCCGTGCCTGCTGAAGGGACGCTTTATAGCCACAATGGCCGTAAGCTGAGTGACAGTTTCTATGAAGGCGATAGCGCGCTAGATCAGTTCAAGCGTAATGAGCAGATCTACAGCTATGACTTCTCACACCGCTTTAATGAAGTGTGGTCGTTCTACTCCACCGCCAGCTATAGCCACTCGAATGTCGATCTCGATCAGGTGTATCAGATTGGTTGGGATGCCACCAACCCCGATTTGCTGACGCGTTACTATTCTGGCGAACGCTCATCACTCAGCGCCTGGGCCAACGACAACCGCCTGCAGGCCGATTTTTCCACCGGGGCAGTGCAGCACCGGGTGATTTTAGGTGCGGAGTACCATCGTTATAAGAACGACCTGAGCAACGCCAGCGGCTACGCCAGCTCACTGAATCCATGGACGGGCGAAGCTGTTGGCACCATGCCGGATTACAGTTGGACAGAATCGACCCGCCGCTACTATCAAACCGGGCTTTATCTGCAGGATGAGTTGCAGCTGGATCGCTGGCATTTGGATCTCTCTGGCCGCTATGATCGCATCGTGTCGAATAATGGCACCAGTCGCCGCCAGGATGACCATATCAGCGGTCGTGCTGCGCTGCTCTACGCCTTCGACAGTGGCATCTCGCCTTATATCAGCTGGAGTCAGGCGATCACTCCCGCCTCACTCACTGACCCGTATGGCAATCAGTTGAAACCCACCACCTCGGAACAGTATGAGGCCGGTGTGAAATACCAGCCGGTTGGCACGCGCGATATGTATTCGATTGCGCTGTATGACCTAACGCAGAATGATGTCGCCAACCGCAACGTCATCGACAGTACTTACACGCCTTCTGGCAAAGTGCACTCGCAGGGTATCGAGTTGGAAGCGCGCAATCAGCTCACACCACGCCTGAGCACTATCGCGGGTTACACCCTCAATCATCTGCGCTTCAAAGACTCGGTGGATGGCAACGAAGGCCATACTCCGTATGTCACCCCCAATAGCATGGCGTCCTTCTGGGGACATTATCAGTTCGATTACGGCTTGAGTGCCGGTGCCGGTGTGCGTTACATCGGTAAGCAGTGGGCGGATAATGAAAACACCACCCGTTTGCCGTCAGTAACGCTGTTTGATGCCTCAGTGCGTGCCGATCTGGGTGCATGGGATTCGCAGTTGAAAGGGGCGTGGTTGCAGGTGAATGCCAATAACCTGACCGATAAAAAGTATCTTACCGCCTGTTATGGCACAGGTTACTGTTACCGCGGTGCAGAGCGTACGGTAATGGCGACCGTGGGTTATGATTTCTGATAAGTCGGGAGGCCTTAAGGGCCCCCGCGCATAAAAAAACCGCACCCCATGAGGTGCGGTTTTCTTTAAATCAACGCGTATTATCAGGCACGCACTTTGCGGTAAATCCACAACACCACAATGGCACCAATCACGGCCACCACGAAGCTGCCAAAGTTGAAACCGTCAACTTTACCGAAACCAAACAGAGTACTGATCCAGCCGCCGACAACCGCACCGACAATACCCAATACCACAGTGATGATAAATCCGCCGCCATCTTTACCCGGCATGATCCACTTAGCGATAATCCCGGCAATCAAACCAAAAATAATCCATGAAAGAATACCCATTTACTGCTCCTTACGTTATGAATCAAGGTGTTCACTGCGCTTAGTATAGCCTGGAATTTTCATTGTGCCGGGTGAGCGCAACGGTAAAATAATCGTTAGCACGCTAAAGCTTTTTTAGGCAAGGCCGATAACAACTCGGTAGCATTGGCACCCGTGATAATAACAATCGGATAAGTGGAGCAGGACGTGAAAGAAGCCGATAAAGAACAATACCTCAAACGAGGCACGCTGGCAGTATTGAACGTAATGAAGGACTTGCTACGTTACCAGACCCCGCTGATGGTGAGCTTTGCGCGCGGACAGTTTATTAGCCGCTTACTGGCTGCCGACGAAGACCAGGTGATCTTCGATCTTGGCAGCAATGCGCTGGATAATGATTTAGCCCTACAGGGTGGCGAATTGAATATTGCCGCCGAAACCCAGGGTGCCAAGGTGGAATTTGGCCTGACGGGATTACAACGTGTCGAGTTCGAAGGCTTACCTGCTTTCTCCGCGCCACTACCGGAACTGGTTTGGCAAATTCAACGCCGTGAGTTCTTCCGCGTGAATGCCCCAATGGAACCGGTGTTTTATTGCCACAGTGAATGGCCGGATGGCAGCAAAGTGCGCTTCCGCTTGCAGGATCTGTCGCTGGGTGGCGCAGGCGTGCTGCTGGATGAAGCGCTGCCAGAGGGCTTGAATCGCGGCGACACCTTTAAAAAACTACGCGTGGAACTGGGCGAATATGGCCATTTCGAGGTCACCGCGCAGCTGCTGCACATCGGTGAACGCAGCACCATCACCAGCAAAAATGAAACCCGCACCACACCGCGTTTGAGCTTCCGCTTTACCACCATTGAACCGGTGCAGGAGCGTCAGTTACAACAGGTTATCTTTGCGCTGGAGCGTCTGGCACGGGATAAGGCGAATCGTTTTCAGTGATGTGGCAAAGTCGCTTAAGTGGCGTCATGCTCGTCAGTTAAGCGCCTGTCGGTCGCCATAAATGGCAACCCTACGACCATCGAACGAGGTTTTCGTAGGGTGCACATTGATGCGGACTTGGGGGGCCTCGGTGTTTCAATGAGGCTGATAACGGCATCGCGCCACCGCATCCAGCCAACCGCGATAAGTTTCCTGCATCATAGCCGCGCGATCTGTTCGCGGTTCAATCACCGAACCTCCTTGCAATGCCTGCATTTCACTGCCCTGCTGCCACCAGCCTAACAAACGCCCGGCCAGTAAGGCTGCCCCCAGCGCTGAGACTTCGGCTGTGGGAACACGTTTCAGCGGACGCTGTAACACATCGGCCTGCAACTGCATCAGCCAACCGTTCTCGGTGGCGGTGCCGTCGACACACAGCGCCGGGAGCTGCACACCGCTGGCCTGCTCCATGGCGAAGAACACATCCGCAATCTGGAACGTGATGGATTCCAGCGCCACCCGCGCCAGCACTTCGGGCGTGGCGGCATCGGTCAGCCCACACACCATGCCACGCGCCTTTAAATCCCACCAGGGTGCGCCCAAGCCAGACAGCGCTGGCACAAAATAGATCCCCTGATTGTGCTCGCTGCGCTGTGCCATTGCCGTCAGCTCACGCGGATCGTTGATGCCCAGCATACGCCCCAGCCACGCCGCCCCTGAACCGGTGTGGGTGATATTGCCCTCAAACGCATAGCGTAAGGTACCATCGTGCCATGCCACCGTAGTGCTAAGGCCGTTTTCCGTCAGCAGTGGCGTGGCCATCGACATCATTAACGACGAACCCGTGCCGTAGGTGGCCTTCACCACTTCTTCACCGGCACTGCGCTGTGCCTGCAAAGCAGCGTGAGAATCGCCAATTCGCGACAAAATCGGCGTGCCGGGTTTCAGACCCGGAATATCATTCACCGTCACCACACCCTGCGCACTCGCGGAAGGCACAATCTGCGGCAGTGCCGCCCGTGGGATATGGAACAGCGCGAGCAGTTCATCATCCCAATCGCCGCTGTGCAGGTTATAAAGTTGGGTGCGCGCGGCGTTGGCATGGTCGGTGACAAAGGATTCACCACCGCTTAATTGCCAGCTCAACCAGCTGTCTACCGTGCCGATACACAGTTCACCGGCTTGTGCACGCGCCAGACCATCGGGCAATGTCGCCAACATGCCGGTAAGTTTTCCTGCCGGGAACATCGGGTCGACCGCTAACCCGGTTAGACCGGTAATGCGCGGTGCTTTGCCCGCGACGCGCAGATCGCGGCAAAACGCTTCTGAGCGGCGATCTTGCCAACTCACCAGCGGTGTCAGCGGCTGCCCATCCGCGCGCTGCCAAATCAGCACCGATTCGCGCTGGTTGCTGATGGCTACAGCCGCCACCTCCGCCCCGGCACACTGAGCCAGACAACTTTCAATCGCCTGTTTTACGGCATGCCAGATGGCTCGCGGATCTTGCTCCGCCAGACCCGGCTGCGGGTGCGCCAGCGTTAACGGCTGGCTGCCACGTGCCACTACCTGACCTGCACCATTCACCGCAATCGCTTTGGCGTTGGTGGTACCTTCATCAATTGCCAGTATTAACGGTCCCGCCATGTTTATGCTCCTGCCACCATGCCCACTGCGCTTTTCACTACGCTGGCGGCATCAATTCCGTGATGCGCCCGCGTCGAGGCGCGATCGCCCGCTATCGCATATTGCCCATCCGGGATGCCCAAACGCTGCAACGGAATACCGCAGCCACCTTCCGCCAGCACTTCGGCCACCAGGCTACCGACACCACCGTTAACGTTATGCTCTTCTACGGTTATCACCGCGGAGTAATGATTTAGCAGCTCTCGCAGCCGTTGGGTATCACAAGGGCGAATCGATGGAATGGCGATCACACCTGCGTTGATGCCCTGCTCTTTAAGCTGCTCTGCTGCCTCAACCACCTCGTGCACCGTCGAACCCATCGCCACCAGCGCAATCTCTTTGCCTTCACGCAGGACATCAATCTGGCCCGGACGGAACTGGTAGTCTTCATCGTGCAGTTGCGGCAGATCTTTACCATCCAGACGGATATAGACCGGCCCAACGTGTGCCAGGGCGTACTCAATGATTTGCCGGCACTCTAGCGGACAGGACGGTGCATATATTTCGATATTGCCGAAGCCGCGCATCACTGCGATATCATCAATACTGTGGTGGGTACTGGCCAGCGGACCATAGCTGGCACCGGCATTCAGGCCAAACAGTTTGACGTTGGTATTGTTGTAGCAAACATCGACTTTGACCTGTTCATTCGCACGGGAAATCAGGAAAGGTGCGGCGTTGCAGGTCACCGCCACTTTGCCCCCTATCGCCAGGCCTGCCGCCGTGCCGACCAGAGTCTGTTCAGCGATGCCGACGTTAATCAGTCGATCGGGAAATGCCTTGATAAAAGGCGCAATTTTGGCGGTTGAGGTGGAATCTGCCACCACCGGGACTAAATCGACACCCCGATTCACCGCATCGATAAAGGCTTCCACCATCACCGTTGCCAGATGTTTTGCATTACTCATCTTTCAATTCCTCCAGTGCCAACGCGATCTCTTCCCCTTTAGGTACACGGTGATGCCACTCCGGCTTGCCCTGAATAAAGGAGATGCCAAAGCCCTTCTCGGTATGCGCCACAATCACCTGCGGCTTGCCATTGCGTGGCAGGCTCTCTATGGTTTCCACCACCGACGCCATATCGTTACCGTTGCATTCGGTGACCTCTAACCCAAAGGCACGCCATTTATCTGGTAACGGATCGGTATTCATGATGTCGCGCGTATGGCCCGCCAGTTGCAGCTTGTTCTTGTCGTTGATGATCACCAGGTTATCGAGGCCGTAATGCGCCGCCACCAGTGCGGCTTCCCAGTTACTGCCCTCCGCCAACTCCCCGTCGCCCGTCACCACAAAAATACGGCGATTGCTGTTATCCTTCTTCGCCGCCAGCGCAATGCCCACCGCAACCGGTAAGCCATGCCCGAGCGCACCGGTGTTTAACTCCACGCCTGGCGTTTTCTGCCGTACCGGATGGCCAGGCAGATGTGAGTCAGAGTGCTGATACGTCGGCAGCCACTCGGTTGGGAAATAGCCCGCCTCAGCCAGCACGCAGTAATAGCCGCCCACCGCATGGCCTTTCGACTGGATATAGATGTCGCGCTGCGGATCGTTAGTACGATCCGGCGCGCAGTTGAGAATGCGGAAATACAGTGCGGTGAGGATCTCGACCTGAGAGAGATCCGCCCCGGTATGACCGCCCGCCGGGCTACCCGCATTAAGCTGGATAATACGGCGGCGTACGGCGCGCGCTTTCACGGCCAGATCGGCTACCGAATATTTGAAAGGATTCATAGACACCTCTGAATTTTCAAGCGTTATTGAATATATATTCAATCTGGATAAAAAAAGAGGGAGCAAGCAAGTGTGGCCCGCTCCCAACCGATTAACCTTTGGTATCAGCCTCCTCGATCAGCGCCTTTTGCGCCACCACGGCGGCTTTCTGCTGCATCCGGCTCTGCATTTGGTCGATGATCACCGCCACAATGATCACGATGCCCTTGATCACCATCTGCCAGAATTCACTGACGCCCATCATGATTAACCCGTCAGCAAGGAACCCGATGACGAATGCCCCTACCAGCGTCCCCAGGATGGTGCCGCGACCGCCTGCGAGTGAAGTGCCTCCCAGCACCACCGCAGCGATGGCGTTCATTTCAAACGAGGTGCCGTTCGCCGGATGGCTGGCCACCAGTTGTGAAGAGACTACGATACCGGCGATGGCGGCGCAGAAACCGGAGAGGGTGTAGACCCAGATTTTCACCGACTTCACTTTGACGCCTGAAAGTTCAGCCGCCCGCTCGTTGTCACCAATCGCATACACCTGGCGACCAAAAGGCAAACGCCGTGCGACATAAGCAATCACCAGCGCCAGCACCACCATCATCCAGATGGCCCACGGCAAGCCGAGAAAATAGCCCGCGCCAATTTTGTCAAAGCCGGTATTGCCAAGTAACGGATTGCCCTGCAAACCGGGGAAAGTCTCGCCGCCAGAGGTCAGCATTGCCGCACCACGCAGGATGTACATGGTGCCCAAGGTGCAGATAAACGGTGCCACGTTGTATTTGGTGATAATCCAGCCGTTGACCGCACCAATCAGCCCACCTATCACTAATACCAGCGGCACAATCACCCAGACGCTGGGGAAAATGGCGATGCCAAACATCGGCAGGACAATCCCTTTGGTGATCAGCCAACCGGCAATCATGCCGCACAGCCCCAGCGTGGCCCCGATCGAAAGATCAATTCCGGCAGTGATGATGACAAAGGTGATGCCCAGCGCCAGAAAGGCATTGATGGCGATGTGTTTTACCATGATCACCATGCTGCCCACCGCGAGGAAATCCGGCACCGTGATGGCAAAGAAGCCGACAATCAGAAACAGCGCGATAAAGGTGCGCAGTTTGAGCAGCAGCAGAATCAAGCCTTCGCGTGAGTTAAACGCCTTACCTGGTGTCACGAGCGCCATTGCGCCTTGATTTTTCATGTTCAGAATCCTTGTGCGCTTGCTTTCACCAGCGCTGCCTCTTCCGCTTCTGCACGTGGGAGATCGGCGGTTAATTTACCGCCAGACATCACCAGGATGCGATCGGCGACAGCCATGATTTCTTTCAGATCGGAAGTGGAAAACACCACCGCAATGCCCTGCTCTGACAACCGCACCATCATGCGAAACACCTCGGCTTTGGCACCCACGTCAATGCCGCGACTGGGTTCATCCAACAGCAGCAAACGCGGATTGGTCAGCAAAGAGCGACCAATCACCACCTTCTGCTGGTTGCCGCCGCTCAAGGCGCTGATGGCGACATCAGGCGAGGAAATTTTAATCGCCAGATTGCCGACAGTGCTGGTGACGGCCTCACGCTCTGCCTGTTCAGAGATCACCGTGCGGTGAGACAAACGCCGCCACAGACTGGCGATGGTGAGATTGCTGGCCACTGACGACACTGGAAAAATGCCCGCCCGCTTACGATCTTCTGGCACCAGACTCATGCCCATGCGGATGCGTTCGGCGGTAGGCAGGCGCGTCGGCAGGGGTTTGCTGTCCAGCCACAGTTTGCCGAGGTAGTTGCGCTGGCTGCCGAGCAGGCACTCAAATAATTCGGTACGCCCGGCACCCATCAAGCCATAAATGCCGACGATCTCCCCAGCGCGCACGTTGAAGCTGACATCGTCCACCAGCGTGTTGCCATTGGGGCTGACGCAGGTGATGTGCTCTGCTTCCAGTACCGCGGCACCAAACTGGCGGTTCGGCGGCAGGAAGTTACTGACCGGTTCGCTGCCGAGCATCTCGCGCACGATCCACGGCACATCAATATCGCTGACCTTGGCTTCCGCCTGAAAACGGCCATCGCGCAGGATGGTGATCACATCGCCAATCGCCATCAGCTCTTCCAGCCGATGTGAGATATAGATGATGGAGACACCCTGACGTGTCAGTTCACGGATCACCCGGAACAGGATTTCGACTTCGGTTTTGCTCAACGCAGAGGTCGGTTCGTCGAGGATGAGAATGTCAGCGTTTTCCGCCAGCGCTTTGGCGATCTCTACCAACTGCTGCTGGCCGACTTTCAGGTTACCCACCGTCTCATCCGGCGAAATCGGCTGGTCGAGACGTTGCAGTAAGGCGGCGGTACGGCGTTTCTGTTCCGCCTCATTGATCGGGCTAATGCCGCGCTGGATCTCACGCCCCAGAAAAATGTTCTCTGCCACGCTGAGGTTTTCAAACAGGTTAAGTTCCTGATGCACCATACCGATGCCGTGGCGGGCCGCGTCACGCGTGCTGCTAAACGTGACCTTCTGCCCATTGAGGAACATCTCTCCGCTGGTGGGTTGCTGTACCCCCGCGAGGATTTTCATCAGCGTCGATTTTCCCGCGCCGTTTTCACCAATAATGACGTTCACTTTGCCGCGCCATACGCGGTAATCCACCCGGTCCAGCGCCAGCGTGCCAGGGAACAGCATCGACATCTGGTTCGCCTGCAAGATGATTTCATCGCTCATCATGGATTCCCCTGCTGCAACTGAATCGCTACCACGTCATCCACCTGGTTCGGTTTCATGCTGACCGCCAACAGCGCCTGCACGGGTTTGCCCACCCAGCTGGCATCTACCGCAGGTAACTGCTGCACGGCATGGCGGTTCAGCGCTTTGGTCAGCTGCGCGTACTGCACCTGATTGGTAAACTCTTCGAAGCGGAATCCGGCCGCATCACGAATCGCATTGCTGCGCAGCACCGGGCCAATCAGCACCTGAACCGGTTTGCCGTTGATGGTCATGGTTAAACTGCGTTCACGATCGTTACTGTTATCAAAGGCGGTCACGGTGCCAGCCGCACGCACAAACACGCTTTCACTGGTGCCGGCTTTCACGGTATGGCTTTTGGTTTCCATGTCCGCCCAGCTCAATGCCTGTTTTTCTGCTGGCTGCTGTACCCGGCTTGCCCAGCTGGATTCAGCAATCTGCTGCGGGGTTTGATCGCTGTAGCCCGGTTTGGCGTTGGGATCTTTCGGCATGATGGGATTGCCGTTTGCATCGAGATCCACCACGGTGCAGGCGGTTAACATCAGCGTCATGAGCGCAACTACCAGCCCGCCAGCTGTTTTTCCCTTCATGCCGACCTCCCTCTTATTTCGCCAGGTTGAAGTTTTTCAGCTTTGAGGCGTTGCTGTCGTCAATCAGCACGCAGTCCATCAGCTGTTTCTCTTCCTTCTGCGCTTTGCCGTTTTTCAGGTAGTAATCCACCTGCTCAACCGCCATTTGCGCCTGGGCCCAACCTGGCTGCAGCACCGTGGCTTTGATGTTGCCTTTGTTGATGATGGAATCGCGGGTGTAATCGCTGCCGTCGAAGCCCACCACGATGACGTTGGTTTTACCGGCCGCTTTCAGCGCGGCTTCAGCGCCGAGCGCCATGGTGTCGTTGCCAGAAATCACGCCGACGATATCGGGGTTTTTCTGCAGGATGGTTTCCATGCGGCTAAAGGCTTCGGTCTGGCTCCAGTTGGCACTCTGCTGTGCCACCATTTTCATGTCTGGATAATCATCCAGCACGTCGTGATAGCCCTGTGAACGCACGCCCGCATTGGTATCAGACTCTTTACCCAGTAACTCAACGTAGGTGCCTTTGCCGTTTAACAGCTTGGCGAACTTCTCTGCGCCGAGCTGCGCACCCTGATAGTTGTTGGAGACGATCTGCGCCACGGCGACGCCGGTTTTGTTGATCTCACGGTCAATCAGGAAGGTCGGGATGCCCGCGTCTTTGGCTTTCTGTACCGGACCCACGGTGGCGTCAGCGCCGGCATTATCCAGAATGATCGCTTTGGCTTTACGCGCAATCGCGGTTTCGATCAGCTGGTTCTGCTTATTCACGTCATCATCGTGTGAAGCCACCAGCGTGGCGTAACCGAGCGCTTTGGCTTTTTCCTGCGCGCCATCCGCTTCGGCTTTAAAGAAGGGGTTGTCGTGTGAGGGGGTGATGATGGCGATCAAGCCTTTATCTGCAGCCAGCGTTGCCGCCGATGCCAACATCAGTGATGCCAGTAGGGTAACTTTCAGGACAGATGCTTTCATTGATTTTTCTCCGCTTGAATATATATTCAATTGCGATTTTATATGCATAATGACTATGCGCTGGCTTATCGAGCACGTCCATCACCCGATCCTGAAAAAGCGAAAACGATCACAAAATGTTCTGCGTTGTTATTTATGACGGGCTGATTAACAATACCAGGCAGCTTAAGAGAGAGAAAAAACCATGGCAAAACAGGACGAACAGCGGCTGATGGTGAAAATAGCCACGCTTTATTATGTGGAAGGCATGAAGCAGTCCGACATTGCGCACTTGCTGAAGCTATCGCAATCCTTTGTCTCACGCATCCTGAACCGCAGCGTGAAAGAGGGCGTGGTGAAGATCAGCGTGGTGCCGCCCGCGAATGTGTTTCCCGAACTGGAGAAAGCCATTGAGCAGCAGTATCAGCTGCCGCAGGTGATCGTGGTGGATGTGCCGGATCAGGCTTCGGCGTTGCAAATCAAGCAATCCATTGGCTCGGCCGCCGCGCACTATCTGGAAACCCGTGTGCGCGCGGATGAGTTGATTGGTATTTCGTCATGGAGCGGCACGATTCGCGCGATGGTTGATGCCCTGCATCCACTGAGTGCGCCCTGTAAAGGCGTGATTCAGTTATTGGGCGGCGTGGGCGCGAACGGCAACGTACAGGCCACCATCCTGACGCAAAATCTGGCTGCGCTGCTGGATTGCCCAGCATGGTTGCTGCCTTCGCAGTCAATTGAGCATTCGGTACAGGATCGTCAGCGTTTATCGGTGAACCCCGACGTGGCGGTAGTGCTGGAGAAGTTTGATCAGGTGGACTTAGCGATTGTCGGCATTGGCGATCTGGAACCTTCCGCGCTGCTGCGTAATTCTGGCAACTATTACGATCAAGAGATGTTACGCACGCTGGCGGAACGCGGTGCCGTGGGCGATATCTGTCTGCATTACTTTGATGCGGATGGAAAACCGGTATTAAGTGCAGAGGAAGATCCGGTGATCGGCATGGAGCTGGCGCAGGTGAAACAGTGTCCCCAGGTGGTGGCGCTGGCGGGCGGCAAAGAGAAAGCGCAAGCCATTCGCGGCGCCCTGCGTGGCGACTACGTCAAAGTTTTGATTGTGGATTACCCCACGGCGCGATTGTTGGTGGATTGATACGGCCAGGCGGGTCGCTATTGCTATCGTGCGGTGATGGGCTGGTCGCCATAAATGGCGTTAATGCTATCGTTCGGCCATTGGCTGGTCGCCATGAATGGCGACCATACAGTGTGTGGTGTGCTTTCGTAGGGTGCGCATTGATGCACACCAGGACCTGTTAACCAATGGTGCGGTATGCGGTGGTGACTTTCCACAAGTAGCGCGGGGCCTGCGCTGCCGGATGTTTATCCTGCACGTGCTGGTAAAACTCATCTGGCGTCATGGCGTTGATCATGGCGATCGCCCGGTCACGGTTACGTGAGAAGGTACGCAGCAGTGCCCCAGCCCCATTGGCATAAGAGACAATCGTTGCATAACGCAGCGTCAGGGGATTACGAATCCCTGCCAACTCGGAGTCCTGCAATAGCTTCAGGTAAGCCGCACCAATATCAATATTCTTCGCCGGATCGCGCAGCTCAGAAGAGGTTGGCTGACCATGACGCCCTTGGGTGCGGTAGACCGCACGGCCCGCAGTCGACGCCTTAATCTGCATCAAGCCAACGGCATTGGAACGGCTGGTCACTGTGGGATTCCCACCCGATTCGACACTAATAATGGCGCTGATTAACTTCTCATCAACGCCATAATGACTGGCGGCATCTTCGGTAAACATCGACCATGCATCATTCACTTTCGACGGCGGCGCCTGGGTTAACGGCGTATTTTTCTCGGGGACAACCGTTTTTTCCGGCTCGCTGGCACAGCCAGCCAGCAACAGCGCTGATAGCATAAGTAGGCGAATTTTCACTAATTTTTGGTTCCGCAATAAGATTGGCGCAAGCTATCATACCTGGCGCAGCGCAATGCAAAATTACCGTTTATCCTAATTAAGTAAAAAACCTTGTGCTGTCGTGACATCAGTAACGGATTTCGCCATCATCGGCAGGCCACTTTATATCAGGATGAACGCTATGCTCGCCCCTCGCTCCATTCGTCTGATCGCCCCTTCCGGCTATTGCCATAATCAGGATGCTGCGCAACGCGCCGTGAGTCGTTTAACGGCCGAAGGCCACCAACTGGAAAACCTCTCCGCAATTACACGCCGTTTCCAGCGGTTTGCCGGCGAGGATGAACAGCGTCTTGATGATATTAATCAGTTGGCCGCGTTAGAGACGCTACCCGATATCGTTCTTGCCGTGCGCGGCGGCTATGGTGCGTCTCGTTTGCTTGACCAGATTGACTACATTGGCCTGCAACGCCATTTACTCAACCAACCGATCGCACTCTGCGGCCACAGTGATTTCACTGTCATCCAGCTCGCCTTACTGGCGCAAACCGGATTGATCACCTTTAGTGGACCGATGCTGGCGGGGAATTTCGGCGCGGAGACATTATCTGAATTTACCCTGTCGCACTTTTGGCAAACGCTAACATCACCTACAGTCAATATAGGCTGGCGCAGCCTCAGTCCTGATGCGGGCCGCTGGCAAGGCACTCTCTGGGGTGGCAATCTGGCGATGATCTGTTCGCTGATCGGTACGCCATGGATGCCACAGATTGAAGGCGGGATTTTGGTGATTGAAGATGTCAACGAACACCCTTTCCGTATCGAACGCATGCTGATTCAGCTGCAACAAAGCGGTATTTTGGCGCGTCAACAGGCGATTATCACCGGCAGTTTCACCAGCACTTCGCTGTCGGCCTATGACAACGGCTTCGACTTCGCCACCGTGTGGCAGCGCATCCGCGACCAGTATCAAATCCCGGTGATCAGCGATTTGGCATTTGGTCACGATGCCGATACCGTCACGCTGCCACTGGGTGCCAGTGCCACCTTACAACTTGAAAATGGCGAAGCCCGACTCGCCTTCACCGGCCACCCGACATTGCGCTAACGTCTTGCCGCAGGAGACCGACATTGAAGCCACTGTACGAAGATTTGTGGATCTCCACGCCGGAATTTCCCGCAGAAGAAACCGCAAGCGATGTGATGATGCATGGCTTCATGCTGCGCCACCCGCGCGGTAACTTGCTGATTGGTCGGGTTGAACACCCGCTGGATCATGAATTTCTCAATGATGCCGGTGGCGTGATTCGCCATTACCTCACGCACTCGCATGAAGCCGCCCCCGGCGCGGTGGCGATTCAGCAGCGCTTTAACAGCGCGCTCTATTGCCATAGCCGTTCGCTGGGTGCCGTCAGCCTGATCATCGAACCTGATGAGACCTTTACGCAACAGGAAGCCCACTTTGGTGATTTTCATCTGCTGCCCACGCCGGGCCATACACCTGGCAGCAGCAGTTTTCTCTATCACTCGCCACTCGGACAAACCTACCTGTTTGTCGGTGATACCCTGACCTGCGATTACAACCGTTGGATCAGCGTGCTGGTACCGGAAAGTAATCCCATGGAGCTGCAACAGTCACTGGAGCTTTACCGCGCGCTGCGACCTGATGTGGTGCTAATGAGTACCACGCGCGGCCATCTCTCCTGGGCAAAGGTGGACTTACCCGGCTGGCTGGCGGCGATTGATGAGGCGGAGCAGTCGCCGCTGGATCTGCGCCAGCAGCAACTGATTTGATATAACGCTGAGGCGGCCGTTAAGAGTTAGGCCGTTGGCTGTCGTCGTAGCGTTCCAGTGAAAGGATCTCCGTATCGCGTTTTTCCGTGCGATTACACGGCAGCAGCTTATCGCTATTGGCGTAGACAAAGAACGTATCGCCATTGTCCTTGTTCACAAGCAACTGGTCGCCGTTACGAAAACGCGTAATGGCCACCTTGTCCCCCCCTTTTATACTGGTGCGCTGTTGTCCAGCGGCTATCTGGAAGTGACGCGTCGGCCACATCAGGGTGCTTAAGCCGTATTCCGCACGGGAGACGGTCATGGTTGCGCGTCCAGGACAGGTGATTTGAAATTCGGTATCGCTCCAGGCTGGCATGATATGGCACGCCGCTAAGCCAACGGCAATCGCTATCGCCTTCATGGGATTCTCCACTGCGGTTAGATGATGATTTTGTTGGGATTTTGTGGAGAGGAGCGTAACACAGAATGGCGCAGGGTGACGTTTAATGGCCCGCCAGATGCGGGCCAGTCAGGATTGAATCAGGCAGAAACGTTAGTTCACCGAATTCATATCCTTGATTTGATTACGGTTTATTTGCTGTTGCTTACCATCGATATCTTTGTAAGTAATCATGCCGGTATCTTCATCTACCACCGGTTTGCCTTGCGCCACGATGGTTTGCCCGTCAGTGGTATGGATTACATGGTCAGATGCACAACCCGCCAGCATTAGGCCGAGGCTAAAAGTACCAATCAATAACAGTGTCTTTTTCATCTCATCCTCCTTTTGGATTCACTCTCAGGTTTAGCACAACCCACAGGAAAGTGAACCAGGAGAAAGACTAATGCGAATTTGCACAATCGCTGCGCGTCAGCCGATGTCGACTGAGCAGCAGCTATATTGCATGGATTTTCCACCTCAAACGGGTGGGAAGAAAGGTCTGTCTTGGGGATTACTCTGCCGCAACCTGCGCAGCGACCAGCATTAATGCCAGACCCGCTGCTTCTGAGTCGAAGCGTTGCATCACCTCTTGCAGGGCCGCTACGCAGTTCATTACCTGCTTTTTCTTGTCGGCTTCTAGTTTGTCGATCGCGTGTTGAAGAATCATTAAACTGGCTTCTTCTTCTCTCATAGATTTGCCCTTGTTTTGCTTACCTGATGCGCAACGCTGGCAAGAATAACGTTTATCTGCTACCAAAGTCACCCCTTTACATTCTTACCGCTTAACGATTAAACAAATGACAAATGGGAAGCAGCGTCAGACCTGCTATGATCAGCGTATCAGTGTGCATTTATGGGCCACTGCAAACCAGGGAACGAACCAGGACAGGATCATGTTGCGAATCACGGCGTTACTTACCCTCTTATTTTTACTGGCTGGCTGTAGTTCAACGCCGAAAGGTGTCGACTGCCCCGGCGAAGTGTCGACCATTTATGGGCAGTCGATGGGCCATACGGAAGCGCGTATTTTCGATTTGGTCAGCGCCTTCACGGTGACGCGGGATGGTGTGGCCGTTAAAAGCGGTACCCTGCACTCCAGCGACCGATTCCAGTATGTGCCGTCTGCCATCACCTCCGAGGGGTTCACCGCCCAACGACTGTCGGATAAGCAGTTCAGGCTAATTAACCCTTATCAGAACACCATGATTACCTGGACGTGTCCTTAAACGTGCTTAGCAGTGCGAGATGGTTTATTGTCAGGCTTCCTCACGCTGCGGACCTGCATCATGGAAAAGAGTCTGGATAATAACGGCTATATCGAGTTTCCCTTCCCCGCCACCACCAACGCCGATGGTTCGGTGAATCCGTGTGGTTTTGACCTCACAGTGGAAACCGAACGGATTGATGAGATCGCAGCGGGAGAACATTCCGAAAATTTGCGTCGCTTACTGGAAGAGGTCAATTTGCAGGATGGCGTGTTTATGACGCTGGCCTGTGACTGGCAACAGCGCGAGGACGGTGTTTGCGGTTTTATTGACATTGCCTTCCGCCCTGCACTGTCCAGTGGCAGCAGCGATGAGACCCAAAGTCTGGACCAGGCTTTCGAACTCTATCTTGGACGTCAGGAGAAGCAACATAATATGCAGAGCGGCACGCTGGTGAACTATGCCCGCGCGGTGCTTGACTGGGGCTGGTCGCCGCTGCATCAGCGCCATATGCGCTATGAGAAGGTCACGGTTCGCTATTACTGCCAGCAGGCTGAAGACGCCGAGTGGTGTTTTGACCACCTGCGTCATTTTTTAGTAACCTGGTATCCCGCCTATCGCGGCAAATCTTAATAGCGTTATGGTTTCACCAAGCGAATCGCATGTTCCAGCATGCGTTGTTCGTCACGTTCATCATGGGCGCGATGATGGCGGGTGCGCTGCAATAAATCGGTGATCTCCGCCCGCTTGGTTTCATGGCCGCATTCGGAAAGCACGATGACGGCATCACCAATCACCCGGCACACTTCATCGTAATCATCTTCACTCAGTACATCGCGTTTCATTGTTCCCCCTGGACCCATTTGGCTGGCGTGATAGCCATCGCAGGTTACCTTTCAAGCCTGGACAGAATTCCCACATCCTGCAAACCGCTGTTACAACCTGGTCTGCGTCTCAGTTGCTGCACTGAGATTCTGTGACTACGCTGAAACGTAACATTCACAACCATCAGGGAGTCATTATGACTGGAAAAGCGGAAGCAAAATTGAATGAAGCAGCGGGTGCAGTTGAAGAGAAAATCGGTGAGGTCACCGGTTCACGTAAACATCAAGCCCGTGGCGCAGCACGTCGTTATCCTGCGCAAGCCAGCTACGCAGTACAAGATGCCGCAGATTGTGTGGTGAAGTCGGTACGTGAAAATCCCGCCACCGGTCTCGCTGTAGCGGCCAGTATTGGCATCATTGTCGGTTTTCTGTTGGGAAGAAAATAAACTGAATTCGGGGGCCATTATGGCCCCGTTTTACTGATAGTGACCTACGTCGTCCTGCCTTTCCTTTATATGCTCGTCTGGCGTTTCAGCCACATCTGCCGTGTTGTTTTCCACATCCAGATGACGCCCATGGTGAAAGGCGATACTCACAGGGATATTCGGTAATTGTGCACAGCTGCCAAATGAAACCAGCAGGAAAAACCACGCCACGATAAATTTGCTACCCATCTCTTCAACCGCCCGCTCTGATTTCGTCGGCTAAGAGTGCCTGAGCGAGTGCAAATTAGCGTCAATATCACGCAAAGCTGTGTGGGCAGATGTGAGCAATCAGGCTTGCGCACGCCGTGCTTTGTAGCGCGCTACCATGGTCATCAGCGCCTGATAAATCAGCCCTGCATACAAGCTTTTCACCACCACCATGCTGATCGCTTCACCTTGTGCCTGCCATGACATAAACCACATGAATACACCCCACAGCAGCGAAAACAGCAACCAGCCTTTTACAAACTTGATGACACCCTGCATACCACCTCCAGAATCTGAAGCGCTGAAGATAACGGTTTCACCGGCAAAAGGCACGGTTGATAAAGCCTGAGTGTTAACTGTTTCAAAGTTTTGCTGAATGTGTTGCTGAGACTCTCCACTTTCCGTGAAACAAACTCGCACAGAGAGACTTTGCGGTATTCAACTCCCTTTACGAGATGGCTAGTGTGGCCATCACCACGATCGATGACGTGCCAATCAGATTGCAAAGGTGTGTATCGTGTGTATAATCCCCATTCAAGGACAGCCATGAAAAGCGCAGAGTTGATAAAGCTGTTGAAGCGCAACGGATGGATTCTGGAGAGAATTAAGGGTAGCCATCATCAATTCTCACATCCTGATTTCGTCCACCTTATTACGGTGCCGCATCCGCAAAAGGACCTTAAGAAAGGCACCCTGCTGCAGATCCTGAAAGACGCCAACCTCAATTATCGGCACTAATTGCCCCATCACCCTGCAGGAGAAATTATGCTATTTCCCGCCTTTGTTGAAATCGATGCTGATGGCTCCGCAAGCGGTTTTTTCCCCGATGTAACCGGGTGCTATTTTGCTGGTGACACCCCGGAGCAGACGCTGCGCGATGCACACAGCGCATTGCACACGCACTTCGAATTAATGGCAGAAAAAGGTCTGTTGATCCCAGAGCCCTCGAACCAGTGGATGAACAATCTACCCCAGCCGGGAATATGGATATACGTGGAGATTGATATCACGCGCTATCTCGGTAAATCCGAGCGTATCAATATCACCATGCCTCATCTGTTGATCGAGAAGATTGATCGTGTTGTGGGTCATGATGCGCGTTACAGCAGCCGCAGCCACTTTCTGGCGGAAGCAGCACGCAAAGCGCTGTCGCATTCGTGAGCTGAAACCCAGAATGCGCACGCGTCGCTTATAGTCCCTGTAAGGAATATGTTTGAATTCCCGCCAACGTTGTCAGGCCTGTGGTTGAAATGAATTATTTAAGTGATATCCAGAAGTTTATTGAAGGCAATTCCCTGTTATCTACCCCGTTTAGCCTGCTGCTGTTAGTGATTGCCGGTCTGGTTACTCATTTAATCTGTAAGTTTTTACTGGTGAAAGTGGTGCGTAAGGTGTTTTTCAGCGCACACAAGAATCAAGTACCGTTAGATAAAGATGTGCGTCTCTCTGAGAAGCTGTCCAACTTTATCCCGGTGATCACGGTCTATTATCTGCTGCAGTTTATGCCGGATTTACCGGAGCATCTGCAGATCGCGATTAAAACCATCTGCGGCATCCTGTTCTTTATTTATCTCTCGCTGTTCTTTACCGAAGTACTGGAGATCGTTAATAACTCCTACTCCCGCAAATCTAAGCGCAAAAACCACTCCATCAAGGGCTACATTCAGGTCGGTAAGATTCTGGTGCACATTATCTCGGCGATCATGATTCTGGCGATCATGTCGAATAAATCGCCGGTGATCATTATCTCCAGTCTGGGTGCAGTGGCAGCGGTCTTAATGTTGGTGTTCCAGCACACATTGTTATCCCTGGTGGCGAATATTCAGGTGTCATCCAATGATGTGCTGCAATTGGGTGACTGGATTGAAATGCCCGATAACGGCCTCAGCGGTGAAGTGATCGATATTGCACTGCACACCATCACCATTCGTAACTGGGATAACACGCTTTCACGTATACCGACGAAAAACTTCCTGACCGAAACCTACACCAACTGGCAAGCGATGTTCACCTCAGGGGCACGCCGAATCATGCGCAGTTTTCATCTTGACCAGACCTCAATTCGCTTTGTCGATCAAGAGATGGTGCAACAGATGAGCCAGGTGCGTGGCGTAAACGAACAACTGTCGGCGTTGATGGATGGACGTGACAGCAGCGTGGTGGGTGATCGCTGGTTTGCGGAAAACGGCATGACCAATCTGACGGTATTCCGTAAATACCTCACGGCGTGGCTGGCACAGCGCGATGACATTAAGAAAGACATGTACCTGGTGGTGCGCGCGATGAAGCCCTCACCTGAAGGGTTGCCTGTCGAAGTGTACTGTTTCACCTCATCGGTGCTATGGGTCGATTATGAGAACTCACAATCAGCGATCTTTGAATACATCTACGCCATACTGCCACAGTTCTCACTGCGAACGTATCAGCACCCTAGTGGTCATGATTTTTGGCGGCTATCGCAGCCGCGATCGCAGAGTATGCATTCCCCTGAGGGTACAAACGAATAAAAAAAACGGGAGCCCATCGGCTCCCGTTATGCATTCTGCCTGAAGGCAAATTACATGTTCGCGATGATCGCGTCACCAAACTCTGAACATTTCAGCAGTTTAGCGCCATCCATCAGACGCTCGAAGTCATAGGTCACGGTCTTAGCGGCGATTGCGCCTTCCATGCCTTTAACAATCAGGTCTGCAGCTTCGAACCACTCCAGGTGACGCAACATCATTTCAGCTGACAGGATAACTGAACCCGGGTTCACTTTATCCTGACCGGCGTACTTAGGTGCAGTACCGTGGGTGGCTTCGAACAGGGCGCACTCGTCACCGATGTTTGCGCCAGGTGCGATACCGATACCGCCAACCTGTGCCGCCAGGGCATCAGAGATGTAGTCACCGTTCAGGTTCATACAGGCGATAACGTCGTATTCTGCTGGACGCAACAGGATCTGCTGCAGGAAGGCATCCGCGATCACGTCTTTAACGATGATCTCTTTACCGGTGTTCGGATTCTTAAACTTCATCCATGGGCCGCCATCGATCAGCTCGCCGCCGAACTCTTCTTTCACCAACTGGTAGCCCCAGTCTTTGAAAGAACCTTCGGTGAACTTCATGATGTTGCCTTTGTGGACCAGGGTCAGAGAATCACGATCGTTGGTGATAGTGTACTCAACCGCTGCGCGGACCAGACGTTTGGTGCCCTCTTCAGAGCACGGCTTCACGCCGATACCACACTGCTCAGGGAAGCGAATTTTCTTCACGCCCATCTCTTCGCGCAGGAACTTGATCACTTTATCCGCTTCTGGCGTGCCCGCTTTCCACTCGATACCTGCATAGATATCTTCAGAGTTTTCGCGGAAGATCACCATATCGGTATCTTCTGGACGCTTAACTGGGCTTGGGGTACCAGTGTAGTAGCGAACCGGACGCAGACACACGTACAGATCCAGCTCCTGACGCAGCGCAACGTTCAGAGAACGAATACCGCCACCGACTGGGGTAGTCAGCGGGCCTTTGATGGCAACGCGATATTCTTTGATTAAATCGAGGGTTTCTTGCGGCAGCCAGACGTCCTGACCGTAAAGTTCTACTGATTTCTCACCAGTATAAATTTCCATCCAGGAAATTTTACGCTCGCCGTTGTAGGCTTTCTTCACAGCGGCATCAACCACTTTCAGCATGACAGGGGAAACATCAACGCCGATGCCATCACCTTCGATATAAGGAATGACTGGGTTATTCGGAACGTTCAGTTTGCCCTGATCCAGGGTGATTTTTTGACCTTCCGCCGGAACAACTACTTTGCTTTCCATCAACCTCTCCTTCGAGCGATTTTTTGTTAATGATTTGTAAGATGCGGGTCAATACTACTTGAATATTTACGCTACGCCAATCACCGTCGTTTCGCGCTATAATGCGCCGATTGTTTCCGACTGCAAAGACCATGCGAAAAACTTCTCAACGAATTCACCAGGATAAACGTCCAAACACCGCCGCACGCAAGCCCGTGCGCCGGGACACGCGTCCAAAAGGGCCGCGCCGCGTCATACTCTTTAACAAACCTTTCGATATTTTGCCGCAGTTCAGCGATGAGGCTGGCCGCCGCACGCTGAAGGATTTCATTCCCGTTAGCGACGTCTATGCCGCAGGCCGACTCGATCGTGACAGCGAGGGGTTGCTGGTCCTGACCAACGACGGCGCGCTGCAGGCGCAGTTGACCCAACCGGGCAAACGCACCGGAAAAATCTATTACGTGCAGGTGGAAGGCGTACCGCAGGAATCAGATTTATCCCCATTACGCAGTGGCGTGACCTTGAATGATGGCCCCACGCTGCCCGCTGGCGTGGAGTTGGTGGATGAGCCAGCGTGGTTGTGGCCGCGCCAACCGCCTATCCGCGAGCGCAAAGCGATTCCAACCTGTTGGTTAAAAATCACTTTATATGAAGGCCGTAACCGCCAGGTGCGTCGGATGACCGCACATATTGGCTTTCCGACCCTGCGCCTGATTCGCTATGCGATGGGTGGATACAGTTTGGGCGACTTAGCCTGCGGCGCGTGGCGCGAAGTCGAGGCGTCAGTCTAAACTGGATTTTTTAATAACTTTTAGTTAACAAATTCGGAGGAAGGATGTTTAAACCTCATGTAACCGTGGCCTGTATTGTGCAGGCACAAGGTGAGTTACTGGTGGTTGAGGAGCGCGTCCACGGCCGCATCACCTGGAACCAGCCTGCTGGACACCTGGAAGCAGACGAAACAATTATCGAAGCCGCCCAGCGCGAGCTGTTTGAAGAAACCGGCATAGACGCGAAACCGGAATATTTCCTCGGCGTTCAGCAGTGGATCGCCCCGGACGATACACCTTTTGTGCGTTTCCTGTTTGGCCTTGATCTGCCCGAAAAATGCGAGACCTCCCCACACGATCGTGACATCGATTGCTGCTGGTGGCTGCCGCCAGAGCAGATTCTCACGGCTAATCGCCTGCGTTCACCGCTGGTGGCCGAGAGCGTAAGATTGTGGCAACAAGGTGAGCGTTATCCGCTGCAACTGGTCGCACCGTTCCAGTGGCCTTTTCACGAGGGTGCGCGCCCGGCTTCTGCATGATAGAATGCGCCGCCTGTTTTTATCGTAATCATAGAGTGCGTCATGTCTGACAACAGCCAGAAAAAAGTGATCGTCGGGATGTCCGGCGGCGTCGATTCTTCCGTATCCGCCTGGTTACTGCAACAGCAGGGCTATCAGGTTGAAGGCCTGTTCATGAAGAACTGGGAGGAAGACGACGGTGAGGAGTATTGCACCGCCGCAGATGATCTGGCTGACGCACAAGCCGTGTGTGACAAACTCGGCATCAAACTGCACAAAATCAACTTCGCGGCTGAGTACTGGGATAACGTCTTCGAGCACTTCCTTGAAGAGTACAAAGCGGGCCGTACACCCAACCCTGATATTCTGTGCAACAAAGAGATCAAATTTAAAGCCTTCCTGGAATTTGCCGCAGACGATCTCGGTGCCGACTTCATCGCCACTGGCCACTACGTGCGCCGCGCCGATGTCGACGGCACCAGCCAGTTACTGCGAGGCCTCGACGGCAATAAAGATCAGAGCTACTTCCTTTACACCCTGAGCCACCAGCAGATCGCACAAAGCCTGTTCCCGGTTGGTGAGCTGGAGAAGCCAGAAGTTCGCCGTATCGCTGAAGAACTGGATTTAATCACCGCGAAGAAAAAAGACTCCACCGGTATCTGTTTCATTGGTGAGCGCAAATTCCGCGACTTCCTTGGCCGCTATCTGCCTGCACAACCGGGTGAAATCGAAACCGTTGACGGCGAGATTGTCGGTGAGCATCAGGGCCTGATGTATCATACCTTGGGTCAGCGCAAAGGTTTGGGCATCGGTGGCCGTAAAGAGAGCAATGATGACCCTTGGTATGTCGTGGATAAAGACGTGGCGCGCAATCGACTGGTGGTCGCCCAAGGCGGCGATCATCCGCGTCTGATGTCTGTTGGCTTGATTGCGCAGCAACTGCACTGGGTTGATCGCCAGCCCATCACCGCACCGCTGCGTTGCACGGTGAAAACCCGCTATCGCCAGACCGATATTCCTTGCCAGATTATTCCGCTGGCAGAAGACCGTATCGAAGTGCGTTTTGACGAGCCGGTTGCGGCCGTCACGCCAGGCCAATCGGCCGTATTTTATCTGGGTGATGTTTGCCTCGGCGGCGGCATCATTGAACAGCGCCTGCCACTGGCAGAAGCCTAAGGTCGGCGCTGCCGACGCGATGACAGGAGTTAAGCGTGGCTAAGAACTATTATGAGATTACGCTCGCGTTAGCGGGTGTTTGCCAGGCCGCCCATTTGGTGCAGCAGTTAGCGCATCAAGGAAACTGCAACACTGCCGCGCTGAATGTATCACTGCGCAGTTTGTTGGATCTTAATCCCGGTTCGACGCTTGCCGTGTTCGGTAACGATGAAGCCAATCTGCATTTGGGATTAGAAACACTGATGGCGGTGCTGAATAGCGGCAGTCGTCAGGGTGCGGGCGCTGAACTGACGCGTTACACCCTGAGCATGATGGTGCTGGAGCGCAAGCTGGAAAGTAACAAATCGGCGCTGAACACCCTGGCACAGCGTATTAGTCAACTCGATCGCCAGTTGGCGCATTATGAACTGGAGTCAGAAACCATCACCAGCGCGATGGCGGGCATTTATGTCGATGTGATCAGTCCATTAGGTCCGCGCATTCAGGTGACCGGTTCGCCACAGGTTCTACAGAATTCGCAAGTGCAGAGCAAAGTCCGCGCCACGCTGCTGGCCGGTATTCGCGCTGCCGTGTTGTGGCAGCAGGTTGGCGGTGGCCGCCTGCAGCTAATGTTCTCGCGTCAGCGCTTGCTGCGTGAAGCCAAAACTATTTTATCCCGGCTAGGCCCGGCGTATTAAGCGCCGCCCTGCCCTTAATTGTTAACGATTCAGGAGTTGCACTGATGGAATTATCCTCTCTGACCGCCGTCTCACCTGTCGATGGTCGTTACGGCGATAAAGTCAGCCCACTGCGCGCCATTTTCAGCGAATACGGTTTGCTGAAGTTCCGCGTTGAGGTTGAAGTTCGCTGGTTACAGAAACTGGCCGCGACCGCAGAGATCAAGGAAGTTACTGCATTTGATGCTGACGCAAACGCTTTCCTTGATGCGATTGTCGCCAATTTCAGTGAAGAAGATGCTGCGCGTATCAAAACCATCGAACGCACCACTAACCACGACGTGAAAGCGGTTGAATATTTCCTGAAAGAGAAAGTGGCCGATGTCGCAGCGCTGCACGCCGTTTCCGAGTTCATCCACTTCGCTTGTACTTCCGAAGACATCAATAACCTGTCGCATGCGCTGATGCTGGAAACGGCACGCCGCGATGTTATCGTGCCGTTCTGGAACAAAATCATCGATGCGGTGAAAGGTCTGGCGCACGAGTATCGTGATATTCCGCTGCTGTCTCGCACGCACGGTCAGCCAGCCACCCCGTCAACCATGGGTAAAGAGATGGCTAACGTCGCTTACCGCATGGAGCGCCAGCTGCGCCAGTTAGGCAAAATCGAAGTGCTGGGCAAAATCAACGGCGCGGTCGGTAACTATAACGCCCACATCGCCGCTTATCCGGAAGTGGACTGGCACCAGCTGAGCGAGCAGTTCGTGACCTCACTGGGTATCACCTGGAACCCGTACACCACGCAGATCGAACCACACGATTACATTGCTGAATTGTTCGATTGCATTGCACGTTTCAACACCATTCTGATCGACTTCGACCGTGATATTTGGGGTTACGTTGCGCTGAACCACTTCAAGCAAAAAACCATTGCCGGTGAAATCGGTTCTTCTACCATGCCACACAAAGTGAACCCGATTGACTTCGAGAACTCGGAAGGCAACCTCGGTCTGGCCAACGCGATGATGCAACACTTGGCCAGCAAACTGCCGGTTTCCCGCTGGCAGCGTGACCTCACCGACTCCACCGTTCTGCGTAACCTCGGTGTCGGCGTGGGCTATTCACTGATCGCCTATCAGGCCACCCTGAAAGGTATCTCTAAACTGGAAGTGAACCGCGATCGTCTGTTAGATGAACTGGATCATAACTGGGAAGTACTGGCAGAGCCGATTCAGACAGTGATGCGTCGTTACGGTATTGAAAAGCCCTACGAGAAGCTGAAAGAGCTGACGCGTGGCAAGCGCGTGGATGCCGCCGGTATGCAGGCGTTTATCGACAGTCTTGAGATGCCGGAAGAGGAAAAAGCGCGTCTGAAGCAGATGACGCCAGCCAATTACCTCGGCCGTGCTATCCAGATGGTTGATGATCTGAAGTAATCCCCTGCGGGCGGCCCACCGGCTGCCCCTGGCATGGCAATCTTGCCCTACTGCAGACGCATGACGGGCAAGCGTTGTTATGCTGTTTAATTCGCTTCGCATATACTCTTGCCATCATCACTGAGTTTGAAGGTAAGGAAATACTATGCGTGTTCTGGTTGTGGAAGATAATGCACTGCTGCGCCATCACCTCGCTGTGCAGTTACGTGAGATGGGCCACCAGGTGGATGCCGCCGAAGATGCGAAAGAAGCTGACTATTTCCTTCAGGAACACATTCCCGACATTGCGCTGGTCGATTTAGGTCTGCCCGATGAAGATGGCATGTCATTAATTCGCCGCTGGCGCGGTGATGCCATCCGTCAGCCGATACTAGTGTTAACCGCGCGTGAAGGCTGGCAGGCCAAAGTCGAAGCGCTGGAAGCCGGTGCCGATGACTATGTCACCAAGCCTTTCCATATTGAAGAAGTCGCGGCTCGCCTGCAGGCTTTGATGCGTCGTAACAGCGGGCACGCCTCGCAGATCATCTCCATGCCGCCGTTCCAGGTTGACCTGTCTCGCCGTGAAGTCACGGTAAATGATGAGCCGGTCAAACTGACCGCTTTTGAATACACCATCGTGGAAACGCTGATCCGCAATGCCGGGAAAGTGGTCAGCAAAGACTCTCTAATGCTGCAACTCTATCCCGATGCCGAACTGCGTGAAAGTCACACCATTGATGTCCTGATGGGACGTCTGCGCAAAAAAATTCTCGCGCTCCACCCGACCGAAGTGATTAACACCGTGCGCGGCCAGGGCTATCGATTTGATCTCTGATTTATGAATTGGTTACGCCGTCAACGCCCCTTCTCTTTACGTGCTCGCTTTTTGCTGGCAACAGCCGCTATCGTCCTGTTTCTGTCGCTTTCTTACGGCATGGTGGCGGTGGTCGGTTATGTGGTGAGCTTCGATAAAAACACGTATCGCGTGATGCGTGGTGAGAGCAATCTGTTCTTTACCCTCGCACAATGGCAAAACAATAAGCTGACTATCGCGCAGCCCGAGCGCATGACGCTGAACTTCCCGACGCTGGTGTTTATTTACGATGAGCACGGCAAATTGCTGTGGCAACAGCGCGATGTGCCCGACATCCGCAAGAATATCCGTCGTGAATGGCTTCTGAAGCCGGATTTCTATGAGATTGACACCACCAATCGCACCAGTCTGGCGGCCATCGGTAACAACTCCGAGGTGAAAGAGCGGCTTCAGCAGTTGGATAGTGATAACAATGACACCTTCACCCACTCTGTTGCGGTGAACCGTTACGATGCCACCACCAATCTGCCAGCGTTGACCATTGTGGTCGTGGATTCGATCCCGCAAGAACTCCAGCACTCTGATGTAGTGTGGTCATGGTTTAGCTATGTGCTGGCGGCCAACCTGCTGTTGGTCATTCCACTGTTGTGGCTGGCTGCGCACTGGAGTTTGCGTCCTATTGGTCATCTGACGACGCAAGTCCGTGAACTCGAAACCGGGCATCGTGAAAATCTTGATGATAATCCACCGCAGGAGTTACGCAGCCTGGTGCGTAACCTCAACCTGCTACTGACCAATGAGCGTCAGCGTTACACGCGCTATCGCACCACGCTGTCGGATTTAACCCACAGCCTTAAAACACCGCTGGCGGTGCTGCAAAGTACGCTACGCTCACTGCGCAGCGGAAAAGAGCTGACCGTGGAGCAGGCAGAACCGGTGATGCTGGAGCAGATCAGTCGTATTTCACAGCAAATCGGTTACTACCTGCATCGCGCCAGCATGCAAGCCGACCACAACCCACTGCAACGCGATCTGCACTCAGTTTCGGCCTTGCTCGATAGCCTGTGCTCTGCCTTGAACAAGGTTTATCAGCGCAAAGGGGTCGACATCACGCTGGATATCTCGCCAGAGCTGACCTTTATCGGCGACCAGAATGATTTTATGGAAGTGCTCGGCAACGTGTTGGATAACGCCTGCAAATACTGCCTCGAATTTATTGAGGTTAGCGCACGGCAAACTGATAAAGCCTTGCATCTGTTTATCGATGATGATGGTCCCGGCATTCCTGAGAGCAAACGCGACCTGATCTTTTTACGTGGTCAGCGCGCAGATACCTTACGCCCCGGACAGGGCTTGGGCCTGGCGGTGGTGCGAGACATCCTCGAGCAGTACGCAGGCCAGGTGATCGCTACCACCAGCCCACTGGGCGGTGCGCGCATGGAAGTGATTTTCCAGCGTCAGGAAGTTGAACATCACCGCGAGTAGAAAGGGCTGCGGGCTGTTATACTTGCCAGCATTCATGGCCCTAACCGGAACACTCGTATGGACTATCAGCTCGACATCAACTGGCCCGACTTTATTCAGCGCTACTGGCAAAAACGCCCAGTGGTGCTCAAGCGTGGTTTTAAAAACTTTATTGATCCTATTTCTCCTGATGAGCTTGCTGGTCTGGCAATGGAAAACGAGGTGGATAGCCGCCTTGTCAGCCATCACAACGGCAAATGGCAGGTCAGCCACGGTCCGTTCGAAAGCTATGATCATTTAGGCGAAAGTAACTGGTCTCTGCTGGTTCAGGCCGTTAACCACTGGCATGAACCCTCTGCTGCGCTGATGCGCCCGTTCCGTTTTCTGCCTGACTGGCGCATCGACGATCTGATGATCTCCTTCGCCGTTCCAGGCGGTGGCGTGGGTCCCCACTTCGATCAGTATGATGTGTTTATCATTCAGGGCACCGGCCGTCGTCGCTGGCGTGTGGGCGAGAAAGTGCCGATGAAACAGCACTGTCCGCATCCCGATTTGCTGCAGGTTGAGCCTTTCGACGCCATCATCGACGAAGAGATGGAACCCGGCGATATTCTTTATATTCCGCCAGGATTCCCGCATGAAGGGTATTCGCTGGAAAACGCCATCAACTACTCGGTTGGCTTCCGCGCGCCCAACGGCCGTGAATTAATCAGTGGTTTTGCTGACTTTATGTTGGCGCATGAGTTAGGCAGCTATCGTTTCAGCGATCCGGATGTACCCTCACGTGATTGCCCGTCGCAGATCCTGCCTTCCGAAGTAGAAGGCATTCGCCAGGTGATGCTGGATGTGATCAATCAGCCGGAACAGTTTGAGCAGTGGTTTGGCGAGTTCATTTCCCAGTCACGCCACGAGCTGGATATCGCGCCGCCTGAACCGCCCTACCAACCTGACGAGATTTACGATGCGCTGCAGCAAGGCGATGCGCTGACGCGTCTCGGTGGGCTGCGCGTACTGACCCTCGGCGATGGCGTGTTTGTGAATGGTGAACGCGTGGCATGCAGCCATCCTGAAGTGCTGGCTGCACTGGCACACAATCAGGTGTTGACGCTGGAAGATTTTGGCGATGCGCTGGATGATCCTTCACTGCTGGCGCAGCTTGCCGCACTGGTGAATAGCGGGTATTGGTTTTTTGGTGAGTAATCAATAGCTTGCCATGCCACTGATTTGTAGCGGCGTGATGAATCGCGCCGCTACAGAACGTGCTGATAAAAAGGCCCGCTGCGCGGGCCTTTTTATGGCTATTTCTTTTCCGCTGCCAGCGCTGACAAGCGCACGATCACGTCTACTGCTTGCGACATCACATTCAGTGATGCGAACTCGTGTTTACCGTGATAGTTATATCCGCCAGTGAACAGATTCGGGCACGGCAGTCCTTTCCATGACAGCGCTGAACCATCGGTTCCCCCGCGAATCGGCTTCACCACTGGCTCGATGCCGCAATCACGAATCGCCTGTAGTGCCAGCTCAATGATTTGCGGATGCGGTTCGACTTTCTCGCGCATGTTGCGATAGCTGTCGCTGATTTCCACTTTAACGCCGCACTCATTCGGCAAACCTTTACTGATACGCTGCCCGATTTCTTCCATCATTCTTTTGCGCTGCTCATAGCTGTCGGCGTCAAAATCACGGATCAGATACATCAACTCAGCGTGTTCCACCGTTCCCTTGATGGTGTGCAGGTGGAAAAAGCCTTCGTAGCCATCGGTGAACTGCGGTTTTTCTTTAGCAGGCAATTCCGCATGGAAACGCATCGCCAGGTCCAGAGAGTTGACCATCACGTTTTTCGCGCTGCCGGGATGCACATTGTTGCCGGTGATTTTCACCATCACGGTGGCGGCATTGAAATTTTCAAACTCAAATTCGCCGAGATCACTGCCATCCACAGTGTAAGCCCAATCGGCGGCAAAACCTTCCACATCAAAATGTGAGGTTCCACGGCCAATTTCTTCATCGGGGGTGAACGCCACGCGGATCGCGCCGTGGGGAATATCCCCTTTTGCCAGACGCGCCATGGCCGTCATGATTTCAGCGATGCCGGCTTTGTCATCCGCCCCAAGCAATGTCTTGCCATCGGTGGTAATCAGCGTATGACCAATCAGCTTATGCAGGATGGGGAACATCACCGGTGATAAAATCTCATCGCCATTGCCCAGCGCAATATCACCACCACGGTAATTTTCGATAATCTGCGGATTGACGTTTTTAGCGGTAAAGTCCGGTGAGGTATCCATATGCGAGATAAAACCAATCACCGGGGTCGGCCAGTCTACGTTGGCGGGCAAGGTGCCCATCACGCAACAATGATCGCTCAGGGAGACATCGACGAATCCCAGTGCAATCAGCTCTTCCTGTAACTGACGCGCCAGCGTCCACTGCCCTTCACTGCTGGGTACCTGTCGCGCCTGCGGTTTTGACTGGGTTTCTACTGCCACATAACTGAGAAAACGCTCAAGTAATTGATCCATTTGTCATCCCTCTAAAGAACCTGCGTTATTATCATGGCGCTTGAAGCCCGCCATGTTGCGTCAAATCATTATCCCTTAGGTTAGCGTTCTCAGCGCGAATTGCTTAACCGGATACAGCCTACTTATAAAGTCCGCGTAAAAAGGTATGCACAAACTCCGGCACCACTTCGCTGGCCAAGCCGTAGTGGCTTTCCGCGAACTCATTGCCGACCTGGCTCGGTTCCAGATTGAGTTCAACGGTGTGAGCACCTTGCAATTTTGCTTCATGCACAAATCCGGCCGCCGGATAGACATGGCCAGAGGTGCCAATCGCGATAAACAGATTCGCTTTCTCAATTGCCTGATAAATCTCTTCCATGCCCAACGGCATTTCACCAAACCACACCACATGCGGGCGCAGTCTCGCCGGAAACTGGCAACAGGTGCAGCGATCGTCTGGCGTCACATCTTCAGTCCAGTCCAACACCTGACCGCTGCTCTCACAGCGCACTTTCAGTAGCTCGCCATGCATATGCAGCACGCGTTGGCTACCTGCACGCTCGTGCAGGTTGTCGATGTTTTGCGTCACCAGCAGGAAGTTATCACCTAGCACCTGCTCCATCTCTGCCAGCGCTTTGTGAGCGGCATTCGGCTGGATCTCTGGTAGCTGCAATTGACGGCGGCGCGAATTGTAAAACCCTTGCACCAAGGCCGGATCGCGATGAAACCCTTCCGGCGTCGCCACATCTTCCACCCGATGCTCTTCCCACAGCCCGTCAGCGGCACGGAAAGTACGAATTCCGGATTCGGCAGAGATGCCCGCTCCCGTTAGCACCACCACGCGCGGTTGCGGATGCGCAGCCAGTTCAGCTTTGCGATCGCGTTCAAAGATGCGCTGGCGAAAGCGCTGGTGCACTTTGCGGCGGTTTTTCTTGTCGCGGGCGAGTCGTAGGCGTCGGCGCGGTATGCGCATAAAGGCTCCTTAATCTGCGGCGATTAACGCCGCACGTCGGGTGTTTTGTTCGGGTTAATGGTTCCCGATAATAGCGGCTACGCATGACGGCTGCATGCCACTGATGCTGAAAATGTGCGCAGCCGCGAGGGCGGCTGCGTTTATCGCTTTACTGACCGCTGAGTACGCGTGCAGGATCGATACGGCTGGCACGTCGCGCCGGATACCAACTGGCAATCAAACTGAGCACAATCGCCGTCACCAGCACTGAAATCACGTCAAGCCAGTGCAGTTCAGAGGGCAGGAAATCAATGAAGTAGATATCCCCGGCCAGTAACTGGTGTCCGGTCAGATGCTCCAGGCCTCGGATTATCGGCGTAAGGTTAAGTGCCACCAGCACCCCAACCACCACACCGCTGATGCTGCCGAGCAGTCCAGCCAGTAAGCCATACCAGATAAAGATAGCGCGGATCAGCCCATCTTTAGCACCCAGGGTACGCAGCACCGCAATATCACTGCTCTTATCTTTGACTGCCATCACCAGCGTCGAGACGATGTTGAAACAGGCCACACCAATCACCAGCACCATCGCCAGATACATGATGGCGCGAATCATCTGGATATCGCGGTACATGTAGCCATAAGTGCCGATCCAGCTTTTGATGTAGACATAAGAGTGCGTTACTTCACCGGCATCACGCACCAGTTTCTGCGCCTGGAACGGATCGCTCATCTTCAGCGCAATTCCGCTGACACTGTCGCCCATGTCCAGATACTTCTGCGCATCAACCAAGGGGACCAGTGCCAGGCTGTGATCGAGCATGCCGCTGAGCTGGAGAATGCCTGAAACCTGCAAGCGAATACGCTTCGGCTGCAGCAATTTGTTCTCACCATCGTTGTTAGGGATCATGATGGTGATCCAGTCGCCCTGCTTCACGTTCAGCGATTTCGCAATGCCGCCACCGAGAATGATCTGCTGTTTACCCGCGGCGAACTGTTGCCAGGCATCACCGTCTACAAAGCTCGGCAGTGCACTGAGGCGCGACTCCTGCTGCGGATCAACGCCCTTCACCTGCAGCGCCTGCATCTTCGCCCCGCTTTCGATCAAACCGGTGAAGTTGACGTACGGTGCCGCCGCCACAATGCCAGGGACTTTTTCAATCGGCGCGATCATCGGCTGCCAGTTGCGGAATGGCTGATTCACGGGCTCAATCTCCCCGTGCGGTACCACAGCCAGGATGCGTTTGTTCAGTTCGCGTTCGAAACCGTTCATGGCACTCAGGCCAATGATCAATACCGCCACGCCTAATGCGATGCCAATGGTGGAGATGATGGAGATCAGCGAGACCATGCCACCACGTCGCCGACCGCGGCTAAACCGCAGTCCGAGCAACAGGGATAATGATGAAGCCATTAGATCGCTCCCAACGTCAGTTGGTCGTTCAACTGACCGTCACGCATCTCCATCTGGCGGCTGAGACGCTTAGCCAGGTTGAGATCGTGCGTCACCACTAAAAATGCCGTGCCCTGCTGAACGTTGAGTTCGCCAAGCAGTTCAAAAATCGCATCCGCATTGCGCGCATCGAGGTTACCTGTCGGTTCATCGGCCATCACCAGACGCGGACGATTCACCAGCGCACGTGCAATCGCCACACGCTGACGTTCCCCGCCTGAAAGTTCAGAAGGACGGTGCGCGGCACGTTTTTCCAGCCCCACTGCCGCCAGCATTTCACGCGCGCGTGAGGCGGCTTCATCTTTACCGGTTTTGCCGATCAGCAGTGGCATCGCCACATTTTCCAGCGCGCTGAAATCAGGCAGCAGATGATGGAACTGATAAATAAAGCCCAGCTCGCGGTTGCGCAGTTCAGCTTTGGCAGAAGATGACATGGCGTTCAGTGACTTGCCATCGAACACCACATCACCTGAGGTTGGCGCATCCAGGCCACCCAGCAGATGCAGTAAGGTACTTTTACCCGAACCCGAACTGCCAACGATGGCGGTCAGTTCACCTGGCTGCAGGCTAAAAGCCACATTGCGCAGCACATCGGTCTGCACGCTGCCTTCCTGATAGCGTTTGCACAGGTCACGACACTGCAACAAAGGGGTATTACTCATAACGTAAAGCCTCAGCGGGTTGTACGGCGGCAGCGCGCCATGACGGATAAAGGGTAGAGAGCAGCGCCACGATCATAGAGACCAACGCAATGGTCACCACCTGCCAGACATTGATGTCCACCGGCAGCGCGGCGCCATCCAGGAACAGGCCAATGACCGGCATTAAATTGTTAAGCTGGCTGGCGAGCAACACGCCCAGCAGCGTGCCGAGTAAGGTACCGATAATGCCCGCACTGGCACCCTGCACCATAAACACTGCCACAATCTGCCGGCGGGTTAAGCCTTGGGTTTGCAGAATCGCCACTTCGCCCTGCTTTTCCATGATCAACAGACCGAGCGAGGTGATGATATTAAACGCCGCCACCGCGATGATCAGACTCAGCAGCAACCCCATCATGTTCTTCTCCATGCGTACTGCCTGGAAAAGATCACCCTTACGCTCGCGCCAGTCTTTCATTATTAGCCCATCGGGCAAATGCTGTTCACTGAACGCATCAATGTTCAGCGGCTTTTCCAGCCATAAACGCCAGCCCGTAATGTTACCCAGCGGATAGCGCATCACGCGTGAGGCGTCCTGCTGGTTAACCAGAATCTGGTAGCCATCCACCTCACTGTTGGCCGCATACGTCCCGGCAACGGTAAAGATTCGCTGGCTTGGCAGACGCCCTACTGGCGTGAACTGACTGACTGAAGGCACCATCAACCGCAACTGGTCGCCGCGTTTCACCGCCAGCTGCGACGCCAGTTGTTCACCGATGATGACGTTATATTGGCCGGGTTGCAGCACGCTCTGCTGGGTATTGACGAGGTACGGCGTCAGCGGGTCCTGTTCGTCAGGGTTGATGCCCAGCATCACGCCGACAGAAACATTGCGCGCACTTTGCAACACCACATCCGCGGTAGTGAGCGGCGCCATGCGCGTCACACCTTGCAACTTAAGGTCCTGCGCAGGGATCTGCTGCGGATTGATGCTGCCTTTATCGCTGGTCACCAGCGCTTGCGGCATCAGGCCGAGGATATTGCCCTCCAGCTCACGCTCGAAGCCGTTCATCACTGACAATACCGTGACCAGCGCCAGCACGCCGAGCGTGATGCCGATGGTTGAAAGCCAGGAGACAAAGCGACCAAAGCGGTCTGAGGCACGTCCACGCATGTAGCGCAAACCGATGAATAACGCGACTGGTTGATACATGAGATCCGTCTTGGCAGTTGCCTGAAAATAAGTAGTGGGATGATAAAGGAGCCGTCTGCTTTATGAAACCTCTAACCCTCTGAGTCTGCGGCAAAGTTACGTCTAAATACGTCACGATCTGCGTCAATGCATAAAATTGCGACAAAATAATGATACTTATTGTGCGTTTATTAGACACGCTCTGCGGTAGACTTTCTTATGCAGCACATATTTTAATCCGGCAACGCATTAAGCCTTTTTAATAGGCACCGCAGTCAGCCCAAAATAATTCTCGCTGTGGCAAGGCGGCAAGCCTGTGAATCCCCAGGAGCTTACTGAAGTAAGTGACTGGGGTTCGCAGGCGCAGCCAACGCCGCCACAGCGCGAAGTATGAAGGGCGAGGAGGATCACCCCATGTTCAGATTTCCGAAGGGCAGTATCGTTAAGCATAAATCGGGAGAAATTAAAGGCGAGATCGTCAACGTCTTTGAACAGGGAGATGCGCCAACCGGCTATTACGTGAAGTGGGACGACGGCAATCACAGCTACCATCTGGAGAAAGAGCTGTCATGGGCCAATATTGATCGTCCGCGCATGCACTATACACAGCAATCCAGTAAGTAACTGGGGTTCGCAGGCGCCGCCACAGCGCGAAGTATGAAGGGCAATGAGAAATAGCACCGCGACAGATGATCCTTAAGGCGGATTGTGGAATGATGACGCCCTGGAATCCAAGGAGAGAATGTCGAGTCCTTATGTCGGAACAGCGTCGTTATACCCTGCCTGCGAAAGCGGGCGATCATCGTCAGCTCGGCGAACTGATTGGCGCCGCGCAAGCGGTGGAGTGCGCCAGCATCACTGAACGTCATCCCGGTCCGGTGTTGATGATTACCCCGGATATGCAGTCTGCCCTGCGTTTGCAGGAGGAGATTCGCCAGTTCACCGATCTGCCGGTCACTAACCTCGCCGACTGGGAAACGCTGCCCTATGACAGCTTTTCCCCGCACCAGGACATTATCTCTGCGCGTCTCTCCACCTTATACCAACTGCCCAATTTAACGCGCGGCATGCTGATTATGCCGGTTAACACGCTGATGCAGCGCGTTTGCCCGCACAGCTTCCTGCACGGCCATGCTCTGGTGATGAAACAGGGGCAAAAACTGTCGCGCGATGCACTGCGTGACCAACTGGAGCAAGCGGGTTACCGCCATGTCGATCAGGTGATGGAACACGGTGAATATGCCACCCGTGGTGCGCTGCTGGACCTCTATCCGATGGGCAGCGACCAGCCTTATCGTATTGATTTCTTTGATGACGAAATCGATAGTCTGCGTCTGTTTGACGTTGACAGCCAGCGCACGCTGGAAGCGGTTGATGCCATCAATTTACTGCCCGCCCATGAATTTCCGACCGATAAAACCGCCATCGAGCTGTTTCGCACCCGCTGGCGCGAAATTTTTGATGTGCGCCGCGAGCCGGAACACGTCTATCAACAGGTGAGCAAAGGCACCTTGCCTGCGGGCATCGAATACTGGCAGCCGCTGTTCTTTGAGCAGGAACTGCCCACGCTGTTTAGCTATCTACCCGCTAACACGCTGGTGCTAAACAGCGGCGATCTGCACGGCAGCGCCGATCGTTTCTGGCAAGATGCCAATGCCCGTTATGAAAATCGTCGTATCGATCCGATGCGTCCGCTGCTGGAACCTTCCAGCCTGTGGCTGCGCCCGGACGCCTTGCTCGGTGAACTGAAAGCCTGGCCGCGTATGCAGTTAAGCAATGAGACGCTGCCAGAGAAAGCAGCCAACACCAACCTGGGCTATCAGCCGCTGCCCGAACTGGCGGTGCAAGCACAGGCCAAAGCCCCGCTTGATCTTCTGCGCCAGTTTATCGAGCAGTTCGATGGGCAGATTATCTTCTCAGTGGAGAGCGAAGGACGCCGTGAAAGCCTGCAAGAGCTGCTGGCACGTATCAAGCTTCGCCCACAGCCGATCGAGCACTTTGATCAGGCGAGTCAACACCCCCACAGTTTGATGATCGGTGCCAGCGAGCGCGGCTTTATCGACAGCACCCGCCATCGTGCACTGATTTGCGAAAGTGATTTACTGGGTGAACGCGTCAGTCGCCGCCGCCAGGATAATCGTCGCACCATCAACCCTGATGTGCTGATCCGTAACCTCGCTGAGCTGCATCCCGGCCAGCCGGTGGTGCATCTGGAACATGGCGTGGGACGTTATATCGGCCTGACCACGCTGGAAGCCGGCGGCATTGTTGCCGAATACCTGATGCTCTCCTATGCGGGTGATGCCAAGCTCTACGTGCCGGTTTCCTCTCTGCACCTGATTAGCCGTTACGCGGGCGGTGCGGATGAAAATGCCCCCTTACACAAACTCGGCAGTGATGCCTGGTCACGCGCACGACAGAAAGCCGCCGAGAAAGTGCGTGATGTCGCGGCGGAACTGTTGGATATCTACGCCCAGCGCGCCGCCAAAACCGGCTTCGCCTTCAAGCATGACCGCGATCAGTATCAGCTGTTCTGCGAAGGTTTCCCGTTTGAAACCACACCGGATCAAGGCCAGGCCATCAATGCCGTGCTGAGTGATATGTGCCAGCCGCTGGCGATGGATCGTCTGGTGTGCGGTGACGTAGGTTTTGGTAAAACCGAAGTGGCAATGCGTGCCGCTTTCCTCGCCGTTGAGAATGCCAAACAAATCGCGGTGCTGGTGCCAACCACCCTGCTGGCGCAGCAGCACTACGATAACTTCCGCGATCGTTTTGCCAACTGGCCGGTACGCATCGAAATGCTTTCGCGCTTCCGTAGCGCCAAAGAGCAGAGCCAGGTGCTTGAGCAGGCGCGCGAAGGCAAAGTGGATATTTTGATCGGCACACATAAGTTGCTGTCCAGCGATCTGAAATGGCACGACCTTGGTCTGCTGATTGTCGATGAGGAGCACCGCTTTGGGGTGCGACACAAAGAGCGGATTAAAGCGATGCGTGCCGATGTAGACATTCTGACGCTCACCGCCACGCCGATTCCACGTACCCTGAATATGGCGATGAGCGGTATGCGCGATCTGTCGATTATCGCCACCCCGCCAGCCCGCCGACTGGCGGTGAAAACCTTTGTCCGCGAATACGATAGTTTGGTGGTGCGTGAAGCGATCCTGCGTGAGATTTTACGCGGCGGTCAGGTTTACTACCTGTATAACGATGTCGAGAACATCGAAAAAGCCGCGCAGCGCCTGGCGGATCTGGTACCGGAAGCACGTATTGCCATTGGTCACGGCCAAATGCGCGAACGCGACCTGGAACGGGTGATGAACGATTTCCACCACCAGCGTTTTAACGTGCTGGTGTGTACTACCATCATCGAAACCGGTATCGACGTACCCAGCGCCAACACCATTATCATTGAGCGTGCCGATCACTTTGGCCTGGCGCAGTTGCATCAGTTGCGTGGCCGTGTGGGGCGTTCGCACCATCAGGCCTACGCCTGGTTACTCACGCCGCATCCTAAAGCGATGACCACCGATGCGCAGAAACGTCTGGAGGCCATCGCCTCGCTGGAAGATTTGGGTGCGGGCTTTGCGCTGGCAACACACGATCTGGAGATCCGCGGTGCCGGTGAATTGCTGGGTGAAGATCAAAGCGGCCAGATGGAAACCATTGGCTTCACGCTGTACATGGAACTGCTGGAGAACGCCGTGGATGCGCTAAAAGCCGGGCGTGAACCTTCACTTGAAGATCTCACCAGCAATCAGACGGAAATCGAACTGCGCATGCCCGCTCTGCTGCCAGATGATTTTATCCCGGATGTGAATACACGTTTGTCACTGTATAAGCGCGTGGCTTCGGCCAGCGATGCGCAAGAGTTGGCGGAACTGAAAGTGGAGATGATTGACCGATTTGGTAAGTTGCCTGATGCGGCGCGAAATCTGCTGGATGTCGCAGGGCTGCGCCTGGAGGCGCGTGAGCTGGGCATCCGCAAAATTGAAGCCAGTGAAAAAGGTGGCTTCTTCGAGTTCGCACCACAGAACCATGTCGATCCAGGCTGGCTGATCGGCCTGCTGCAAAAAGATCCCAGGCAGTGGAAGCTGGATGGCCCAACCCGCTTGAAGTTCACGCGTGATTTAGAAGAACGCAAAGTGCGCATGGAGTGGGTACAGAGCTTTATTGGCGAGTTGGCGAAGAACCGGGTTTAGTGTGATAAAAAAAGCGCCTTACGGCGCTTTTTTCGTTACTGCTGCTGTGACGTGTCTTTGCCCAATTAGGCCTGATTCGAATTCAGGATCAGCTGACCATTACGGTCGAGCGGAATGCGGGTGCCAGGGTCATTTTCCATGCGGATTTTGCCCTGCTGGTCGCCTATTTTATAGGTCACATCATAACCCAGCATTTTTTCCTGTTTGTCGTAGACGGTTTTGCAACGCTGCTCATTGGTGGTGTAAGTGTCACGATCCTGCAATGCACCCTGCACCTGATTACCACCGTAACCGCCTGCCAACGCGCCCGCTACCGTCGCGACATCGCGCCCACGACCGCCACCGAACTGGTGACCGAGCACACCGCCCGCCACGGCACCCAGTACCGAACCGGCGATGCGGTTCTCATCCTGTACCGGACGACGATGCGTTAACGTCACATTGCGACACTCCTGTCGCGGTTGTTTAATGCTCTCTTTGATCGGCGTTGCCGAGAGAACCTGTGCATACTGCGGGCCACGATCAAAGACATCCATGCTGGCGACGGCGGCCACACCTAATGCGGCTGCCACACCGATACCGATACCCGCTAACATTGATTTATTCACAGGAATGTCCTCCTGAAGGTTGTTACCGCGCAATCCTGCCGCTACCCAATCCTGAGTAGCCGAGGCATAAACGGCGTGCGCGCCGCGCCGTGTTTGTGGATATAAGTTTTACAGATGGTCCGTAATTGCAACATCAGATTAATGGAGGAAACGAGGCGGAAACCGGTCAGGGCCAGTTTTTCAGAGAGTTCTGAGAGCAGGTGAAATACCGCCGTAACCTTAAGCTGAACTGTCTTTTTTCAGGGGGTTACGGCAGGAGGAAAGCGTGAGGCGGTATTGCACCGCCCCGAAATCATTAGTGTAGCTTGAGGCGCGGACGCAGTACGCGGTTCAGGCTACCCACCAGCATCATCAGGCCGGTTTTGAAATATCCATGGAGCGCAATCTGGTGCATACGATATAGAGAGATGTAGACAAAACGCGCAATGCGCCCTTCTACCATCATCGAACCGCGCATCAGGTTACCCATCAGGCTGCCAACGGTACTGAAGCGGGACAGCGACACCAGTGAACCGTGATCTTTATAGACATAGGCTTTCAGCGCGTTGCCTTTACGCTGCGCCAGGATGTTCTCCAGCGCGCGTGAAGCCATCTGGTGCGCAGACTGCGCGCGCGGCGGAACAAAACCGCCAGCTGGCAGTGCGCAGGACGCACAATCACCGATCGCGTAGATATCATCGTCCAGCGTGGTTTGCAGCGTATCCTTCACCACCAGTTGGTTGATACGGTTGGTTTCCAGCCCGCCGATGTCCTTCATAAAGTCCGGCGCTTTGATCCCTGCCGCCCACACCATCAAATCCGCGTTGATGAACTCGCCACCTTTGGTGTTCAGCCCCTCTTCGGTGGCGCTGGTGACCATGGTTTGCGTCAGCACACGCACGCCGAGCTTGGTCAGTTCCTGATGTGCCGCCGCAGAGATGCGGGGTGGCAACGCGGGCAGAATGCGCTCACCAGCTTCGACCAGCGTAACATTCAGCGCGGAGCTATCCAGACCTTTATAACCGTAGCTGTGCAATTGTTTGACGGCGTTGTACAGCTCAGCCGACAGCTCAACGCCCGTGGCACCGCCACCGACAATGGCAATATTGACCTTTTCCAGGCTGCCTTCACTGGCGGAGAAGCGCAGGAACAGGTTGAGCATTTCATTATGGAAACGACGGGCCTGATGCGGGTTATCCAAGAAGATGCAGTGATCTTTCACGCCCGGCGTACCGAAGTCATTAGACGTACTGCCCAGCGCCATCACCAGGCGGTCATAGGCCAGCTCACGCTGTGGCACCAGCAACTCACCGTTAGCATCGCGGATCTCTGCCAGTTCAATGGTTTTGGTTTCACGATTAATTTGCGTCAGCGATCCCAGCTGGAACTGGAAACCGTGGTTACGTGCGTGCGCCAGGTAACTCAGCGCATCGATACCTTCGTCCATCGAACCCGTCGCCACTTCATGTAACAACGGCTTCCACAGATGACTGTGATTGCGATCGACGAGAATAATCTCGGCTTTCTTTTTGCGGCCAAGCTTATGACCGAGCTGGGTTGCCAGCTCTAAGCCACCGGCACCACCGCCAATAATGACGATTTTTTCCATAGATGTAGTCAACAAAGACCCCCTCAAAGTTGTAAACCAATAGTTAATTAATGGTTACTAAAAACCTTAATAAACATAGGGTTGGCGACGTTAAATCGCGAGCTGAGGGCAGAATATCACGGCGCAATCGTCAGATCATAAGAAAATTGATGTACATCAATCTTTCAGCTGCATTATCAGAATGTTAAACATTCTGTGCGCCGCATCACACGGCGCGTTTTTGCTCAGACAAGGGATTTGAAGGCTTTGATCCGGTGCAAATGAGGGGAAATATTCTTGAATTTATGGCTGGCGTCTTCGTCCCAGACAATCTCATAAAACGGATGTAACAGCGCAGCACTGCGTTGATTGTCCAGCGCCTCATCATGGCGTGAAAGGATTGTCAGGCAGCGGTCACGGTTCTTTTCACGAAAATCGTTGACGCACTTAGTGGCGATATCGAGATACTCTTCCGGGCGATCGATCTTGCCTTCCATGTTCTCAAACGGGAACAGGTTGGGGTTAAACATCACCTGCCGCATGCCACAGAGAAAGCCAATACGCTCGGCCCAGTAACCGCCCAGCCCCACACCGCAAATCAACGGGTGCGCATCGCCCCCTTGCTGCAGCAGCTTGTCACTCTCTTTCAGCAAAAACTGCATGTCGTGTTTGGGGTGAAGCGTGCTGTAACTGATCAGCCTGACGTCCGGGTCAATAAACTGCAGTTGCAGCACCTTTTCATGGTTGCCCGGACTACTGGAATCAAAACCGTGCAGATAGATGATCATGATTATCCTCAGCGTGGAATGAAATCCGGGCAGCGGCGTTTATCTGCCCGACGCTTTATGCTCCAGCCAGCGATCCTGCAATGCGCTGAGCTGGTGGTGATTCTGCTTCCAGCGCTCACTGGCCAGCAGAGTCTGACGGGTATATCGCCCTTGATGGTATAACTGCGTCACTCGCTCTGCCTGGATCGGCGTCAAGTTATCCAGCACACTCACCGCGCCGGCACGTTGGTTGCACACCAGGATCATGTCGCATCCGGCATTGAGTGACTGCTGGGCGCGCTCGGCGTAGCTGCCCATCACCGCGGCGCCTTCCATTGACAAATCGTCAGAGAAAATCACCCCATTGAAACCCAGCTCCTTGCGCAATACCGTTTGCAGCCAATAGGGTGAGCCGCTGGCGGGTAAAGGATCTACCTCAGTATAGATAACGTGTGCCGGCATCACCGCATCCAGTAACTGCTCATCAATCAACTGTTTGAAGATAGCCATATCGTGCTGACGCAGCGTGGCGGCATCACGCGGATCGCGCGGGGTTTCTTTATGCGAATCAGCACTCACCGCACCGTGGCCAGGGAAGTGCTTACCGGTGGTTTTCATTCCCGCTTCGTGCATGCCATTGATAAATCGGCGTGCGATTTGCAGTGCAATTGCCGGATCTTCATGGAATGAACGGTCACCAATCGCCGCGCTAATGTGACCGATATCCAGCACCGGCGCAAAGCTGATGTCGATGTCCATCGCAATCATCTCGGCTGCCATCTGCCAACCCGCCTGCTGCGCCACTTCACCGGCGGTAGCCATATCGTGCAGGGCCGCAAAAGATTGCATGGCGGGTAACTTGGTGAAACCTTCGCGGAAACGTTGTACGCGCCCGCCTTCCTGATCGACTGCTACCACCAGACGATTGCGTGAAGCCGCACGAATCTGGCGCACCAGTTCAGCTAACTGTTCGACATCGTGAAAATTGCGGGCAAACAGAATCAGCCCGCCCACCAGCGGATGTTGCAAGATCTCGCGCTCTTCTGCATCGAGTTCATAGCCTTCGACATCCAACATCAGCGGGCCGGGGGTATTCATAGTCATGTTGACAATCCTGAGTTAAAGATGCTGCCAGCTGGATCGGGCCAGCTGCTGCAAAGTGTGATCATGGCTCTGCTCGGCGCGCAGTTGATACCAGCTCGCCATCAGCAGTTGCAGCCAGGGCTGCCAGCGGCGCATCTGATGCGCCAGCACCTGTTCGTCAAGTTGACTGTGTTGCGCATATCCGGCAATCCAGTCCGCCTCATGTTTTCCATCGACCGCGCACAGCGCGGCAAGTTCCAGCGCCACATCGCCATCGGCGGCGTACTCCCAGTCAATCAGGCGCAGGCCACCGTGCGTCGCCACCAGATTACCGGCGTGGATATCCATATGCAGCGGCGCGAGGCGTAACGGCTGCGGTTCGCCCTGTTTGATTAAGCGTTGCAGCTGGTGCTGCCAGCGCCAGTGGCGTTGCTGACACAGTTGCCAGTAGCGCTGTAGCAGTGGCGCAAGACGCAAACGATAGCCAGTCAGTGGTTGTTGATGCAGGCGATGCATCAGTGCCAGCACGGCTGGACGCTGCTGATTAAATTGCGCCGGGGTTAGCACTTCCCCAGGTAACCAGCTTTGTAAAAGCCAGGGGGCACGCCAGCTAAGTGGCGCGGGCCCTAACTGCGTATGGCGCATTTTGTGCAGTATGCGATATTCACGCTGACGATCGACAAACGGAATCGGTTGCAGCGGCACGCGGCGCGCCAGCAACTCGCCCTGATCTGTTTGCACCTGCACGCTGTTGCCACTGAGTCCCGGCAACGCGAAAAAATGACCGGCAGCTTGCGCCGTCGGCCATTGTTGCTGAAGCAGTTGTTGCAACTGGAGATCAGGGTTGTGCAATACCATTGCCTGACCAGATGATTTCACCGGTCTGCACCAGCATCAGCTGCATTTGCAGTGTCGGAGACTTCACATCGCCCTGCGCATTGCTGTAAAGCACATACTGGGCGTTGACGTTGCGCGCCAGGCCAATCGCTTTGCTGCGAGAGTTCAGGCTGTCATCCGCGGACAGGCCGAGCGCCTGCTTGGCTTGCGCCAGTTGATCGGAAGTGACCAACGTGAATTTGCCATTGTTCGCCAGTGCGCTTTGAATCGCGTCAGTGGCTTTATCACTCTGCAACGCACCGTTAGTACTGTTTTTAATGCGATCCACCAGCAGCACGCTGCCAGGATTAACGCCTGCTGACTGCACCATATTCGCCACTAACGGCTGCACGCTGGCACTCCAGTTAATGGTTTTCAGTTTCGGCGGCTGCGGCACGTTTTCCGGCGGTGGCACCGGCGGCGTTGGTGGCTGCTCGGGTTGCGTCGGGGTAGTCGGCTGGGTCGGTTCAACCGGCGCCGGGGTTTGCTGTTTCACCACACAACCGGTGAGCATCAGCGCAAATAACAGCGCGCTGGAACGTTTTACACTGCGAATCACAGGTTACTCCTCAGAGAAAGAGATACAGACGCACCTTGCTGGCGGTCAAATTACCGATTTGCGAGACAACTTCAGTGCTGCCATGCGCGGGAACGGTTTGGGTTTGTACCGGTTCTTCAGGCGTTATCTCAAGGCCTTTATCGTCATACCAGTAGAAACGATAGTGCACGGTCACCGGTGTTTCACGCTGATTATACAGCACACTTGACGCACGCTGCTGGCCGTCACGGCTTGCCAGCGTGGGCTCATCGGTGATGATACCCGCAGACAACACGGAAGACTCCATCACCAGCGATTGCGAGGTGTTGATCATCGGTTTGTTACTGCTGCAACCCGCCAGGGTCAGTAACAGCATGCCACACAGCCATTGACGCATCACAAGGTCCGCCTGAGGTTAGATGGACAGCATCGGGCCCAGCGGCTGTCCGCCAACCAGGTGCATATGGATGTGGTAAACCTCTTGGCCGCCATGACGGTTGCAGTTCATGATAAGACGGTAGCCATCTTCGGCAATCCCTTCATCTTTCGCGATTTTCGCCGCCACCGTGATCATGCGGCCCAGCGCATGCTCGTGCGCTTCTTGCACGTCATTCGCGGTGGGGATCAATACGTTAGGAATGATCAGAATATGCGTCGGCGCTTTGGGCGCGATATCGCGGAAGGCAGTGACCAGTTCGTCCTGATAAACCACGTCGGCGGGGATTTCGCGACGGATGATTTTACTGAAAATCGTTTCTTCAGCCATGGTGCATTTCCTTAAGCCTTAAGTTCAGTCCGCCAGTATGCGTGAGGAATTCTGTTTCTTACAACCTCAGTACCACTTTTCTTGCATTGAATGACTGTCTTTGCACCATTTTTTCTTTTGGCTTAACCGCTGTGCGGCACCTCGCATTTCTGCATCGCCAACCAACACAAAAATGAAACACTGTTTTATAAATTAGAGGTATCGCGTCGATTTCTTTGTGATTTTGCCACTATCCCGCCAACCCTTGCCAAATGACGAAGGTTTGCCGGGTCACAGCGCTCTACTTTCTATCCAATCCGGGCAAGCAGTACGGAGTAATGAGGGATGTGCAATCCGTCGATTTCAAGGAGAACCTGCCATGCAGTCTCGTAAGATTGGTCTGGGCCATTATCTGGCTTACGGTTCCGGGGATTTCCTCGGAGCAGGCACCACGGCGCTCACTGCCGCCTGGCTGCTCTATTTTTACACCACCTTCTGCGGACTTTCGCCGATAGAAGCCACCTTCATTTTTGCTGCCGCCCGCGTACTGGATGCGCTGGTCAGCCCCTTGATGGGCTTCCTCACCGACAACTTCGGTTCCACCTGGCTGGGTAAACGCTTTGGCCGCCGCAAATTTTTCATTCTGCTCGGCATCCCCTGCGTGTTCAGTTATAGCTTGATGTGGATTAGTGACATGAGTTTCTGGTGGTATCTGCTGACCTATCTGCTGTTTGATGTGGTCTATACCATGATTCTGGTGCCCTATGAAACGCTGGTACCGGAAATGACCGATGACTTTAAGCAGAAAACCCGATTTTCCGGTGCGCGTATTGCACTGGCACAACTCTCCTCGATTCTCGCCGCCTTTTTACCCGGCGTGCTGATTGGCTGGTTTGGCAAAGAGAACCCGGTCTCCTTCTTCTATGCCAGCCTGGTCTTCTCGGTGATCTGCGCCCTGGTGTTGACGCTGGTATGGCGTTTCACCTGGGAACGTGCACCCGAAGATTTCTCCGCTGAGTCGCGTCGGGCGGAGGAGCAAAAGTCGCAGCTGTCGTTGCTGCAAAGCCTAAAGCGCTTGTATGTCGAACTGGCCTCCACGTTGCGCATTCGCATCTTCCGCCAGCACCTTGGCATGTATCTGGGCGGCTACATTGCGCAGGACGTGTTTAATGCGGTGTTCACCTGGTACGTGGTGTTTGTGCTGATGCAGAGCGCGCAGATCGCATCAAATCTGATGGGTACCATGGCGGTACTGCAGTTTATTGCCGTGATGGCGATGATTCCGCTGTGTATCCGCATTGGACCTGCCCCGGCCTATCGCATGGTGGTGATACTGTTCGGCCTCAGCGCTCTCTCTTACGCAGGGCTTTGGTACACCGGCATGAATGATAATCTCGCGCTGCTGGTGCTGATTTCCGCCTTAGCCGGTTTGGGCCGCGGCGGCATCAACTACGTTCCGTGGAATACCTATACCTACATTGCGGATGTCGATGAAGTGATCACTGGACAGCGCCGCGAGGGGATTTTCGCCGGCATCATGACCTTGACTCGCAAAGCCTCGCAAGCCGGTGCCGTCATGATGGTGGGTATTGTGCTGCAGTTAGCCGGATTCACCTCCGGGAAAGCTGAGCAGGCCCCAGCCGTAGGCCATACCATCCTGTTCATTCTCAGCGTCGGTACGCTGTGTGTGCTGACCTGCGGCTTTATCGTGTCGTTGCGCTTCAAACTGAACCTGCACACCCACACGGTTTTACGCCAGGAAACGGTGAAGATGCGCGCGGCCGGACGTGTCGTGCCGGAACAGATTACGCCGCAGGCGCGCACCATCGTCGAAACGCTGGCGGGCATGCCGTATGAAAATTTGTGGGGTAATAACAATGTGGGCTATCTCAATCGCCACAAGACTGCTGCACCGCCGCTCCCCACGCACCGTAGCCCTTTGCAACCTCTCCCTACCCTGATTAACGATAGGAATGAACCATGACTGTATTTCCTGTAAAGCACAGCGCTTTGCTGCGCCAACCTGAATTTTTGTTACCGCGCAGCGAACTGGTACAGCTAATCCATAAACTGACCGACAATCTCGTGAATATCACCGATCACAGCGGCGAGTTTTTACTGCGACTGGATGATGGCCGCGTGATAGACACCAAAGGCTGGGCCGGTTGGGAGTGGACGCACGGTATCGGCCTGTACGGCATGCTGCACTTCACCCAGCAAACCGGCGATAAGACCACGCTGAAAATAATCGATGACTGGTTTGATACCCGGCTGGCGGAAGGGACACCCACCAAAAACGTCAATACTATGTGCCCCTTCCTGACACTGGCTTATCGCTATCAGGAGACCGGGAACGCAGCCTGGCGTCCGGTGCTGGAACGTTGGGCCGAATGGGTAATGTATGAAATGCCGCGCACCGAACAGGGTGGCTTGCAGCATATCGTTTATAACAATGAGAATACCCAACAGTTGTGGGATGACACGCTGATGATGAGCGTGATGGCGCTGGCGAAGATCGGACAGCTATTTGATCGCCCTGAATTTGTCGAGGAAGCCAGTTATCAGTTCCTGATACACACGCAATATTTGATGGATCGTCAAACCGGTCTGTGGTTCCACGGTTGGACGTTTGAGGGCCGCCACAATTTCGCCAACGCTCGCTGGGCGCGAGGAAACAGCTGGCTAACCATCGTGATCCCTGACTTCCTCGAAATGATGAACTGGCCTGAGCATCACGCCACGCGCCGTTTCCTGCAGCAGGTGCTGGCCAGCCAGGTGAAGGCATTAGCGGAATGCCAGCATAGCAGTGGGTTATGGCACACCTTGCTCGACGATCCACAAAGCTATCCAGAAGCGTCAGCGACCGCGGGATTTGCCTACGGCATTCTTAAAGCCGTGCGTAAGCGTTACTTACCCGAGGAATATCGTCCGATAGCAGAAAAGGCGCTGCGTGGCGTGATTGCCAACATTGATGAACAGGGGGAGTTGAAACAGGTGTCGTTTGGTACCGCGATGGGCAGCGATCTGGACTACTATCGTCAGGTTCCCCTGACCTCAATGCCTTATGGTCAGGCCATGGCGCTGTTGTGTCTGACGGAGTATTTGCGGGTTTATCTCTGAATGTGTTGGGGGCAGCCATTTGGCCGCCCCCTGTCTCAATCCGTTACATATTACGGATATAGTCATCCATCTCGGTTTTCAGGTTATCGGATTTGGTCCCGAAAATTGCCTGAACGCCGGAACCGGCCACCACCACACCACGTGCGCCGAGGGTTTTCAGTTCCGCCTGGTCAACCTTCGCCACATCCGCCACGCTGACACGCAGACGGGTAATACAGGCATCGAGGTTGGTAATGTTTTCTTTACCACCGAAGGCAGTCACCAGTTTGCCCGCCATTTCGCTGCCGGTTGCGCTGCTCTGTTCCATTGCCGTGTCCTCACGTCCAGGTGTTTTCAGGTTCAGTTTCACAATCAGTACACGGAACACGGTGTAGTAGATCAGGCCGTAAATGATACCTACGATCGGGAACAGCCAGATTTTGCTGCTGTTACCGCTCAACACCACGAAGTCGATCAAGCCGTGTGAGAAACTCGTGCCGTCACGCATGCCCAGCAGAATACAGATTGGGAACGCCAGGCCTGCCAGGATCGCGTGGATCACATACAGAATCGGCGCGACGAACATGAACGAGAACTCGATCGGTTCGGTAATACCGGTCAGGAACGAGGTCAGCGCCGCGGAGATCATTATGCCGCCCACTTTGGCGCGGTTTTCTGGTTTAGCCGAGTGCCAGATAGCAATCGCTGCAGCCGGCAAGCCATACATTTTAAACAGGAAGCCGCCAGAGAGTTTGCCCGCGGTTGGGTCGCCCGCCATGTAGCGCGGAATATCACCGTGGAACACCTGACCTGCTGCGTTAGTGAACTCACCAATCTGCATCTGGAATGGAACGTTCCAGATATGGTGAAGACCAAACGGCACCAGCGAACGCTCCACCACACCGTAGATACCAAACGCCACGACCGGGTTCTGATAGGCAGCCCATTGTGAGAAGTCCTGAATCGCCGTACCGATAGGTGGCCAGATAAAGGAGAGTACAATACCGGTGAAAATCGCGGTCAGACCCGAAATGATCGGCACAAAGCGTTTACCGGCGAAGAAGCCGAGATACTCAGGCAGTTTGATACGGTAGAAACGGTTGAACATGTAGGCGGCAATCGAACCCGCAATAATGCCGCCGAGCACACCGGTATCCGCCAGGTGCTTAGCATCAATCTCCGCAGCAGGTAAATGCAGCACTAACGGCGCAACCACCGCCATGGTTTTCACCATGATGCCGTAAGCCACCACGGACGCGAGTGCCGAAACACCATCGTTGTTGGTAAAGCCGAGCGCCACACCAATCGCGAAGATCAACGGCATATTGGCGAACACGGAACCACCCGCTTCTGCCATCACATGAGAAACCACCGCTGGCAACCAGCTGAAGTTTGCAGAACCAACACCGAGCAATATACCGGCGATCGGCAGAACCGATACCGGCAACATCAGCGATTTACCTACTTTCTGCAGGTTCGCAAATGCGTTCTTGAACATAAAAACTCCTGAGTATGAGTGCGTTTTTGCGCAGTGCGCATGGCAAAGGGGGAGGATCCTTTACCAGGGTGACGCTGAGCGTCTTTTGATTTATTACGAAGGGTAAAATAAATAGCGAATTGTTACTTTGACGGCTATCACGTTTCGCCGATGAAATTTTATTGCTTTCAGTGATTTCTTACAGACCTGCCTGAATAAGCAGCAATAAAACACTGCCTGCGTCGCGTTAAACGCGGCACAGGACAGTAATAGGCAATTAATTCATAGTTCGAAATAAAACGAATTAGCCGCCAAGACGGCTCATAGGAACGTGGAACAGGCGGGAAAAGTTCTCGGTAGTTGCTGCAGCCAGAGTTTCAATGTCTACCCCTTTCAGTACCGCCATATAATCGGCGACATCACGGGTAAAAGCGGGCTGATTCTCTTTGCCACGATGTGGCACTGGCGCCAGATAGGGAGAATCGGTTTCTACCAGCATGCGGTCCAGCGGCACGTAGCGCGCGGCATCACGAATTTGCTCCGCATTGCGGAAGGTCAAAATACCGGAGAAGGAGATATAAAAGCCCATATCAAGCAATTTCGCGGCGGTGGTTTGATCCTCGGTGAAGCAGTGCAGTACACCACCACACTTTTCAACCTGCTCTTCACGCAGGATCGCCAGCGTATCTTCACGCGCATCGCGGGTGTGAACGATGATCGGTTTGTTCAGCGCAATACCGGTACGGATATGCTCGCGAAAAGAGGCTTGCTGCTGCGCTTTGGTTTCCTGTTGGTAGAAGTAATCCAGTCCCGTTTCACCCAGCGCGATCACCTGCTCTTCCGCAGCTAAGCGACGGAATTCTTCAACATCGTAAGGCGCTTCCTGATTGAGTGGATGGACGCCGCACGCGAGTGCGATATTTTCACGGTCACCCACCAGCTGTTTAATTTTGTAGTAGTCCGGCAGCGTGGTGGCAATCGCCAGCATAAACTTCACATCACGGGCCGCCGCTTTGGCGATCACATCGTCCAAATCGCGGTGCTGTTTTTCATAATCAAGACCATCAAGATGGCAGTGCGAATCAACAATAAACATACTTCTCTCTTTTTTACTTAGCCGACTAACGCGGGTGACATCAATCGTCCCCAGGCGAGCAAGCGGTCGGTCAAAATCAGTTCACGATTTAGCGCAGCAACATGCAACAGCTGTTCGCGGCATTGCATCCACTGCTGGGCACTGGCATTCAGCGCACTGCTGTTGAGATGTTGTGCCAGTTGCATAACGACATCGGTTCTGTCGCCGTTACTGAGCCATTGGCTGGCCCCTTGCTGCACTTTCATGGCATCAACTAGCAACGAAATCAGCCAACTCAGCCGCTCTGCCACATCATCGCTATTGAGAGCCGGCAACAGTTGCAGCACATCCCCATTAACAGCGGTGAGCAAGGTTTCACACAGCCTGGTACGCGCCTGCCAGCGGTCGGGTTGCAACAGCGATAACGCCGCCGCGGGTGCGCCATTACTTAAACGCAGTGCAGCACGCAGCACGACTTCAGGCTGCGGTTGTTGTTTGTGCAACCACGACAAACTTTGTACTTCTTCGAGCGGAGACAAATGCCATGTCATGCAACGACTGCGCAATGTTGCCAGTAAGCGCGACGGCTCACGCACGCTGAGGAAGAACCAACAGTTTGCCGGGGGTTCTTCCAGTGTTTTCAGCAAGGCATTTGCCGCAGCTTCGGTCAGTTGTGCGGCATCCGGTAGCCAAACAATCTTCGCACCACCCTGTTGGGCGAAATGATAGAGCTTTTCAGTCACATCGCGCACGGCATCGATTCCCAGCGACGACTTGCCCTTTTCAGCCTCCAGGCGATACCAGTCTGGATGAGTGTGCGCCTGCATCAACTGGCAACCGTGGCAATGGCCACAGCTTTTTAATCCTTCGGGCTGCTGGCACATTAGCCAACGGCTTACGCCCCAAACCAGCGCATCATCACCCATCCCTTCGATGGCTTGAATCAGTAAGGCGTGATGCGCCTGACCGGCTTGATGTCGGGCAATAATCTGCCGATAAGGCTGGTTCAGCCATGGATACCAGTTCATGCCGCCTGACCTGCCAGCCAGTTGCGCAGCGCCTGCTGAAGTGACGATGTCACGTCTGCAATATTCTGCGTCGCGTCAATCGTGGTGATGGTAGGATCTGCGGCTGCCAGGGCCAGATAACGTTCACGTGTGCGCTCGAAAAAGCGCAGCGATTCCTGTTCAATACGATCCAGCTCACCGCGTGCACGTGCACGCTGCAGACCAATTTCTGGCGTGACATCAAGATAGAGCGTCAGATCAGGACGGAAATCGCCCAGCACCGCATCGCGTAAGGTGGTCATCAACTGCGTGTCCAGCCCACGACCTCCGCCTTGATAGGCCTGTGAAGACAAATCATGACGGTCGCCGATAACCCAGGCACCGCGTGCCAGTGCGGGCTTGATAACGTTTTCTACCAGTTGCACGCGTGCGGCATACAGCATCAGCAGCTCGGCTTTATCCGTGACCTGCTCACCCTCGATACCTTGTTTCACCAGTACACGAAGCTGCTCCGCTAACGGGGTGCCGCCGGGTTCACGCGTGAAAACCACGTCACTGATCCCCTGCTCATGCAATATCGCGACGATGGCGTCACGTGCGGTGGTTTTGCCTGCGCCTTCCAGACCCTCGATGACGATAAACTTACTTTTCATTTTTTTCCTTCATAGCCAGCCGGTAAACCTGTACCGCTTTATTATGGCTGGCGAGGTTGGTGGTAAAGGTGTGACCGCCTTTACCATCCGCGACAAAATAGAGGTAATTGGTTTTTTCCGGATGCGCCGCCGCTTCCAGTGATGCCCTACCCGGCATGGCAATTGGCCCTGGCGGCATACCACTAATGGTATAGGTATTGTAATTGGTTGGCGTTTCCAGGTCTTTACGCGTCAGCGTGCCCGTGTAACTGTCACCCATACCGTAGATGACCGTGGGATCGGTTTGCAGTTTCATGCCGGTACGCAGTCGGTTTATAAACACCGATGCCACGCGCGCGCGCTCTTCGCTGACGCCCGTTTCTTTTTCGATGATGGAGGCCATGGTCACCAAATCCTGCTCTTTCTTATACGGCAGATTGTCCATGCGGCCTTGCCAAATCTCATCGACCAGTTTGTTCATGCGCGCGTGCGCACGCTCCAGTAGTGCCACATCGCTGGTATTGGCGGTGTAGAGATAAGTGTCAGGATAGAAAGCGCCTTCGAGCTGGCTGGCATCCAGTTTAAGAGCTGCTGCCACGGTGGCAAATTCATCATCCGTCAGGGTGTGTTTGAGATAAGGCGCTTTGCGCAGTTCTGCCAACCACTCTTTCAAACGTGAGCCTTCAACAAAGCGCACCGGGAACTGTGCCTCTTTGCCGCTGGCCAACAGCTCAAGCAACTGGCGCACCGTCATATTGCTTTCCAGCCGATAAGTACCTGCCTTGAATTTGGCTAATTCCGGTTCCAGTTTCAATAACGGGCCAAACCAGATGCTGGCAGGAATAATGTGCTGACTTTCCAGCTGTGCTTCCAGCACTACGCGACCGCTGCCTGCTGGCAGTGTATAAATGGTTTCCTGGCTGATCGTCAAAGGTGTATCGGCTAAACGTTCGATTTGCCAATAACTAAAGGCGGCCGCGAGGCCGGCAATCGCCACGGCGCTGGCGACGATTTTCTTCATTCGGGTCATGTTGCTTCCATTGTCTGGCAACTGGCGTGCAGTTGCTGGTACAGCGTGCGTGCGGAGAACGAAACATCGTCAATTTTTCGCACAGGTAAAACCGGCATCAGGGCATTGCATATCACCACTTCATCGGCGTTCAGCACATCGTCCCTGCTACCGTCAATCAATTGACAACACTGCCCTGCCATCGCCATTTGCGCCATCAGATAACGGCGCATAATGCCATTCACACCCGCTTGTTCCAGGCGCGGCGTATAGATGCGTTCGCCTTTGCGCCAGAATAAATTGGCCGCACAGCATTCCACCACCGTCCCTGCAGTGTCAAGCACCAGCGCTTCGTCAGCGTCGGTCTGATCAAGATGTCGACGGATCAGCACTTGTTCAAGTCGGTTCAGATGCTTTAGCCCAGCCAGCAAAGGATTTCTTGCCAACCTCACCGGACTGGTGACGAGGGTTGCGCCATGCTGCTGCAGACGTGCGTAGTGCTGCGGCCAGGGTGCCAGCGAAAGAATGCGAGTCGGCGTCTCGCAGCCGGCTCGGCTGTAGCCTCTGCCCCCTTCACCAGGCGTCAGAATGACTTTTAATACGGCCTGAGCCTGACCACTGGCCAGCTGCTGCATCTCTGCCGACAATAATGCTAAATCAGGGAGCGGCATAAACAGGCGTTCACAGCTCTCTTTCAGCCGTTGCAGATGGGCATCCAGCAACTGAATTCTGCCGCTAACCACCGCTGCAGTGGTAAAGCAGCCGTCGCCAAACTGCACCGCGCGATCGCTTGCGGAGAGCACGTTCTGCTCTATGCCGTTTATCAACATACCCATCCCCTTGGCTACTGTGCCTGTTTACATACCATCGACGAACGTAAGATTCCACGCCACTGCGTGTCAAAATATAAAAAAGGCCCGCATTGCGGGCCTTTTATTGGGCGGGGTATGAATTATACCTTGCGGAAGATCAGCGAACCGTTGGTGCCGCCAAATCCGAAGGAGTTACACAGAGCATACTCCAGACCACTCACCTGACGCGCCGTATGCGGCACGAAATCCAGGTCGCAACCTTCATCTGGATTATCCAGGTTGATGGTTGGCGGAATGGCCTGGTCACGCAGTGCCAGAATCGAATAAATCGATTCTACGGCGCCTGCCGCACCGAGCAAGTGTCCGGTCATTGATTTGGTAGAGCTGACCATCACACTGCGGGCCGCTGAACCAAATACTGACTTCACTGCCTGCGCTTCAGCTTTGTCACCGGCTGGCGTCGAGGTGCCATGTGCGTTAACGTAGCCAATCTGCTCCGCATTCAGTTGCGCATCACGCAAGGCATTGACCATTGCCGCTGCTGCACCTGAACCATCCTCCGGAGGAGAGGTCATGTGGTAAGCATCGCTGCTCATGCCGAAACCGATAATTTCAGCATAGATTTTCGCACCGCGCTTCTTCGCATGTTCGTACTCTTCCAGCACCACAATGCCTGCACCGTCACCCAGCACAAAGCCATCACGATCTTTATCCCACGGACGGCTTGCCGCCTGCGGGTTCTCGTTATTTGTGGAGAGCGCACGTGCAGCACCGAAGCCACCAACACCCAGTGGGGTACTGGCTTTTTCAGCACCACCAGCCAGCATAACGTCAGCATCGTTGTACGCGATGATACGCGCAGCATGACCAATGTTATGCACGCCTGAAGTACAAGCCGTTGCAATCGAAATGCTTGGACCTTTCAGACCGTACATGATGGTCAGATGACCGGCTACCATGTTAACGATGGTCGAAGGAACAAAGAATGGGCTGATTTTGCGCGGACCGCCGTTGACCAGAGAACTGTGGTTATCTTCAATCAAACCCAGTCCGCCGATGCCGGAACCAATTGCCGCACCGATGCGACCGGCATTTTCGTCGGTTACAACCAGACCGGAGTCTGCCATAGCCTGAATGCCGGCAACAATGCCGTATTGGATGAAGTCATCCATCTTGCGCTGATCTTTGCGCGAGATGAATTCATCGCAATTAAAATCTCTTACTAAGCCCGCAAAGCGTGTTGCATAGGCACTAGTATCAAAATGGTCGATCAGGTTAATGCCGCTCTGACCGGCAAGGAGAGCACTCCAGGTAGACTCTACGGTATTGCCGACAGGAGACAACATGCCAAGACCAGTCACAACTACACGACGCTTAGACACGTACGTCCTCCAGGGAGGGAAAAAATAACGCTATGTGGGGCAAACATAAAACTCAGGCGGTCGAGTGACCGCCTGAAGATATTCATTAGCCTTGATGGCTATTGATGTAATCGATCGCTGCCTGAACGGTAGTGATTTTCTCAGCTTCTTCGTCTGGAATTTCAGTATCAAACTCTTCTTCCAGAGCCATTACCAGCTCAACGGTGTCAAGAGAATCTGCACCCAGGTCTTCAACGAAAGAAGCAGTGTTAATCACTTCGTCTTCTTTAACACCCAGCTGCTCAGCTACGATTTTCTTAACGCGTTGTTCGATATCGCTCATACTATTTAATTTCCTATCAAAACTCGCTTTCGCGATGGTTTTCGTAGTGTATAAAATGTTGAAAAAGATGCAACAAAATCCCGGCTGGTCGAACCACGATTTTGCGCTATTCTGCGGTGTTTACCGCAGATAATGCAAATGATTTCGTGATTATCAGACCATGTACATGCCGCCATTGACGTGCAGCGTCTCACCCGTGATGTAAGAGGCTTCGTCAGAGGCTAAGAATGCAACAGCATTGGCAATCTCCTGCGGGTCGCCTAAACGACCTGCCGGCACTTCTGCCAAAATGCCCGAGCGCTGATCTTCGTTCAGTGCACGCGTCATGTCCGTCTCAATAAAGCCCGGAGCCACGACGTTTACGGTAATGCCACGTGACGCGACTTCTCGCGCCAGTGATTTGCTAAAGCCAATCAAACCTGCTTTTGCTGCCGCGTAGTTTGTTTGGCCCGCGTTACCCATGGTTCCAACTACAGAACCGATGGTAATGATACGGCCCACGCGTTTTTTCATCATGGCACGCATAACCGCCTTAGAAAGGCGGAAGACCGATGTCAGGTTGGTATCGAGGATATCCGCCCATTCATCGTCTTTCATGCGCATCAACAGATTGTCACGCGTAATGCCTGCATTATTGACTAAAATGTCCACTTCGCCAAATTCAGCGCGAACTTTCTCGAGCACGCTCTCAATAGAGGCGGCATCGGTCACGTTCAACAGCAGACCTTTACCCTTATCGCCGAGGTAAGCACTGATTGCTTCCGCACCGCTTTCACTGGTAGCCGTTCCCACCACTTTCGCACCGCGTGCAACCAGCGTTTCCGCGATCGCACGGCCAATGCCGCGGCTTGCGCCAGTAACCAGCGCTACTTTACCTTCAAAGCTCATGTTTTTCCTCTTATTCCTGTGTAAACGCAGCGTTTAGTGAAGCAGAATCGTTCACGGCAGCAGCGGTCAGGCTATCCACAATACGCTTGGTCAGACCGGTCAGGACTTTACCTGGACCGATCTCCAGCAATTGGTCAACACCCTGGGTCGCGATAAACTCAACCGCTTCCGTCCAACGAACGGGGCTGTACAGCTGACGCACCAAGGCGCTGCGAATCGCTGCAGCCTCAGTTTCGCACTTCACATCCACGTTGTTAACTACCGGTACGGCTGGGGCGTTGAACGTTATGTTCTCCAGCGCAACGGCAAGTTTCTCTGCGGCAGGCTTCATTAACGCACAGTGCGACGGCACGCTGACCGGCAACGGCAACGCACGTTTTGCGCCAGCGGCTTTACAGGCGGCACCAGCACGTTCTACCGCTTCTTTATTGCCCGCGATAACCACCTGGCCTGGCGAGTTGAAGTTGACCGGTGAAACCACTTGGCCCTGAGCACTCTCTTCACAGGCTTTACGGATGGATTCATCATCCAGCCCAATAATCGCCTGCATAGCACCCGTGCCCTCTGGCACCGCTTCTTGCATCAGTTTACCGCGCAGTTCAACCAGCTTGATGGCATCGGCGAAGTTCAGTACACCGGAACATACCAGCGCAGAGTATTCGCCTAAGCTGTGACCCGCCATCAGCTCAGGCTGTGGGCCGTTTTTACTCTGCCAGACACGGTAAATGGCCACTGAAGCCGCCAGCAAGGCGGGTTGGGTCTGCCAGGTTTTGTTTAACTCTTCAGCGGGGCCTTGTTGCACCAGCTGCCATAAGTCGTAACCCAGTGCATCTGAAGCTTCACGGAATGTGGCTTCAACCTGCGGATTTTCTGCAGCCAGGTCGGCCAACATGCCTACGGTCTGCGATCCCTGTCCTGGGAAAACAAAAGCAAATTGTGTCATCTTTCGTTCCTGTCAATCAAAAGCGAACCAGCGCCGAACCCCAGGTGAAACCGCCACCAAAGGCCTCGAGCAAAATCAGTTGTCCTGGCTTGATACGGCCATCACGCACGGCTTCATCAAGTGCGCTTGGCACGGAAGCGGCGGAGGTGTTGCCGTGGCGATCCAGCGTGACCACAACCTTGTCCATGCCCATGCCGAGTTTTTTGGCGGTGGCACTGATAATGCGCAAGTTGGCCTGATGCGGCACCAACCAGTCAAGCATTTCGCGGTCAAGGTTATTGGCCTGCAGTGTCTCGTCAACGATGTGGGCGAGTTCAGTTACCGCCACTTTGAAGACTTCATTGCCTGCCATGGTGAGGTAAGCGGGCTCACTCTGATTCGCGCGGTCCTGGTAAGGCAGCGTCAACAGTTTGCCATAGCGACCATCTGCATGCAGATGCGTTGAAAGGATGCCTGGCTCTTCACTTTGACCTAACACCACCGCACCCGCGCCATCACCAAACAGGATAATGGTGCCGCGATCTTCCGGATCCAGTGTCCGGGCCAGAACATCCGCGCCAATCACCAGCGCGTGTTTAACCACGCCATTTTTGATGTATTGATCGGCAACGCTCAATGCGTAGGTGAACCCTGCGCAAGCGGCGGCCAAATCAAATGCCGCACAGTCGTTAATCTCCAGCATTTGCTGGATCATGCACGCTGAACTTGGGAAGGCGTGGCTGGAAGAGGTGGTTGCCACAATAATGAGACCGACATCGCTGGCAGCAACGCCAGCCATTTCCAGCGCACGTTGCGCGGCGGTAAAGCCCATGGTGGCCACGGTTTCATCTGGCGCAGCAATGCGGCGCTCACGGATGCCGGTACGGGTGACAATCCACTCGTCCGAAGTTTCCACCAGTTTTTCAAGATCCGCATTGGTGCGAACCTGCTCAGGCAAATAGCTGCCCGTACCGATAATTTTGGTAAACATCTACGCTTTGTCACTCCTGGCTAATACAGCGTCAAGGCGCGCAGCAATCCTCTCTGGGACTTGCCTTCGCACCGCCTGCTCTGCCTGCTCTATCGCCACGGCAAACGCACGTTGATTCGCCGCACCGTGGCTTTTGATCACTGTCCCGCGCAATCCTAACAGACAAGCGCCATTGTACTGGTCGGGGTTGAGATGACCGAAACGTTTAGCCAGGCGCTTTTGAATCCAGCGCCCGACCAGTTTCAACCACCAGGCCCGTTTTTTCCCATCCTCTGACGACTTGAGCAGAGAAAGAAACATTCTTACCACGCCTTCCATGGTTTTCAGCGTGACGTTGCCCACGAAGCCATCACAGACCAGCACATCCGTCTTGCCGGTGAGGAGATCGTTCCCCTCAAGATATCCAATATAGTTGATTTGCGGTGTGTCTCGTAGAACCGCAGATGCTGCGCGAATCGTTTCCAACCCTTTGGTCTCTTCCTGACCAATGTTCAACAGTGCAACGCGCGGCTTGGCAATTTCCAGCACTTCTTCTGCCATGACAGCGCCCATCACCGCAAACTGCACCAGCATGTCGCTGTCGGATTCGACGTTCGCGCCCAGATCCAGCACCACCGTTTTGCCATGCTGCTGATGCGGCAAGACGGTCATCAACGCCGGACGCTCAATCCCATCCAGCGGCTTTAATAACATTTTTGCCAGGCCCATCAATGCGCCGGTATTTCCCGCACTGATACACGCCTGTGCTCTCCCCTCTTTCACCTGCTCTAACGCCACGCGCATTGAACTACCGCGACTGTTACGAATAGCTTGTGAAGGTTTGGCATCACTTGCAATAACCGATTCGGCAGGGATCACCTGCACACGCCCCAGTAACGAGGAATCCGCTTTGGCAAGAAATGACGAGATGATGTCGGGATCACCGACCAGAAGAAGAACCAGATGCGTATGAGAGGCCAGTGCCTGCAAGGATGCAGGCACTGTCACGCAGGGACCGAAATCCCCGCCCATGGCATCAACTGCCAGGGTCAAACGTGTCAAGGTATCGCCTTGCGTAACCGCAAAGAATTACTTGGTGATAACCTTGCGACCGCGGTAGTAACCATCCGCAGTGATATGGTGACGCAGATGAGTTTCACCAGAAACTTTATCTACTGACAGAGCTGCGGTGGTCAGCGCATCGTGTGAACGACGCATACCACGCTTAGAACGGGTTGGTTTATTCTGTTGTACGGCCATGGACCTTACTCCTATTACTTACGCTTTAAACTGGCTAATACGGCAAATGGATTTGGTTTTTCTGCCTCTGCAGGCAACTTCCCAAATACCATGTCCGCGTCGGACACTTCACAGTGTTCAGAATCATGCACCGGAACGACAGGCAGCGCGAGGATGAGTTCATCTTCGATGACTGCCAGCAAGTCGATTTCGCCGAAATCATTGATATCAACTGGCTCGTACGCTTCCGGCAGTGCCTCGGCCTGCTCATCAGAAGAGACAGGACTGAAGCAATAGCTTACGTGAACATGATGCGAAAACGACTGGTTGCAGCGTTGACATGACAGAGTCACCTGCGTTTCAGCTGTTCCCTCAAGAACCGCTAAGCGCTGGTTGTCAATCGCAAACGACATGGTGCATTCCACATCACTGTCCACACTCACGACCGTTTCAGCCAAACGCGCCACCAATTCAGGTGCATACACACCTTGGTAATCAAGGCGTTTTTGCGCGGCACGGGCCACATCGATCGTCAGGGGTAATTTTACCTTTTGCATAGGGCGCGCATATTAACTTTGTAACGTCATAGAGTCAAAGAAAAAGGCCGGATTACAGCATCTTTCACCCGTTAGTCGCATCCAGTGCGGCGCATAGTTTAAAATGACTGTCATCTTTACGCTATCTATTCTGAAAAAAAATGATGACTCCGTTAATTTTGGCTTCGACCTCTCCTTTCCGTCAGACCTTGCTGGCTAAGCTTGGCCTGCCGTTCATAGCCGCCGCCCCAGATTGTGACGAAACCCCATGGCCCGATGAATCCGCGCATGCGTTGGTGCAACGCCTGGCGTTAGCCAAGGCTCAGGCACTGGCAAAAGATTACCCTGACCACTGGATCATCGGCTCAGATCAGGTTTGCGTATTGGATGGTGTGATTACGGGAAAACCTCATACCGTTGAAAATGCCTGCCAGCAACTTTCGGCTGCCAGCGGTAAGGTGATCACTTTTTACACCGGGTTGGCGTTGATGCAACCGCAAAGTCAGCAACAGCAGGTGATTGTTGAGCCCTTTAAAGTGCATTTCCGCACCTTAAGTGATGAAGAGATTCGCTACTACGTAGAAAAGGAACAACCGTTGAACTGTGCAGGCAGTTTTAAAAGTGAAGGGATGGGAATTTGTCTGTTTGAACGGCTTGAGGGACGCGATCCCAATGCATTAATTGGGCTACCGCTGATTGCGCTGAATGAAATGCTCATAAAAGTGGGCATCAACGCATTAGGTTGATGCCCGTTGCATCACGCTTTTTTCTGACGTAGCTGTGCAAGGCAATGCTTAAGCGCATTATCCAGCGGCGCTTCCATCCGCAACACTTCCCCGGTATTCGGGTGTGTGAAGGTCAGGGCTGCCGCGTGCAAGAACAAGCGAGCCAGACCCGTTGACGCGAGTTGGCGGTCAAATTCACGATCGCCATAACGGTCGTCAAACGCAATCGGATGTCCACCATGCAGCGTGTGCACGCGAATCTGATGCGTACGGCCGGTGACCGGACTCGCTTTTACTAACGTCGCAAAGCCAAAGCGCTCTTCAACTTTAAAGCGCGTCTCAGAAGGCTTACCTTCCGCACTCACGCGCACCACACGCTCACCACTTTGCAAAATATTTTTCAGCAAAGGAGCCTGCACAACTTTCAAATGTGACGGCCAGTCGCCGCGCACCAGTGCCAGGTAATCTTTCTGCATGCCTTTTTCGCGCAACTGCTCATGCAGCGAACGCAGCGCCGAGCGTTTTTTAGCCACCAGCAGAATGCCCGAGGTATCACGGTCAAGGCGATGAACCAATTCCAGGAAACGCGCTTCCGGACGCAGTGCGCGCAGACCTTCAATAACCCCAAAGCTCAGGCCGCTTCCGCCATGAACTGCTGTGCCTGAAGGTTTGTTCAACACCAGTAAATGATCGTCTTCGTACAGGATGGCATGCGCCAGCGCCGCGACTTTGTCGAGTTTAGGCGATACCGCCTGCTCTTCTCGCTCGGCAACCCGCACTGGAGGAATACGAACTTCGTCGCCCTCTTCCAGTTTGTACTCTGCTTTGACGCGACCTTTATTTACGCGAACCTCGCCTTTACGCAAGATGCGATAAATCATGCTTTTCGGCACGCCCTTGAGCTGGGTGCGCAAAAAGTTATCAATTCGTTGTCCGGCATTTTCAGCCGTAATGGCGACATACTGTACGCCGGGATTCTCTGTTTTCATGGCGGCGATTCTAAATAGTGTCCCTGGATAGCGCCACCCCTTTTTCTGTGCTTAACTCTCTCTTTATCGCGTTGGGAAAAGGTCTTGATGATGACTTTTTCCTCAAAGTGAGGTTAAGCCCTGCAAATGAACAGGTTAAGGATGCACAAACTTCACAGCTCGGCAAAAGTCGCCTTGCTATATGTTGGTGAGCAATGGAATAATGCAGGGGTTTCTGTCCTGGAAAGAGTCAGGCAGGAAAAAGAGCGAAATTAAGGTATTTTGCCGGATGAAACTGACACGCAGCAATGGCGTAAGACGTGATGTTTAATCAGGCACTTAGCGGGCTGCGGGTTGCGGCCTGGACGACAGACTAGGATGTGTGGATTTCTGAATACTTTGTAGCAATTCCACCTTCAGGCGCTGGTTTTCCTTATGAAAAACAGGCCACCGACAAGATTTGCGCCTCTTTAGCCGACGACAACCGTGAGGTTGACGGCAGTGCATTAAGACACGAGGCCATCGGTTGATTCTCGTCCATGGGTAACGATGCCCGCAGCTTTATCACTCATGTGAGAATAACGAGTAAGTCACGATGAAAAGAATGTTAATTAACGCAACTCAGCAGGAGGAGTTGCGCGTTGCCCTTGTTGATGGACAACGTCTGTACGATCTGGATATCGAAAGCCCCGGACACGAGCAGAAAAAAGCCAACATCTACAAAGGTAAAATCACCCGTGTTGAACCAAGCCTCGAAGCTGCATTTGTAGACTACGGTGCTGAACGCCACGGTTTTCTCCCTCTGAAAGAAATTTCCCGCGAATATTTCCCTGCCAATTACAACGCACATGGTCGTCCGAACATCAAAGATGTGCTGCGTGAAGGTCAGGAAGTTATCGTTCAAATTGATAAAGAGGAGCGCGGTAATAAAGGTGCTGCATTAACCACCTTTATTTCACTGGCCGGTAGCTATCTGGTACTGATGCCGAACAACCCGCGTGCCGGTGGCATTTCCCGTCGCATCGAAGGTGATGACCGTACCGAACTGAAAGAAGCACTCTCCGCGCTGGAACTGCCAGACGGCATGGGCTTAATCGTTCGTACTGCGGGCGTGGGCAAATCTGCCGAATCACTGCAGTGGGATCTCAGCTTCCGACTGAAACACTGGGAAGCGATTAAAAAAGCCGCCGATAGCCGCCCTGCACCTTTCCTGATCCATCAGGAAAGTAACGTCATTGTGCGCGCCTTCCGCGACTACCTGCGTCAGGATATCGGTGAAATTCTTATCGATAACCCGAAAGTACTGGAACTGGCTCGTCAGCATATCGCTGCCTTGGGTCGTCCTGACTTCAGCAGCAAAATTAAACTGTACACCGGTGAAATTCCGCTGTTCAGCCATTATCAGATCGAGTCGCAGATTGAATCCGCCTTCCAGCGTGAAGTGCGTCTGCCTTCCGGTGGTTCGATTGTTATCGACAGCACTGAAGCGTTGACCGCTATCGACATCAACTCCGCACGTGCCACGCGCGGTGGTGATATCGAAGAAACGGCGTTTAATACGAACCTGGAAGCCGCTGATGAGATCGCGCGCCAGCTGCGCTTGCGTGACCTTGGTGGCCTGATCGTTATCGACTTCATCGATATGACACCAGTCCGTCACCAGCGTGCGGTTGAAAACCGTCTGCGCGAAGCCGTCCGTCAGGACCGCGCACGCATTCAGATCAGCCACATTTCGCGTTTCGGTTTACTGGAAATGTCGCGTCAGCGCCTTAGCCCTTCATTGGGCGAGTCCAGTCACCACGTGTGCCCACGTTGTAGCGGTACCGGCACCATTCGTGATAACGAATCGCTCTCTTTGTCTATTTTGCGTTTGATTGAAGAAGAAGCGCTGAAAGACAACACCAAAGAAGTGCATGCGATTGTACCTGTGCCGGTAGCCTCTTACCTGCTGAACGAAAAACGTGATGCAGTCAGCGCTATCGAGAAGCGCCAGGGTGGCGTCCGTGCCATTATCGTGCCGAACGATCAGATGGAAACGCCACATTACTCCGTGCTGCGCGTGCGCAAAGGTGAAGAGACGCAGACTCTCTCTTATCACCTGCCGAAGTTGCATGAAGCTGAGATGGCGTTGCCTTCGGAAGAAGAGCATGCTGAGCGTCGTCGTCCTGAGCAGCCAGCACTTGCCGCGTTCGTGATGCCGGATGCACCACCTGCGCCGGTTGAAGCTGAACAAACCAGCCAGCCTGTGGCGAAAGCCGATGCTAAACCTGCCGCCACTGCTGCACCTGCTGTTGCCAGCACCGGCTTTGTTGCTCGCCTTCTGAGTGGCTTGAAAAAACTGTTCGCGGGTGATGCACCTGCAGCAGCGCCAGCGGAAGTTAAGCCAGAAGAGAAAGCCGCTGAAGGTGAGAACAATCAACAGCGTGGCGAACGTCGTAACAACCGCCGCAGTAACAATCGCCGTGAACGCACTCCGCGTAATGGCGACAATTCGCAGGGTCGTGAAGCTCGCGAACCGCGTGAAGCACGTGAACCTCGCGAGTCGCGTGAACCGCGCGAAGCACGTGAGCCTCGTGATAACCAAGACAATCGCCGCAATAAGCGTCAGAACGAGCCACGTGGCGAGCGCCCTGCACTGACTGAAGAGCAGTTGCAGCAGCGTGATGAGCAGCAACAGCAGCGCCGTGAACAGCGTGCTGAGCGTCAGCGTCGTCGTCAGGAAGAAAAACGCACTCAGCAGCAGGATCAGAAAGCCGCTGATGCCGTTCAGACTGATATCGTTGACGAAAACGTTGCCCAGGAAGAAGAACGCGTTCAAGTCATGCCGCGTCGTAAACCGCGCCAGCTGAATCAGCGTGTCCGCGTGGGTGATACCACTGATGTGACCGCCGCGATTCCAACCCCAGGCGTTTCAGACGCTGCGGTTGAAACTGCACAGCGCACTCAGTTCAATGAGCAACCTGAAGCGGCCCATGATGAGCAAGATGACAACGAAAACCGTGATAGCGCCAATATGCCGCGCCGTTCACGTCGTTCTCCTCGTCACTTGCGCGTGAGTGGTCAGCGCCGTCGTCGCTATCGTGACGAGCGTTACCCAACGCAGTCTGCGATGCCGCTGGAATCAGCCTCTGCTTCGCCAGAAATGGCGTCAGGCAAAGTCTGGATTACCTATCCGGTTGCTCAGACGCACGAGCAGTTCTCTTCTCCGGAAGCGTTGAACGAAATGCCAGATTACAGCTATCAGCATACTGGTGAGCCGGATACTCAACCTGTGGCAGCGGAAGCGGCATCAACTGAAGTCGCGCAGCCTGAAACACAAGAGATCGTTCATCACGCTGAACCGCAGGCACACACTGAAGTGCCAGTGGTGAATACGGATGATCTGGCACCTGTTGCCGCTCCGGTCAACGAAGAACCTGCCGTGATCCCGGCTGCTGATGAGCAGATTGCGCAACAGACGGCGGCAGACGCGGTCCCGGCCATCACCGCTGATGAGCCTGTTGTTGAAGCCGTCGCAGATGTTCCACCCGTAGCAGATGCTGAACCTGAGGCAGAAGTTGAGCCTGCAGCAGAAGTCGTGCGTGAAGCTGTCGTCACCGCTGAACAAACCCCAGCAGATGTGGCGCCAACGGTCGAATCGCAAGTGGAAGAAGTGCTGAGTGCACCGGTTGCTGCTGAAGCGCCTGTTGCGCCTGTCGCGGAACCGCATGCACCCGCTGCCGCGCGTGACACTGCTGTAAACAACGCTGAAACCCGCTGGAAGCATCATGCCACTGCGCCGATGACCAAAGCACCGGCGCCGGCATGGGAACCTGAAGCGGTTCGTCACAGCGACTGGGTTCGCCCACCGTTCGACTTTGACGGTCGTGGTTCTGCAGGTGGCCACAGCGCCACTCATCAGGCGACAGCACCGGCTACACGTCCAGAAAGCGTTTAAGCTTAAGCCGTAAAGCGATAACAAAACCCCGACTGGTTCGGGGTTTTTTATTGCCGGTAAGAAGCGCAATAAATTGCGCAAAAAAAATCCCACGGCCTCGAAAGGCGGTGGGAGAAACTAAGCGCGCCCGGTTTAAGCACGCTCAAATTTTCAGGTCAGTTATTAAGAATTCAGTTGGAACAGCGACATCTGCGACATATCAGTAAAGGTCTTGTAGGACGCCTGCAGTGCCGTTTGTTGCATGGTGTAGCTGGAGATCGCAGAGGTGTAATCGACATCCACCAGGTTACTCATCTGCGTGGCCATAATGGTGTCATTGGTATCGCCTTGTGCATCAAGTGTATCCACTTCATCCATTTTAATCCCGACATCAGAACGCACGGCTAACACATTGTTGAGGGAGTTGCTCAAACCACGGTTGGTCTTATCCATTGCGTCCTGGAACGTCTGCTTAGTCGCATCATCGGCATCATCCTGCGGCACTTTCAATGCAGCAATTGCAGTATCCAGCATGGTGAATAGATTGGTTTCGCTGTCAGTACCATCTGGTTCGGCTTTGGCATTGCTGGTGATAGACATGAACACTGAGTCACCGGTATTGCCGACGGTCATCGTGCGGCTGTCGCTGATCTTCTGACTGATCGCATCGTCGCTGCCGACATAGGTTACGCCAGTACCTGTGTCGCTGAACGGTGCCGATTCGGTTTTATAACCGGCAAAAATATAGCGGCCACTGGCATCTTGGCTATTAGCCAGACCCAGCAACTGATCGCGCAAGCCTTGCAACTGAGTAGCCAGAGATGCACGGTCATCGTCACTCAATGTGCCGGTAGAGGCATTAACGATAGTGGTCTGCGCCGACTGAATGGCAGAGGTCACACCCTGTAATGTATTTTCTTCAAGCGACAAACTTTGATTCGCGAAGGTACGCGCGGTGGCGTACTGGCTACTCTTAGCCTGCGACTGCGCCAGAATGACTGAACTTGCTGCAGCAATCGGGTCATCAGACGGATTATTAACGCGCAGACCGCTAGAAAGCTGTTCGCCTACTTTTAACCATGAAGCTTGTGAACCAGTGATACCGCGTACCTGCTGGTCAAAAATCATATTGGTACTTAAACGCATGGGTTTTTATCCTCTGTTGACTTAGCCGCGGATATCCATCAGCGCATTGAAAATGGTGCTGGCGGTTTGCAATACCTGCGCATTCGCCATGTAAAACTGCTGATACTTAGTCAGGTTGGCGTACTCTTCATCAAGGTTGACACCAGAAACTGATTGCTGACGATCGGTTAACTGAGTCACTACGCTCTCTTGGGTCGTGCTTGCCGTCTCCAGCGAACTGGTTTTGTTACCCACGGTGCTGACGATCGTGGCATAGGCTTGTGCCAGGGTGGCATTGCCATTCACCAGTTTTGAGTTCTGCAGATCCAGCATCTTCTGAGCGTTGGTGTTATCACTTTCACCGCTGGTCGCAGAGGATGCGGCGGCAATCTGTGATTCATCCGTAATCGCCACTGACATTCCACCGATCACGTCCTGCACTGGTTTCACCAGGAAACTGTCTTTAGCTTGCGCGTCACCGGTGACCGTCAGGTCAAGGCCATCGAAACTTAACGTGGTGTTGCCGTCCGCGTCAGTGCCCTGCGTGGGGGTAACTTTAACGTTGTCTGACATACGCGTGACCGACCAATTCGTACCGTCATAGCTCACGGTATAATTTGAGGCTTTCAGCGCACTGCTGTCGGACCATGCTGCGGTGACCTCTGCGGTTCCGGTGTTTTTGGTATTGCTTACCACCGTTGGGCTACCGATGGTAAAGAAGTCTGTGCCCTGATCGCCGTTGCTGTCGTAACCCGCGGTTTGCACCGCGTTAAAGCTGGTGGTGAAAGCGGCCGCAAGCTGGCCCAATTGATTTTGTGCAGTGTCGAGATCCTGAGTTCGGAAAGCCAGTAACCCGCCTAATGAACCGGTGGTCAGGGTTTTTTCTGGAATCTCGACATTGCCCGCAGACTTATCAACATAACCCACAGTGGTGCGCGATGGGTCGCTGCTGGATGGCATTGCGACCAGTTGTGTGGTGTTTTTGCCGTTGACCAGCGTAGTGCTACCCATAGAAACGATGTAGCTGCCATCCTGCTGCGAGACAGTAACGCCGACCACGTTATTGAGGTTATTCACCAGTTGATCACGTTGGTCCAACAGATCATTAGGCGCCGAACCATCTGACGTGGTGAGTTTGGCAATTTGCGCGTTGAGATCGGCAATCTGACCGGTATAGGTGTTGATCTGATCAACGCTGGATGAAATATCCGTGTTGACGCTGCTTTGCATGTTGGTCAGATATTGCGACGTAGTCTGGAACTGATTCACCAGCCCTTGCGCATAGCTCAGCATCGATTGACGCGCTGAAGGATCGTTAGCATTACTGACCACGTTTGACACGTTGGTAAAGAAGCTTTGAATGGATGTCGACAGGCTGGTGGTCGAGGTTGAAAGCAGATCGTCGATATTGGAGATCTGAGAATATTGGGTGTTCACCGCACTGTAGTTGGCGCTGGAACCGCGCAACTGGGCGGTAATAAACTCATCATATTCACGCTGCACGCCGGTGACGTTCACGCCATTGCCGTAATAACTGTTGCCCGATAACGTGCTGTTTGCCTGATTTAACAGGATAGTCTGACGTGAATAGCCCGCTACCGTGTAGTTACTGATGTTATTACTGGTGGTGCTTAATGCGGCCTGTGCGGCGCTCAGCCCACTCATCGCTGAGTTAATTATGCTGGACATCTCGGTTCCTTAATTTCCCGTTAACCGGGCTGGCAGTCATCAGTGCGATTGTGCGGGCCAGAACGCCCGCAGCTTATGTTGGTTATCGGCGTGCTTAAGTGAAACTTGAGGCAAAAAATCAGAACAAATCGGTGATATCTTGGCTATACGCCTTCACCACTTTTTCGCCCATGTTTTTGAATTGTTGGATCATTCCCACCAGCTTTTGCGCATACTTTGGATCGGTGGCGTAACCTGCCTCCTGCAGGGCGCGTGCACCCTGCTCCGGCGTAGCCGCATTGGCCACCGCGGCATAGCGTGGGTTATTGGAGAGCAGTTTGACGTAGTCACTCAGCGCCTCCATATAGGAGCCGTAAACGCGGAAGGTAGCGCGGACTTTATGTGCCACGCCGCCCTCATATTCCGTGGTCATGATATCGGTGGTGGCACCCTTCCAGTCACCGCCCGCTTTGATACCAAACACGTTGTAGCTTGGCTTGCCATCACGCGTCAGAATCTGACGTTGTCCCCAGCCCGACTCCAGCGCGGCCTGCGCCAGAATCAAGTGATGCGGGATGCCACTCTGCTGACTAGCGACTTGCGCCGGTTGCGCCAGCTGCGAGATAAAATCGCTGCTGTCCGCAGGCAAGCTGGAAGGTGAAACCGGCAAGCGCGGTACAGCCTTGCGCACCATCTGCTCTAACTGGTTCGAAGGCAGGTTGCTATAGATGAAGCTGTTATCCAGCTTCATCGGTACTGTCCCTGCGGTTTCATCCGGTTCCTGCGCCGGCTGCATCTGCTTGACGATGAGGTCCGCCATACCCAAACCACGTTTTCCAATTTCCTGTGCAATCTGCTGATCGTACATCGAGGTATACATACGTGTGGAATCACTGCTGAAGATGCCATCTTTCGGCAAGGCTTCACGCATGCTCTTCAACATCATTTGTACGAACATTCCCTCAACCTGTTTCGCCACCTGCAGCGCCTTTCCTTTAGGATCGGTGGCAGCTTCACGTTTCAGATCATTGAGTGAGCGGCTGTCAAACGCCGCATTCATCATCGATTGCGTATCAGTCATCAGATGATTTCCAGTTTGGCGCGCAGACAGCCTGCACTTTCCATCGATTGCAGAATCGACATCAGCTCAATCGGTGTGGCACCCAAGGCATTCAGCGCACGCACCACGTTGTTGAGGTTGGCACTGGAATTTACGCGCTGCAGTGCCCCGCCACTCTGACGAACATCGATCTGTGTATTGTTGGTGGTTACGGTCTGACCACCGGCGAACGGCGTGTTCGGCTGGCTGACGTTCTGCTGCTGGTTCACGGTGACGGACAGGTTACCCTGCGCAACGGCACAGGTGTTCAGCGTCACTTCGCGGTTCATTACGACAGAACCGGTACGGGAGTTGATGATCACCTTGGCATCTTCCAGCGGCACAGAAACGTCAATGTTCTGGATTTCAGAGAGCAAACGAACCTGCGAGGTGTTGTTTGGCGATACGCGAATCTGCACCGTGCGCGCATCCAGAGGTTGCGCTGACCCCATGCCACGGCTGTTAATGGCATCGGCGATGCGCTGCGCCATGGTGAAATCTTCATTATTCAGCTGCAGGTTAATGGTGTTTTGGCTGCCAAAGTTGCTCTGCAACTCACGTTCAACCGTCGCCCCACCGGTGATGCGCCCACCGTTCAACTGGTTGACCTGCACACTGCTGCCACCTGCTGATGCGCCCGCACCACCGACCAGGATGTTACCTTGTGCTAAGGCGTAAACCTGGTTATCGACGCCTTTCATCGGCGTCATTAACAGTGTACCGCCGCGTAAGCTTTTGGCGTTACCCAGTGAAGAGACCACCACATCGATGTTTTGTCCCTGGCGCGCAAAAGAAGGCAGTTTGGCCGTCACCATAACAGCAGCCACGTTTTTCAGCTGCATATTGGTGCCGGTGGGTACGGTGATACCTAACTGCGACAGCATGTTACTGACAGTTTGCGTGGTAAATGGGGTCTGCGTGGTCTGGTCACCGGTTCCGTCCAGACCTACCACTAAGCCGTAACCGATCAGCTGGTTATCGCGCACGCCCTGCACGGAAGTCAGATCGCGGATGCGGTCAGCATGGGCAACCAGGCTGATGCCAAGCAGTAAGCTCAGGCCCAGACGCAGCAGAGTGTTTATTTTCATCATTACCTCGATTACATCGGCGAGACGTTCAGGAAGAAACGCTGGAACCAGCCCATGGTCTGCGCCTCATTGATATAGCCATTTCCGACGTACTCAATACGTGCATCGGCCACCTGCGTTGACAACACGGCGTTGCTGGCGCTGATGGTGCGTGGGTTAACCACACCAGAGAAGCGAATAAATTCGGTGCCCTGGTTAATTTCGATCTGTTTCTCACCGACGACGCGCAGGTTGCCGTTGGACAACACCTGATTAACCGTAACGGTGATGGTGCCGGTAAAGGTGTTATTGGCGGTTGCGCCACCTTTGCCAGCGAAGTCATTTTTGCCGGTTGCATCGACGCCCACTTTCTCGCCGCTGGCACCGACCAGTCCATTCAGCCCCGTCGGCACGCCGGTCACGCCAAAGCTGTTGCTGCCATCGCGGCTGGCATTGGCGGAAGAACTTTTGCTGGCGCTGACATTTTCTTGCAGCGTGATGGTTAGGGTATCGCCAATGTTGCGAGGACGACGATCCTCAAACAGTGGCTGGTAGCCGTAGTTCAGCGGCGCCACGCCCTGGAAAATAGAACCGTTGACCACCGGAGGTGCAGATGGCGTCGGTTCAGCCGTGGTCGCGCCTTGTACCAGTGGCGTGCGCGGTACCAACGCACAACCGTTAAGTGTCAGTAGCAGCGTGGCTACTAACCAATGCCCAGGCTTGAGAATCACTTGCTTCGCCACGGAGTTCTGACCTTATTCATGTTCTTAATCGGGCCAGCCAGGCTGGCCCAAAGACACCAGATTAGATCTGGGTTAATTTCTGCAGCATCTGATCAGAGGTAGTGATCGCTTTGCTGTTGATTTCATATGCGCGCTGTGTCTGGATCATCGTCACCAACTCTTCCGCCACGTTGACGTTCGAGGTTTCGACATAACCCTGATAGAGCAAGCCCGCGCCGTTCTGGCCTGGCGTGCTCTGCGTGGCCGCACCAGATGCCTGAGTTTCCTGGTAAAGGTTTTCCCCCAGGCTATCCAGACCGGCATCGTTCATAAAGGTGCTCAGCGTCAGCTGCCCCACCTGTGCCGGGTTCGTCTGCCCCTGCTGCGTCACGCTCACCACACCGTCACGCGAGATGGTGATGCTGGTGGCGTTAGCAGGAATGGTTATCCCCGGCTGCACTGGATAACCGGCATTGGTCACCAACTGGCCATTCTGATCAACCTGGAATGAGCCGTCGCGGGTATAAGAAGAGGTGCCATCCGGCATCTGCACTTCGAAATAACCCTGACCGTTGATCGCCACATCTTTCGAGTTGCTGGTCTGCGACAGGTTGCCTTGGGTATGCAGGCGTTCGGTGGTCACGGGACGTACACCGGTACCAATCTGCAAACCTGATGGCAGCGTTGTTTGTTCAGAGGACTGAGTACCCGGCTGACGCAGCGTTTGGTACATCAGATCTTCAAACACCGCACGTGAACGTTTAAACCCGTTGGTCGACACGTTGGCGAGGTTGTTCGAGATGACGTCCATATTGGTTTGCTGGGCATCAAGACCGGTTTTCGCGATCCACAAAGAACGAATCATGCTGTTTTCCTTACGCCTTAGCTGCTCATGTTGAGCAGTTGATTGGCTTTCTGTTCGTTTTCATCGACGTTAGTGATGACTTTCATCTGCATCTCAAAACGTCGGGCGTTGGCGATCATATCGACCATGGTTTCCACCGGCTTGACGTTGCTGCCCTCCAGCACGCCCGGCATCACGGCAACAGTGGCATCATTGGCCAGTGCCGCACCGCGCGAAGCCTGCGTGGCCTGGGTCGGACGGAACATGCCGTCGTCACCACGCTGCAGCTCTTTCCCCGTGGCGCGCACCAACTTCAGCTTGCCAATTTGTACCGTGGCATTCGGCGCATCACCCGCATTACGCGAAGTGATGGTACCGTCAGCCGCGATAGTCAGTTCAGAGCCTTGTGGAATGGCGATTGGACCGCCATCGCCCATCACGGGATTGCCTTGAATGGTCAAAATACCGGTCGAGCTGATCTGCATGTTGCCGTTGCGGGTATAAGCTTCAGAACCGTCAGCGGTGCGCACCGCCAGCCAGCCATCTTGCTGTACCGCCACGTCCAGCGGGCGCCCGGTGTTGTCCATCGCGCCGGGTGTCATGTCCGCGCCCGGTGTAGAGGCCGCCACCAGGGTACGCGTAGGCAGTGACCAACCATTCACCGGCACCGCGCGCAACGCGTTGAGCTGGGCACGAAAACCCGGCGTTGAAGCGTTGGCGAGGTTGCTGGCGGTCACAGACTGCTGTTCCATCGTCTGACTGGCCGCGCCCATCGCGGTATATATTGCGTGATCCATAGTGCAATCCCGTTAGCGTATTAACGTAAGTTGATCAGGGTGTTGAGGATCTGATCCTGCGTTTTGATGGTCTGGCTGTTCGCCTGATAGTTACGCTGCGCAACAATCATGTTGACCAGTTCTTTACTCAGATCAACGTTGGAAGCTTCCAGTGCGCCTGAGGTCAGTGAACCGTAAGTGCCGGTGTTCGCCAGACCAATCGCTGCCTGACCTGAAGAGTTGGTTGCCGACCAGACGTTGTCGCCCTCTGACTGCAAGCCTTCCGGGTTAGAGAAGCTGGCCAGCACGATTTGGCCCAGTAACTGAGTCTTCTGGTTGGAGTAAGTACCGGTGATGGTGCCGTCATCGTTGATGGCGTAGCTGGTCAAATCGCCTGGCGCATAACCATCCTGAGTCGGGTTTCCGAATGAGGTGGTGCCGGTGTTTTGCTGTGCACTGCCCAACAGGCTCAGGCTGATCACCTGGTTAGCGGCTGCGCCGTTAGCGGCAGTCGCTGTTGCTGATGGGTTCAAAGTGAGGGAAACAGTACTGGTAGTCGTATTATTATTGCTGTCCGTCACGCTGGTCAGCTGGCCGTTGGTGCTGAACTGCATGTTGAAGCTGCCCAGGTCATCGCCAGTGGTCGAGTCAAGCGCATGTACGGTCCAGCTGTTGCTCGCAGAATCTTTGACGTAGTACAGGTCCAGCGCGTGGTCGTTACCCTGTGAGTCATACACCGTCACGGTACTTTTCGCGTTATAGCTATCAACGTCAGACGCACTGAAGGTGGTCACGGTTGGCACAGTATCGGTAGAGTTCAGGTTTGAAACCAGACCTGCGGTAGTGGTGGCGCGCGCGGCCATCTGCGTGGTCGGGACGCTCAATGCCACTGGGTTAGCACCGGTTTGAATGGTTGGCGGCGTACCGGTTGCCGGATAACCTGTCACGCTCATGCCTTGGGTGTTCACCAGGTTACGGTTTTCGTCCAAAGTGAACTGGCCGTTACGTGAGTAATACACGCTACCCGCGGCATCGGTCATGCGGAAGAAACCGTTACCGCTCAGTGCCACATCCAGACCACGGCTGGTTGAAGTGGTGGTACCGTCGTTGAAGTTCTGAATGACCGCAGCCACTTTAGTACCCATACCGATGTCTGAACCCGCGAACATATCGGCAAAAGAGATGGTGCTGGATTTGAAACCTGCAGTGGCGGAGTTGGCGATGTTGTTACCGATGACATCCAGGTTACTGGAGGCCGCATTCATACCACTTACAGCTTGAGAAAAAGACATAGCGTGTCTCCTGCTTAAATTGAGTTAGAGAATCTGACGAACTTCATCAAGAGTGGCGGAGCCCATGGTGCCGAGATCCAGTTTTGCGGTGTCATCGACCGTACTCACGCCATTGACGTAGGCATAGTTGAGCGGCTGGGCCACCAGTTGTGTGCTGCCGTTACTGGCGGCGATCGAAACAGAATATTTGCCGTCGGCCACGGTTGCGCCATTGGCATCAGTACCATCCCACGAGAAGGCATGCACACCTGACGTCAGTGCGCCCAAATCGATGGTGCGCACCACTGTTCCGTTGGCATCTTTGATGGTGGCGGTAGTGGCGGTGGAAGCGGTAGTCAGTTCCACACCGAATGGCGTGGTAGTGCCGCTTCCAACCAAGATCTGGCTGCCATCGATCATCACGCCATGACCAATCAGCGTGGTGCTTTGCAGTGACTGGCTGGTGGTCAACTGACCGGAAATAGAGCCCAGGGTGGTATTCAACTTCTCAATACCACTTAGGGTATTGATCTGTGCCAACTGGGTGGTGAGCTGGCTGTTATCCATCGGATTGGTGGGGTCCTGGTTCTGCAACTGCGTCACCAGCATGGTCAGGAACTGGTTCTGCAGGTCCTGTGCACTGTTGCCGGTATCGGTAGAACTGGAAGAACTGAGGACCGTTGGGTCAAGATTGGCGTTAACGCCTACTGCTACACTCATGATCGTGCTCCGTTATTGACCCATGGTCAGGGTTTTCATCATCATTGACTTCACCGTGTTCAGCACTTCGACGTTGGCCTGATAGCTGCGCGACGCTGACATGGTGTTAACGGTTTCTGAGACAACATCCACATTCGGCATCTTGACGTAGCCCTTTTCATCCGCCATCGGATTGCCCGGGTCATACACCAGTTTGGCGGGCGTTGGGTCGTTGACCACGCCAGCCACTTTGACACCGCCCGTTGCCGCACCCGGTGCCGCATCGGTCTGGAAAATCACCTGCTTCGCCACGTAAGGCTGGCCATCCGGTCCGGTGACGCTGTCGGCGTTGGCCAGGTTACTGGCGCTGACGTTAAGGCGCTGAGACTGCGCCGTCATTGCAGAACCGGCGATATCAAAGATATTCAGCAATGCCATGATTATTGCCCCTGCAGTACGTTCATCATGCCTTTGATCTGGCTACTGATGAGGGTGAGATCGGTTTGGTATTTCAGGCTGTTATCAGCAAACTGCGTACGTTCCCGATCCATATCCACGGTGTTGCCATCCGCGGCAGGTTGATCGGGAATGCGATACATCAGGTCCATTGACGGCTGAGAATTGGTCTCTGCCGCAATGTGACGAGAAGAGGTCACCTTCAGCGCCATGCTGCTGCCTTCGGCACGACCGTTCTCCATCACCTTGCTCAGTTGGCTGGCAAAGTCGATATCCCGCGCCTGGTAGCCCGGGGTATCGGCGTTGGCAATGTTTGACGCCAGGATTTCCTGACGCTGAGCACGCAGGTTTAACGCTTCTGTACCAAATCGCAGCGCGGCATCGAGTTTGTCGAGCATGCTTCCTCCGCGAATGAGAATTTTGAGCTGACAGCTTAAGTGGACAAAAGCAAGGGTGATCGTCTGAATAGCAGCAAAAATAACGGCTATTTTTGACATTGAATTTTTCGCGCGAAGAGTAGACTCAGGCCATCTTCTCGACAGGAGGCGTTTATGCGCACATTTCCACCCTTGCTGGCCACCCTTTTGTTGGCCATCGCGCTGCCCGGCTATTCAGCGGATTTAACCGCTCAGTTAACCCAGTTTTTTAAAGCGCGCGATCCGCAGCACGCGGCGGGTATGACCGTGGTGATTCGTACGCCACAAGAACAGTGGCCGACGTGCGATACGCCGGAGCTGCAGCTCCCGGGCAACAGCCGCCAGTGGGGTAACCTCAGCATTTCAGCTAACTGTGCGCAGAATCGTCGCTTTTTGCAGGTGCAGGTGCAGGTCACAGGGCAATATCTGGTGGCCAGTCGTCAGGTGATGCGCGGAACAACGCTCGACCCAAATGACTTCCGCATGGAAACCGGTCGTCTGGATGAATTACCGCCACGCGCCCTGTTTGATCACAACAGCGTGGCCGATGCGATTGCGCTGCGCGATATCCCCCCAGGACAGGCGGTAACCGCTTCCATGTTGCGTCAGCCATGGCGTGTTAAAGCGGGTCAAAATGTGATGGTAGTGGCGAGTGGAAACGGGTTTAATGCCAGCAGCGAAGGACGTGCGCTGAACAACGCCAGTGCAGCTCAAATGGTGCGTGTACGCATGGGAAATGGGCAGGTGGTCAGCGGTCGCGTCGACGCGGATGGGAATATTCTGATATCGCTATAAAGCGTTAAAGAACCCTGCTGTTCTGCCGATAGAGATATCAACAAAGACATTACCCTATGCTGACTCAGTTGGCTGCCCCCCAACTGACCTTACAGGAGCAAGACCATGAGCATCGAAAGAACGCAACCATTAAACCCGGTGAGCACTGTACAGTCTCGCGACACCAACGACAACAGCAGCAAGGTGCGTCAAACCACCACGTCTGCCACCACAACCACCACCAGCGAAAGCGGTGCGGAAGTGAAGTTGAGTGCCGCTCAGGCGCAGTTGATGCAGCCTGGCAGTAAAGACATCAACACCGCACGTGTTGAACAACTGAAAACCGCCATTCGTAATGGTGAACTGAAAATGGATACCGGTAAGATCGCCGATGCGCTGATCGCCGATACCAAGGCGTATTTAGAGGGTAACTGATCCCAATGGACAATCTGCTGACCACCTTAGACAAAATGCAGGATGTGCTGGCTTCACTCACCGTAGTGATGGATGAAGAGCAACAGCAACTTTCTGCCGGCCAGGTTAATGGCAACCTGTTACAGCGCATATCAGAAGACAAAAGCGCGCTGCTGACCACGTTGAATTATCTGGACGAGATGCGCCGCAATACCGAAAAATCACTCGGTACCCAGGCGCCATATGGTGGTCACAGCGATCGTGAACGCCGATGGCAGAGCATTCAGCAGCATACCCGTCGTTTGCGTGATACCAATACGCACAATGGGATTCTGCTGCAGCATCAAATCCGCTATACCCATGATGCGCTGGCCGTGCTTAAACCGCACCAGACGCAGGCGTTTTACGGCCCAGATGGATTAGGCAAGGGTCAGGCGACCTTGAGTCGCAAAGGGTAAAAAGAAAAATCCCGCTTCGGCGCTGAGGAATCCCCAGTAATGGGCGGGTAAAATAAGACAGGCATAGAGATATGTGATCTACTGATTGTTCCACCAAT